>NZ_CP053344.1:3455501-3769638 GCF_013113715.1 Herbiconiux sp. SALV-R1
CAGCCACCGCTCCACCACGGCGTCGTCGAGCACGAAGGCCGAGACGAGCGAGAGCGCGAAGAACACCAGACCTCCCACCTCGAGCGACCCGGGTCGCGCGCGCCTGACGAGCTGCACCAGGAACAGCGCGACTGCGACGGCGAACGCCACCGACACCGCGAGCAGATAGCTCGTGTTGCCGACGAGGATCCAGTAGACCACCCACGGCAGGAACGCCGTCACGAAACCGATCATGTGTCACGCCTCCTGAGCACTCGTGCCGAACGACCGCCGCAGCACCAGCGCGGCCTGGGAATAGGCGGCATCCTGCTCGGCGGCGTGGATGCCCGGGAAGAAGTAGTACCCGTGCGGCAGCCCCTCGGGGTACGAGGCCGTCACGTCGCGCCCCTTGGCCCGCAGCCGCGCCTCGAACTCGGCTGCCGAGTCGACGATGGGGTCGTGCGTGCCCGCCGTGAGGAAGGTGGGCGGGTAGGCGCCGAGCTCCCCCTCGATCGGGCTGGCCCACGGATGCGCCCAGCTCACGGTCGGCAGGTAGGCACCGCGGATGAATCCGAAGAACGCGCTGTCGTAGACGATCCCGCGCGGCGCCAGCCGCTGGAAGGAGGGGTAGCGCTCCGCCTGGAAGTCGACGAACGCACCCAGCAGCACCACCGCATCCGGAACCGGCTGCCCCTCGTCGCGCGCCCGCAGCGGCAGCGCCGCCGCGAAGTTGGAGCCGGCCGAGTCACCCGCCACGGCCACCCGGCCCGGGTCGCCGCCCAGACGCCCGGCCTCGGCGCGCAGCCAGCGGTAGACGTCCATGGCGTCGTCGAGCGGAACGGGGAACGGATGCTCGGGTGCCAACCGGTAGCCCGCCGAGACCACGAGCGCACCGCTCTCGACGGCGATGCGCCGGGTGAGGTAGTCGGTGTCGTCGCAGGAGCCGACGGTGAAGCCGCCGCCGTGGAAGTAGAGCACCACGGGGAGTGCCTCGTCGGGCGCGGCCGAGCGCGGGCGGTAGACCAGCGAGCGCACCACGCCGTCGCGCACCGGGAGGAAGACCTCGTCGACGTCGACCTCGGGCACCGCCTCCGCACCGCTCGGCGGAACGAGGTCGGGGTCGGGCTTCACCCGGTCGGCACCGATGTACCCGGTGCGCACCGGCGCGATCATGATGTCACGGAGAGCGACCGGCACCCGGTTGTTCGCGATGACGCGATAGTCGACGAGCGACGGGTCGCCGGGATCGATGTCGGCGAGCGGATCGGCCTCCACCACGACCGTGACGTCGGCGAGACCCTCGGGAACGGAACGAAGTCGATCGTCGATCATGACACGAGGGTAGCGAGCGCACCCCGCGGCGGTCATCCCCCTCCACGGGGGTCGGATCGCTCCGCGCTCAGCGGGTGACGGCGAGCAGGGCGCCCGACTCCATCGCCACCCAGACCGTTCCCGAGGCGTCGACGGCGAGGCCGTGGGGCTCCTCGTGGCCCGAGGGGGCGAGGTCGACGAGCTCGACCGTACCGTCGACGTCGAGGTGCGCGAGCTCGTTGGCTCCCCAGAGCGTCACCCAGAACCCGCCGGCCGGGTCGACGCAGAGGGCGTGCGGCTTCGACTCCGGCCAGGGCAACGGATGCTCGGTGAACCGCCCCTGCCTGTCCACCCTGCCGACGGCACCGGCCAGGATCTCGGTGAACCAGGCGGCGCCGTCATCACCGACGACGATGCCCACCGGGCCGGAGTGCGGAGTGGGGATGTCGAACAGCTGCACCGCCGAGTCGCCGCCCCTGATGTAGCCGATCGCATTGGCCTGGTTGGCCGTGAACCAGAGGCTCTCCCCCGAGGAGGCGATCATCGACACGAAGCCCTCCCGGGTTCCGGAGGGGTACTCGGTGACGCGCCCGAACAGATCGATGTGACCGAGCGCATCCCTCCCCAGCTCGGTGAACCAGGCGGTGCCGTCGGCCTGCGAGGCGATGCCGAAGGGCTGCGCCTCGGGCGTCGGCACATCGATCCGCCGCACGACGCCGGCCGGCCCCACCAGCACGAGCGCATCGCCCCCGGTGTCGGAGACCCACACCGTGTCGTCGCCCGCCGCGACCACCTGCGAGCTCTGCATCGGCCCGACACCGGATGCGACGGAGACCTGGGTGCGCTCGAACCGCAGCTGCGCACCCGGCCCTTCAGCATCCGTCCCGTCGGCGATGGGCGTGCCGGGCGTCCCGCGCACGACGGCTCCGGCGTGCACCAGCGTGCACCACACCGCCCCGTCGTCGGTGACCGCCACCGAGTAAGGGCCCTCGCCCCGCGAACCGACCTCGTGCACCGCGATGGAACTCATGCCGCGAGCCTAGCCGGGCACGCCGACGGAAGCGCAGGCCTTCGGAAGCGCGAGGCTACGGGATCAGCGCACGCGGCGGGCGGTGAACTGCAGGCGGGGGTGGGCGAAGGCCTCCTGCGACTCGACGATGCGCAGTTCGCGCTCGCCCGAGCGGTGGGTGGCGTCGATGAGGTCGAAGACGCTCGACGCCGTGCGCTCGAGCGCGGTCTGGAGGCTGCCCGTGGAGCGGTAGTGCGCGGTGAACAGGGCGGCGGTGACGTCGCCCGAGCCGTTCGCCTTGAGCGGGATGCGCGGGGTCTGCACGAGCCACCCCTCCTCCCCGTCGGCGGCGAGCATCTCGATGGTGTCGGGCTCGCGGTCGGGGCGCTCCACACTCGTCACGAGCACCACGGAGGGGCCCATGTCGCGGGCGAGATCGACCGCCTCGAGGGTCGACTCGAGGGAGGCGGGCTCGGTGCCGGTGAGGTAGCCGAGCTCGAACTGGTTCGGGGTGATGATGTCGGCGACGGGCACCACGCGGTCACGCAGCAGGTCGGGGATCTCGGGGGCGACGAAGCACCCCGACACGGCGTTTCCCATGACCGGGTCGCACGCATAGATGGCCGAGGGGTTCGCCGCCTTCACCCGGCGCACCGCGTCGATCACCACGTCGGCGACACCCGAGTCGCCCTGGTATCCCGAGAGCACGACGTCGACGTCGGGGAACGCGCCGCGCTCCTCGATGCCGAGGATGACCTCGTGCACGTCGGAGGGCGCGAGACGGGGGCCGCGCCAGGCGCCGTACCCCGTGTGGTTCGAGAAGGTGACCGTGTAGACCGGGAGCACCTCCACCCCGATGCGCTGCAGCGGGAAGACCGCCGCCGAGTTGCCGACATGTCCGTAGGCGACCGCTGACTGGATGGAGAGCACCTTCATTCTTCGACGATATCCCAGATCGCGACCGGGTCTGCCTGAGCCACGGTAGACTGAGAGACCTGCCCTCTCCCCGACCTGAGGAGTCCGCGTGATCGTTGTCCTGCTGATGTTCGCAGGACTGACGGCGCTCACACCGTTTCTCACGCGCATCCTGTCGACCCGGGTGTTCTACCTGGTGGCGGCCCTGCCCGCCGGGGCCTTCGTGTACACGCTCACGCAGGCGCCCGCGGTGCTCGACGGAGGCGAGGTCACCGAGATCCTGCCGTGGATTCCGCAGCTCTCGATCGCGCTGTCGTTCCGCGTCGACACGTTGAGCTGGCTGCTCTCGCTCGTGGTGCTCGGCGTCGGCGCGCTCGTCCTGGTGTACTGCGCCCGCTACTTCTCGCCCCGCGAGCCGCAGCTCGGTCGCTTCGCGGCACTGCTGCTCGCCTTCGCCGGCGTCATGTACGGGCTCGTCACCGCCGACGACGTCTACGTCATGTTCATGTTCTGGGAGATCACGAGCGTGCTCTCCTATCTCCTCATCGGCCACTACACGGCGCGCAAGGAGAGCCGCGGTGCCGCGCTGCAGGCCCTTCTCGTCACCACCTTCGGCGGCCTCGCGATGCTGGTCGGCATCATCCTGCTCACCGTCGACGCCGGCACCACCTCGCTCGCGCAGCTCGTGGCGACACCGCCCGAGGGCAGCGCGCTCGTCACCACGGCGATCATGCTCATCCTCGCCGGTGCGCTGTCGAAGTCGGCGATCGCCCCGTTCCACTTCTGGCTTCCGGCAGCGATGGCCGCCCCCACCCCCGTGAGCGCCTACCTGCACGCCGCGGCCATGGTGAAGGCGGGCATCTACCTCATCGCGCGCCTCGCCCCCGGTTTCGCCGACACCCCGGGGTGGACCCCGGTGCTCGTCACGCTCGGCGTGTGGACCATGCTGCTCGGCGCCTGGCGGTCGCTCCGGCAGTACGACCTCAAGCTGCTGCTGGCCTACGGCACCGTGTCGCAGCTCGGCTTCCTCACCGTCGTCGTCGGCTTCGGCACGCGCGACGCCGCCCTGGCCGGCGCGGCGCTGCTGCTCGGCCACGCCCTGTTCAAGGCGACCCTCTTCCTCGTCGTCGGCATCGTCGACCACGACGAGGGCACGCGCGACCTGCGCGAGATCTCCGGTCTCGGGCGACGGCGACCCGTGCTCGCCACGGTCGGCTTCATCGCCGTCGCCTCCATGGCAGGGGTTCCGCCGCTGCTCGGCTTCGTGGCGAAGGAGGCGGTGCTCACCGCGCTCCTCGAGTCGCATTCCGTCTGGGGAATACTCGCGCTCGTCGGAGTCTCCCTCGGTTCCGTGCTCACCGTCGCCTACTCGGCCCGGTTCTTCTGGGGCACGTTCATGGCGAAGAAGCAGGTTCAGGTCGCCGAGCAGCCGGCACCCGACCACAAGCCCGACCCGCTCATCCTCATCGCCCCGCTCATCCTCACCGCCGCCACCGTCGCGGGCGGCCTGCTCGCCACCCCGCTCGGCACGGTGCTCGAGCCCTACGCCGACACCGTGCCCCACGACTTCGCGTACGTGGCGGGCGAGGGCCCGTACCACCTCGCGCTCTGGCACGGTCTCGAGCCGGCGCTCGGCATCTCGGCCCTCATCATCGCGGCGGGCCTCGTGCTCTTCGCGCTGCGGCGGCCGTTCGCCCGGCTGCAGCGCAAGGTGCCGCACACCTTCGACGCCGCCCGCGACTACCTGCGCATCGTGCGCGGCGTCGACGCGCTCGCCGCCCGCACCACCGTGTTCGCACAGAAGGGCGGTCTGCCGCAGTACATCGGCACCATCCTCATGGTGTTCGTGCTGTGCCTCGGCGCGACCACCGCCCTCAACCGCACCTGGCCCGGCACCTTCGTGCTCTGGGACTACCCGGCGCAGGTGTTCGTGGCCGCCGCCATGGGCGTCGCCGCCGTCATGGCGGCGCGCGCCACGCACCGCCTCGCCGCGGTGCTGCTCGTGGGAGCGACCGGTTTCGGTCTCGTCGTGCTGTTCGCCTTCCACGGCGCGCCCGACCTCGCCCTCACCCAGGCGCTGGTGGAGACGGTGACGGTCGTCGTGTTCATCCTCGTGCTCCGCCGCCTCCCCCCGAAGATCGCCCAGCACAACCGGCCCGTGCGCCGGGGCCGCCGCATCGTGATCGGCGTGCTCGTCGGTGTGACGATGGGCGTGGTGGGCTACGTCGCCGCCGGCGCGCGGCAGGCCGGCAGCATGGCGGAAGAGCTCGCCCGGCTCGCCGTCGAGGAGGGCCACGGTCTCAACGTCGTGAACGTGATGCTCGTCGACATCAGGGCGTGGGACACGATGAACGAGCTCTCCGTGCTCATCGTCGTGGCCACGGGGGTGGCGAGCCTGCTGTTCGTGACCGGCCGCAACGTCACCATCCCGCGGCTCCGCGAGTCGAAGGGCCGCCGCCAGGGCACGGCGCGGGTGAAGCTCGTGAACGACCCGCACACCTCCGACGACGCACCCGACGACCGTCAGCACTCGTGGCTCCTGGGCGGCAAGACGCTGTCGCCGGTGAACCGCTCGCTCATTCTCGAGGTGCTCGTGCGCCTCATCTTCCACCCCGCGATCGTGGTGTCGATCTTCCTGCTGTTCGCCGGCCACAACGAGCCGGGCGGCGGCTTCGCGGGCGGCGTGCTCGCGGGTCTCGCGCTCATCGCGCGCTACCTCGCGGGCGGCCGCTACGAGCTCGGCGAAGCGCTGCCCATCGGGCCGGGGGCCCTGCTCGGCGTCGGGATGCTGCTGGCCACCGGCACCGCGATCGGCTCGCTCTTCCTCGGCGCCGACGTGCTCACCTCCGCCTACTTCTCCACCGAGCTGCCGGTGCTCGGCTACGTCTCCTTCGGCACCTCCACCATCTTCGACATCGGGGTGTACCTCGTGGTGGTGGGCGTCATCCTCGATATCCTGCGGGCCCTCGGCGGCGAGGTCGACCGGCAGCAGGCGGAGGCCGACGCGGGCGGCGACGGCGACGGCGACGGCAACGACGCGAGCGTCGGAGGAGGAGGCGACGGTGACAGCAGCGGCGACGCCGACGGCCACTCCGTCGTCGCCGAGGAGGCGGAGCAGGGCGCCGTCACCGCGGGCACCGCTCCGGGAGGAGGTGGCCCCCGATGAACGCCTCACTCACCCTCATCGTGCTGATGGCGCTGATGTACGGCACCGGTGTCTACGTGATGCTGGAGCGCAGTCTCACGCGCATCCTCATCGGCTTCCTGCTCGTCGGCAACGCCACGAACCTGCTCATCTTCATCATGTCGGGCCGCTCGGGGGCGTCGCCCATCATCGACGACGGCACCTCGGGCGCCGAGATCGTCGACCCGGTGCCGCAGGTGCTCATGCTCACCGCGATCGTCATCAACTTCGGTGTCACCGCGTTCATCCTCGCCCTCATCTACCGCTCGTGGTGGCTGTCGAACCTCGGCGACGAGGGCGACGACGTGATGAGCGACGAGGAGCAGGAGGATGCGATCGAGGCCGACCAGGCGGAGCAGTTCCACGCCGGGCTGAGCGGAGACGACGCCGCGGTGCTCGAGGTTCTGGAGGAGGACGCCGATCACGACGACGACGAGCACGACCTCGACCACGTCGATCCGAGCGAACGCGACAGGGATGTGATGCGATGAACGCCCTCGCCCCCCTGCTCGTGCTCATCCCGCTCGTCGGTGCCGCCTTCACGCTCATCCTCGGCCGCTACCCGCGCGTGCAGATCGCCATCTCCGTCACGGCGCTCACCGCGGTGACGGCCGCGGCCGCCGTGCTGCTCGCGCACGTCGACCGCACCGGCAACCCGGTGGTGGTGCAGGTCGGCGGCTGGGAGCCGCCCTTCGGCATCGTGCTCGTGGTCGACCGGCTGTCGGCGATCATGGTGGTGGTCTCGGCGCTGATGCTGCTCGGCGTGCTCCTGTTCGCGGTGGGCCAGGGCATCGCCGACCGCGACCGCGACACCCCGGTGTCGATCTTCCACCCCACCTACCTCATCCTCTCGGCGGGCCTGTTCGACGCCTTCATCGCGGGCGACCTGTTCAACATGTACGTCGGGTTCGAGATGCTGCTCGCGGCCAGCTACGTGCTGCTCACCCTTGGCGGAACCGGGTCGCGCATCCGTGCCGGCGTCACCTACGTGGTGGTGAGCCTGGTGTCGTCGCTGCTGTTCCTCGGCGCGATCGCGCTCATCTACGGGGCCACCGGCACCGTCACCATGGCCCTGCTGTCGGAGCGGCTCGGCGACCTCCCGCTCGACGTGCAGGCCATCCTGTGCGCGGCGCTGCTCGTGGGCTTCGCGGTAAAGGCGGCGGTGTTCCCGCTGTCGTTCTGGCTGCCCGACTCCTACCCCACGGCGCCCGCGCCGGTCACGGCGGTGTTCGCAGGCCTGCTCACCAAGGTGGGTGTGTACGCCATCATCCGCACCGACAAGCTGCTGTTCTTCGACGTGCCGCTGATGGTGCCGCTGCTCATCGTCGGCGGGCTCACGATGCTCATCGGCATCCTCGGCGCGCTCGCGCAGGCCGACGTGAAGCGGCTGCTGTCGTTCACCCTGGTGAGCCACATCGGCTACATGATCTTCGGCGTCGCGCTCGGCACCGAGCTCGCGATGGGCGCCACGATCTACTACATCGTGCACCACATCGCCGTGCAGACCGCGTTGTTCCTCGTGGTGGGCCTCGTCGAGCGGGTGGGCGGCTCGACCTCCATCACGAAGCTCGGTGGGCTGCTGCGCAAAGCACCGTTCGTCGCCGCGCTGTTCTTCATCGGGGCGCTCAACCTCGGCGGCATCCCGCCGTTCTCGGGCTTCCTGGGCAAGGTCGGCCTGTTCGAGGCCGGCGCGCAGAGCCCGTCGCCGCTCGTCTACGTGCTCATCGGGGCCGGCACCGTCACGTCGCTGCTCACCCTCTACGCCCTCATGCGGGTGTGGAACATGGCGTTCTGGCGGTCGAAAGACGAGGTCGAGGGCTACGAGTCGCCCCTCATCGAGTCGCTGCAGGAGAGCCCGGATGCGAACCGCGGCACCACCAAGACGGCCACCGTCACCGAGACGGGAACCCTCGCGCCCATCCGCACCTCGAGGCTCATGACGGGGGCGACCACGGGGCTCATCGTGCTCACCCTCGGGCTCACGGTGTTCGCCGGGCCGCTGTTCTCGCTCACCCAGCGGGCGGCGATCAACGTCGTCACGCCCGAGAACTACGTCGAGTCGGTCTTTCCGGGAGGCACCCCGTGAAGGCCGTGATCGCCTCGGGCGTCGTGCCGTTCCTCGGCCTGGTGCTGCTCTGGATGCTGCTCTGGGGCGAGTTCACGGTCATCAACCTGCTCATCGGCGTGCTGCTGGCGCTCGTCGTATCGATCACCTTCTACCTGCCGGCGGTGCGGCTGAGCGGGCGGCTCAACGTGCTGTGGGCTGCGGTGCTGTTCGGGCGGCTGCTCGTCGACATCGTCGTGGCGTCGCTGCAGATCACCTGGGTGGCGGTGAACCCGCGCTACCGGCCGTCGAACGCGATCATCGCGGTGCAGCTGCGCAGCCGCTCCGACCTCGTGATGACGTTCACGGGCGAGGCGGTGTCGCTCGTGCCGGGTTCGCTGGTGCTCGACCTCGATCGTGACGAGGGCATCCTGTATCTGCACGCGCTCAACGTCACCTCGCTCGAGCAGATTCCGAAGCTGAAGCGGGAGGTGCTGGCGACCGAGCGCCGCATCATCCTCGCCGGGGGGTCGCGCGACGACCTCGAGCGGTTGCGCGCGGAGGAGCAGAGGGAGGCCGGTGCGGGTACCGCTGCTGGTGCCGCGGGGAAGGAGCCGGGCTCGTGATCGTCGTCATCGTCATCGCCGGGGCGCTCATGGCGGCCGGCGCGGTGGGTGCGCTGTACCGCATCATCAAGGGCCCCTCCGCCCTCGACCGCATCATCGCCTCGGATGTGCTGGTCGCCACCGCGATCATCGCCATCGGCGCCGAGATGGCCATCAACCGGCACACCGACAACCTGCCCGTCATGCTCGGGCTCGCACTGTTCGGCATCGTCGGATCGGTGAGCGTCGCCCGCTTCATCTCGTCGAGGGACGACACCTGATGGACATCCGTGACGTCATCACCGCCGTGCTGGTGCTGCTCGCCGCCCTCATGTGCTTCGCGGCGGGGGTGGGCCTCATCCGCTTCCCCGACGTGCTGTCGCGCCTGCACGCCGCGACGAAGCCGCAGATCCTCGGACTGATCGCCATCTCGGCCGACGTCGCCGTGTCGAACCCCTCGGCCGGCACCATCACGCTCGCGGTCGCCATCGTGTTCTTCCAGAGCCTCACGGCACCGGTCTCGGCGCACCTCGTGGGCCGCGCGGCCTACCGCACCCACCACTTCCGCCGCGACATCCTCATCGTCGACGAGTTCACCCCCACCGACCCACCCCGCGAGCCCCGACGAGGGTCGGGAGGACCGCCGGAGCTGTAGCCGGGGCTGCTAGTATCGAGCAATGCTCGATATCGCCCGTGTGCCGCGGGATCTTCTGCACGTGCGCTTGCACGGTCAGCGGGTCGCCGTGCTGCGGAGGTCTCGCCGAACGGGGTTGAGTCTCGAGTACGACGAGACCGCCGACCTCGCCCTGCGCGGCATGGCGGTGTCGACGTCGCTGCCTCCCACCCAGCGGGTTCACCGGGGGCCCGCCGTTGAGAACTTCGTCGACAACCTGCTGCCCGACGATCCCCGTGTGCGACGGCGGTGGGGTTCGACGGTCGGCGTGACGGGCGCCGACCCGTTCGACCTGCTGGTGCACTTCGGGCGAGACGTCGCCGGTGCCGCGTGGTTCCGTGGAGACGGAGATGACGACTCGGGCAGCCGCACACCGCTCGACGAGGCGGCGATCGCGGCGCGCATCCGTCGATGCAGGGCCGACGCGACGGCCTGGCACGACGACAGCCGGGCCGCCGACGGCCAGTTCTCGCTGAGCGGCGCCCAGACCAAGTTCTCGCTCGCGTTGCACGACGGTCGGTGGTTCGAGGCCTCCGGCTCCGACCCCTCCACCCACCTGTTCAAGCCGACCGTGCACTCGGTGCCCGACGGCGAGGTCGTCGAGTTCATGACCATGCGGGCCGCGGCCGGGCTCGGGTTGCCCACGGCGCCCGTCGAGCTGCTCGAGTTCGGCGACACGCACGCGCTCGTCGTCGAGCGGTTCGACCGCGTGCAGGCGGGCCCGAGCGCGGTGCGGCTGCACCAGGAGGACATGGTTCAGGCGCTCGGGGCGTCGCGCCTGTACAAGTACGAGGTGCAGGGCGGGCCGTCGATCGACTCGATCATCGCGTGCCTCGCGCGCGGCGTGCAGCACCCGGAGGAGGGCACGCTCCGCAGGTTCGCGCGGGTACTGGTGTTCTCATGGATCATGCTGAACACCGACGCCCACGCCAAGAACCACGCGGTGTTCGTCGACCCCGACGGCCTGCGGCTCACGCCGCTCTACGACGCGTCGTCGGCCATCCCCTACCTCGGTCCCGACGGGCTCGACCACGACACCGTCGCCGAGCGCGCGGCCCGCTGCACCCTCGCGATGCGCTACGGCGCCTCAGCCCGGGCCGGCCGCATCGGCGGCTTCGAGATCGGCGCCATCGCCCGGCGCTGCGGCCTCCGCTCCACCGACCTCATCGCCGAGGCACGAGCCTCCTGCGACGCCCTCCCGCGCCTCGTCGCCGAGGCCGCGGAGCATGTGCCCCCGCGAGTGCGCACCTCCACCGTCGAGCGCTTCATCCGCTGGATGCCCCTCCGCGCCCGCCAGGCCGACGCCGCCCTGCGCCGCGGCGCGTGAGGCCGATTACGCGCGCCGCGTCGGCTGAGCCGCGCAGGGAGCGAGGTGCCGCGGGCGCGCGGGTCAGTGGAGGAGGGACTGCCAGTTGGCGGGGACGTGGCCGCGGGGGCCGGGGGCGGGCTGGTCGAGGGGGTGGTGGGTGGGGGCGGCGAGGTGGGGGCCCTCCGCCTCGGAGGCGGTCTCGTAGTCCCAGAACCAGTCTTCGCCCGGTTCGTAGCTCTGGATGAGGGGGTGGCCGGTCTCGGTGAAGTGCGCGGTGGCGTGCTGCGAGGGTGAGGAGTCACAGCATCCGATGTGTCCGCACTGGGCGCAGCGGCGGAGGTGGAACCACCAGCCGTGCTCCGGGTCGCAGTCGGCACAGCCGGGGCCGCTCGGGGTGGCCTGGGGGTCGATTCCGCGAAGGGCTGTCACGGTAAAATCGTACGTCATGGACGACGCCGCGACGCGGGAATGGAACGAGCTGGTGCGCGCCTCGCACCCCGAGCTCACGCCGGAGCAGTTCGAGCGTCTCGCCGGCTACGGCGACTCGGCGCCGCGCGAGGTGGGCGAGGTGCTGTTCGCGGCAGGGCAGGCAGCTCCCGACCTCATCGTCATCCGCTCCGGCTCGGTCGATCTGGTGCAGGCCGCCACGCTCGACACCCCCGAGGAGGTGCTCGCCCGCTTCGAGGCCCACGACTTCCTCGGCGAGCTCAACCTGCTCACCGGGCAGCGGGTGTTCTTCGACGCCCGCGTCGCCGAGGCCGGCGAGATGGTGGTGGTGTCGCAGGATGCCTTCCGCCGCATGATGGCCGACGAACCCGACCTCTCCGACCTGCTGCTGCGCGCCTTCATCGCCCGCCGCAGCAAGCTGCAGCGCAGCGCCGGCGCCCGGGGCATCGAGATCATCGGCAGCGCCTACTCCTCCCGCGCCCTCGCCCTCCGCACCTTCGCCGCACGGCAGCAGCTCGCGCACGCCTGGTTCGACTGCGACAGCGTCGACGGCCACTCGCTGCTGCGGGCCGCCGGGCTCACGGCCGACGACCTGCCCGCCGTCATCCTCCCCGACGCCGTGCTGAAGAACGCCACACCCGGCGTGCTCGCCGAGAACGTCGGGCTCTCGGTGCCCCGAGGCTCATCGGGACGGATGCTCGACCTCGCCGTCATCGGAGCCGGCCCCGCCGGCCTCGCCGCCGCCATGTACGGCGCCTCGGAGGGTCTCGCCACCGTGCTGCTCGAGGCCATCGCCACCGGCGGGCAGGCCGCCTCGAGCTCGCGCATCGAGAACTACCTCGGCTTCCCTTCGGGCCTCAGCGGCGCCGAGCTCACCGGGCGCGCGATGGTGCAGGCCGAGAAGTTCGGTGCCCGCCTGTACAGCCCGTGCAAGGTGGTGCGGCTCGACACGCGCTGCGGTCCACTCGAGCTCACGCTCGACGACGACGAGGTGGTGCGAGCTCGGGCCGTGGTGATCGCGACCGGCGCCCAGTACCGCACGCTTCCGCTGCCCGACTGGTCGCGCTTCGAGGGCGCCGGCATCTACTACGCCGCCACCGAACTCGAGGCGAAGGCGTGCGGACGCAGCGAGGTGACCGTGGTCGGGGGCGCCAACTCCTCCGGCCAGGCCGCGCTCTTCCTCGCCGAGCGAGGCGCCTCGGTCACCATCGCGGCCCGCCGCGAAGAACTCGAAGCCACCATGTCGGCCTACCTGGTCGACCGGCTGAAGGCCCACCGCCGGGTCACGATCCGCACCGGCACCGAGGTCACCGCGCTGCACGGCGACGCCTCGGGAGTGCAACTCGCGGGCGTGACGCTCACCGACCGGGTGACCGGAGCATCCGTCGACCACGACTGCCGCGGACTGTTCTGCTTCATCGGCGCGGCCCCCTCGACCGCCTGGCTCGGCGACCAGCTGCTCACCGACGAGCCCGGTTTCGTGCTCACCGACGGTCTGCTCGGCCGCGACGAGTCGGAGTGGCCTGCGGCCTACGGCATCCTCGGCCGGGCGCCGCTCGCCTTCGAGACCAGCGTTCCCGCGGTGTTCGCCGCGGGCGACGTGCGCGCCGGCTCGATGAAGCGCGTCGCCGCCGCCGTGGGCGAGGGCGCGAGCGCCGTGCGCTCGGTGCACCAGGCGATCGGCGGATGAGGACGGTTCGTGTGCCGGGCGGTGACGTGACGCTGACGGATGCGCGCCGCGACTCCGCACGCACGGTCACGCTGCAAGGGTTCGAGCTGGGCACGACGACCGTCACGGCCGACGAGTTCGCGGCGGGGCGCGCCTTCACGGAGACCTCGACGGAGGGACTGCTGCCCGCCGTGGGCGTGAGCTGGCGGGAGGCGGTGGAGTGGTGCATCGTCGCGTCGCAGCACGCGGGGCTGCGGCCGGCGTACGCGATCTCGGCGGAGGGCGTGACGTGGAATCCCGCCGCCGACGGGTACCGGCTGCCCACCGAAGCCGAGTGGGTGCACGGCAGCAGGGGCGCCACCGGCGGGCCGCGGTACGGAGCGCTCGACGAGATCGCGTGGAGCGCCGCCGATCACGTCTCCGGCCCCCAGCCGTCGGGGCTCAAGCAGCCCAACGCGTTCGGGCTCTTCGACACCCTCGGGAACGTCTGGGAGTGGTGCTGGGACCGCCTCGACCCCGCCCGCTACGGCGACTACCGCGTGCTGAAGGGCGGCGGCTGGGCCGACCCGGCGTGGAGCTGCCGCGTCGGGGTGCGCCGCGGCAACGCGCCCGACGCGCGGGTGGAGGACGTGGGGTTCCGGGTCGCACGGGGGGCTGTGGCCGCGCCGGGGGCTGTTGCCGCGCCGGGCCGGGTGGCGCCGGGCCGGGTGGCTCTGGGCCAGGTGGCGCCGGGCCGGGTGTCGGCCCGGGTGGCGCGCCCGACGGCGGCCAGGGGTGGTCGGAGGCCGAAGACAGGAGGCGCGCCAGGGCGGTGTTCCCGCTGCCCGTGGGGTGGACCCCTCTGGAGTAGAGGGCTGGTCGACGAGCTACCAGGGCACGGGAACGCAGGGCACGAGCTGACCCGCCTCGGCGCCCGCGCCCGGCACCACGAGCACGCCGACGGCATCGGCGAGCCCGCGGAGCATGGCGGCGCCGTGCCACGGGGTCGGGAACGCGAGCTCTCCTCCGGGTCGCGCGGGGTCGGGGCGGGTGGTGAAGGGGCGCAGCAGCGTGTGTGCGCGGGCCGGGTCGACAGGCGCGCCGAGTTCGACCGCGCGGAGCGTGGGAAGCGGCAGTTCGAGCATCCCCGCCACCAGGGGCTGCAGAAGGGTGATGCAGCTGAGCAGCGCCGCGAGCGGGTTCCCGGGGAGCCCCACGACCCAGCGCGCGTCAGGCATGCGGGCCAGGAACGCCGGGCCGCCCGGCCTCACGTCAATTCCGTCGACCACGACCTCGGCCCCGGCCTCGCGCAGCACCGCGCGCACGTGGTCGGCGGTCGACGAGCCCGTGCCGCCCGTGGTGACCACGATGTCGGGCTGCGGCTCGAACGAGTTCCCGTCGACGGGCGTGCGGACGTTCAGGCCGAGGGCCCCGGCCGTCGCGGCCGCGCTGTCCCCGATGCGATCCGCGGCGACCACCCTCCCGCCCAGGGCCGCCACGACACCGGGAAGAGACGGCCCGAAGCTGTCCCGCACCTGGCCGGGGAGGGGTAACCCTTCCGTCACGACCTCGTCACCGGTGAGGGCGAGGGCGACGGTGGGCGGGCGCCTGACGCTGAGCACGTCGCATCCGGCGCCCGCCGCGACGGCGAGGTGCACGGGCCCGAGAGTGCTGCCGCGGGTGATCAGCACGTCGCCGACGGATGCCTCGGCTCCCGCCGCCCGCACGTGCTGCCCCGGGCGGGGCTCGTCGTCGGGGCACCACGGGGCGCGGTGGAGCACGGGGTGCGCGTGGTCGAGCATCCGCACCTCGCCGTTCTCACTGCGGAGAACCGCGTCGCACCCTTCGGGGAGGAGGGCGCCGGTGACGATGTCGACGGCCTCGCCTGCCGCCAGCTTCGACGAACTCGCCGCTGCGGCGCTCGGGTGCAGCCGCCAAGGGCCGGGCCCGGCAACGGCCCAGCCGTCCATGGCGGAGGAGGCGAAGTGCGGGAGGGGCGTGGGCGCGACGACGTCGAGTGCCGCGACCCTCGTGAGCGCTTGGGCGAGAGGCACCTCCTCCCGCGCGTCGGGGCCTCGGGCCGCTGCCGAGCAGGCACCCGCCTCGTGGGCGAGCCGACGTGCCTCGTGCCAGGTCGCGCGCTTCTGGTCGTCGGGTGCCTCCGGCGCGGCGGGGCGGGTTCTCGTCACGGCTGCCGACCGCCGTACCTCTCCGCCAGCGCGGAGAGCGCCGCCGAGGCACGCGCCGCCGCCTCGACGGGATCGTCACCCGCCGCCATCGCCCGCCCGACGGCGATCCCCAGCAGGTAGGTGGTGACCGGCGCGGCCGGCCGCCGCACCGCGTGCGCCGCGACGCCCGCGAGCTCGAGCACGGCGGCGACGTCGGGCGTGAACCCGCTGATCTCGAGCTCCTCGCCGGCGAGCGCGGCCCACTCCGCGAGCTCGGCCGCGGTGTCGTCGGTGGGGTTCGTCATGATGATCCTCCGATGGTCGTCGGGCGCTGGAGAACGGCGTCGGATGCGGTGGTTGGCTGCGCGGCGAAGCGGGCGGCGGCCGATGCGGTCGGCCGCTCCACCCCGGGCCGGGCCGCGTCGGACGCGGTGGGCGGCTGCGCGCCGAAGCGAGCCGCATCAGATGCGGTGGGCGGCTCCACCTCGGGCCGTGCGGCATCGGATGCGGTGGGCGGCTGCGCGCCGAAGCGGGCGGCGTCGGCCCAGGTGTCGATGTCGGCGGTGTCCGCGGTCGGCACCCGCACGGGGAGGAGCGCCAGCCCGTCGATGAGCTGGCGCACCGACGCGCCGTCGAGACCCCCAGGGCGCTCGCGCCGGAGGGCGTTCACACGCCGGTCAAGTGAGGCACGACGGTAGACCGCGAGGAGAGGCTGGAGCCGCCCCTGGTGTTGGTCGCGCAAAGTGCTCTCATCGTGCGTTATTCGAGCATTTTGCGCGACCAATGCGAGGGGTGGTGGGTCTTCCCCTTGGGCCATCCACGCATCGATCGACTCCTCGGCACGATCTCGCAGTGCCGCCAGCACGAGGGGAAGCGCGTGTTCAACGCGGGGGTGGTCGCAGGCGATCACCGCGACGAACGGGCCCACCGCAGTTCCCCTCCCGGGCGTCGGCTCCGGCGAGCGCCGAAGGGCCGCGAGCCCCGCGGCGATCGCCGCCGCGGGCCCACCGAAGGGCGGCGTCTCTCGAGCGCGCAGCAGCATCCCGCCCGCCAGGCGCGGGTCGCGGAGGACGTCGCCGAGCGCGGTGGTCTCGTCGTCGGGCCCGACAACGACGAGCCGCCCGCCCCCGCCGGGCTCGGCGCCCACGCCGGGTGCGGCGCCCGCGGCGCCGACAGCGATCGCGCCGAGGCCCGCCACCACCGCCCGCTGCAGCAGGGTCGCGCCACCCACGACGAGCGACGCCTTCGCGACGCCGTCGACGCGCGAGGAGCGACCCCCGGCCAAGACGATCACGTCGACGTGCATCCCTCCACCCTAGGCTCGTCGTCGCGGCGCCGAACCACCCTTGGCACCCAGCACGTATCGCGTACACCGAAGCAGGTATGCGGCCACCTTGATACCCACAGCACCGCGTGATACCCCTGAACGATGGCCAGAATCACCGCCCGCCGCCGGGTCACCCGCATCACCGTGGGCGGCGCCCGCCAGCGGCGCGAAGACGTGCTCGCCGCCGAGGAACCGCTCGAGATCAGGGTGGGCGGTCGCTCCCTCGCCATCACGATGCGCACGCCCGGGCACGACGTCGATCTGGCCGCGGGGTTCCTGGTGTCGGAGGGCGTCATCCGGCACGGCGACGACTTCACGGCCGCCCGCTACTGCGCCGGCGCCACCGACGAGGGCCTCAACACCTACAACGTGCTCGACGTCACGCTCGCCCCGGGCGTCGCCGCGCCCGACCCGAGTCTCGAGCGCAACTTCTTCACCACGAGCTCGTGCGGAATCTGCGGCAAGGCGAGCATCGACGCCGTGCGCACCCTCTCACACTACGAGGTGGGCGGCGACACGTTCGAGCTCGATGCCGCCCTGCTCGTGACCTTCCCCCACCGACTCCGCGAGCAGCAGGCCGTGTTCGAGAAGACCGGAGGCCTGCACGCCGCCGCCCTGTTCGACGCGCTCACCGGCGATCTGCTCGTGCTGCGCGAAGACGTGGGCCGCCACAACGCCGTCGACAAGGTGATCGGATGGGCGGTGAAGGAGAACCTGCTCCCCCTGCGCCACACCGTGCTCATGGTCTCCGGGCGCGCGAGCTTCGAGCTCACCCAGAAGGCGTCGATGGCCGGCATCCCGATGCTGGCCGCCGTGTCGGCGCCGTCGTCGCTCGCGGCCGAGCTCGCCTCCGAGCTCGGCATGACGCTCGTCGGGTTCCTTCGCGGGGATTCCATGGTGGTCTACAGCGGTGCGGAGCGCATCCGTTCCTCCGACGCCGACCGCCGGCTCGAGCCAGAACACGAACCTGCCGCGGCGCAGGCACCCCACCCCGCCCTCTCCCAGACCGGAGCACCCCGATGACCACCAAGCCCCCCGTCGACGACGTGACCGACGACGGCATCGAGGTCTCGCATCCGAAGCACTACGCGGTCGGCCTCCCCGGCGTCGTGCACTCGATGGAGCCCGCCCTCCGCCAGCTCGGCCCGCGCCGCACCCTCGAGCTCATGACCTCGATCAACCAGCAGGGCGGCTTCGACTGCATGAGCTGCGCCTGGCCCGACCCCGACGACCGCAAGAAGCTCGAGTTCTGCGAGAACGGCGCCAAGGCCGTGATCTGGGAGGCCACCCCCGTCACCGTGCCGTCGACCTTCTGGGCCGAGCACTCGCTCACCGAGCTGGCCGAGAAGTCGGAGTACTGGCTCGGCATGCAGGGCCGCCTCACCGAGCCCGTCTACAAGCCCGCCGACTCCGACCACTACCGCCCGATCAGTTGGGACGAGGCTTTCGAGCGCATCGGCGCGAACCTCAACGCCCTCGACTCGCCGAACCGCGCCGCCTTCTACACCAGCGGACGCGCCTCGAACGAGGCGGCCTTCGCCTACCAGCTCTTCGTGCGCGCCTTCGGCACGAACAACCTGCCCGACTGCTCGAACATGTGCCACGAGTCGACCGGCACCGCGCTCAGCGAGACCATCGGCATCGGCAAGTCGACGGTGTCGTACGACGACTTCGAGAAGGCCGAGCTCATCATCGTGATGGGCCAGAACCCGGGCACGAACCATCCGCGCATGCTCACCGCCCTCGAAGACGCGAAGAAGGCCGGAGCCACCATCGTGTCGGTGAACCCGCTGCCCGAGGCCGCACTCGAGCGCTACAAGAACCCGCAGTCGGTGCGCGGGATGCTCGGGAAGGGCACGGTCATCTCCGACCAGTTCCTGCAGATCCGGTTGGGCGGCGACATGGCGCTGCTCCAGGCGCTGTCGAAGCGGGTGCTGGCGGCGGAGGCCGCCGCGCCCGGCACCGTGCTCGACCGCGCCTTCCTCGACGAGCACACCCTCGGCTTCGACGCGCTGGCCGCGCACCTCGCCGAGCTCGACGAGGCCGAGGTGCTCGAGGCGACCGGGCTCAGCTCCGGCGAGATCGACGAACTCGCCGACCGGTACATCCGCTCGAACGCCACCATCATCACCTGGGCCATGGGTGTCACTCAGCACAAGAAGGCCGTGGCGGCGATCAAGGAGATCGTCAACCTGCTCCTCCTCCGCGGCAATATCGGCAAGCCGGGCGCGGGCGCCTCGCCGGTGCGCGGGCACAGCAACGTGCAGGGCGACCGCACCATGGGTATCTGGGAACGGATGCCTCCCGCCTTCCTCGACGCGATGGAGCGCGAGTTCGGCCTGCCGATGCCTCGGGAGGTCGGGGTGGATGCGGTGGACGGCATCCGGGCGATGCAACGCGGCGAGATCTCGACCTGGGTCTCGCTCGGCGGCAACTTCGTGGGCGCCATCTCCGACACGGCGGCGGCCGAGGCCGCGATGCGCGGCACGGGCATGACGGTGCAGATCTCGACCAAGCTCAACCGCTCGCACGCGGTGACGGGTGCGGAGGCCATCATCCTGCCGACGCTCGGGCGCACGGAGATCGATCTGCGCGCATCCGGGCCCCAGATCGTGAGTGTGGAGGACTCGGTGTGCGCCGTGCACGCGTCGCACGGGCGCATCCCTCCCGTCGCCGACGGGCTGCTCTCGGAGGTGGCGATCGTGTCGCGGATGGCGCGGGCGACGCTCGGGTCGGCGCCCGCCTCGGGCGCGGGCATCGACTGGGCGGGCTTCGAAGACGACTACGACCTGCTGCGCGAGCACATCGCGCGCGTGGTGCCCGGGTGCGAGGGGTACAACGAGAAGATCCGCCGCAAGGAGGGGTTCGTGCTGCCCAACGGGCCGCGCGACTCGCGCACCTTCACGAACGCGGTGGGCAAGGCGCTGCTCACGGTGAACGAGCTCGAGCCGCTGGTGTGCCCGCCGGGGCGCCTGCTGCTGCAGACCCTGCGCTCGCACGACCAGTTCAACACCACGATCTACAGCCTGAACGACCGGTACCGGGGCATCAAGAAGGGCCGCAACGTCGTGTTCGTGAACCCCGACGACCTCGCGTCGCTCGGTCTCGCCGACGGGCAGCTCGTCGACGTGTTCAGCGAGTGGCCGGGGCAGCCCGACCGCTCGCTGCGCGGCTTTCGCGTGGTGTCGTACCCCACAGCGCGCGGATGCGCGGCCGCCTACTTCCCCGAGGCGAACGTGCTCGTGCCGCTCGACTCGACGGCGGAGCGCAGCAACACGCCCGTGTCGAAGGCGATCGTGGTGCGGTTGGAGGCTGCTGCGGGCTGAGGACATTCGCCGTTCGGGTTGGTCCTGGCGCCCCACCTTCTAGGTAGACTGGTCTACCTAACGGGAGGTCACTCATGGTCGCTGGTACCGCATCCGCTCGAACGCGTCTGCTCGACGCCGCGTCGCGGCTGTTCTACGAGGAGGGGATGACGGCCACGGGGATCGACACGATCACGGCGGCGGCCGGGGTGGCCAAGCAGAGCCTGTACAACAACTTCGCGTCGAAGGACGAGCTGATGCTGGCGTACATCGAGGCGCGGCACGAGGAGTGGCTCGGGCTGTACCGGGCGCGGCTCGCCGAGGCCGGGACTCCGCGGGAGCGGGTGCTCGCGGTGTTCGACGCGTACATCGACCACGCGCGGTTCGAGTACGCGCGCGGGTTCCGCGGGTGCGGGCTGCTGAACGCCGCGGCCGAGCTGCCGGCGGGGGCGGCCGGGCGGGATGCGGTGCGGCGGCACAAGGAGCAGGTGGAGGGGCTGGTGCGGGAGCCGCTGGTCGAGCTCGTGGCCTCGGGTTCAGGGGCGGATGCGGCCGGGGTTGCGGCCTCGTCCTCGTCCTCGACGTCGGCTGCGGCCGACCGCCTGGCCGAGCACCTCTCGTTCCTGCTCGAGGGCTCGATGAGCCGTGCCGGGCTGGAGGGCGGCACGCTCCGCCTCGAGCACGCGCGCGCCCTGGCCGTCGACCTGCTCGACGCCCTGTGAAGCGCGGGCGGCTCGTCGGCATCGGGCTCATCGGCATCGCGTCGCTGCTGTGGGGAACGACGGGAACGGCGGCGACCTTCGCACCGGGGGTCGGGCCGCTCGCCATCGGCGCCGCCGCTCTGGGTATCGGCGGCCTGCTGCAGGCGGCGATCGCCGTGCCTGCGTTGCGGGCGGCGTGGCCGGCCCTGCGCATCCGTCTCCCCCTGGTGCTGCTCGGAGCGGTCGCCGTCGCGGTGTACCCGCTCGCCTTCTACAGCTCGATGCGCCTCGCGGGTGTGGCGGTGGGCTCGGTGGTGTCGCTCGCGTCGGCGCCCCTCGCGTCGGGGGTGCTCGAGCGCATCGTCGACCGCCTCCCCCTCAGCCGCTGGTGGATGCTCGCCGCCGGCCTCGGGGTCGTCGGCTGCGTGCTGCTCAGCGTGTCGAAGCTCGAAGCGGGCGCGGGTGCGGTCGTCGGCGCGGGAGCGGGCGTCGGCGCGGGCGCGGGCGCCGCCGGGGTGACGGCTACCGTGGGCGCGGGCGCCACGGCGGCGAGCGCCGGCGCCGCCGCTGACGCCGCTGCCGGACTCGCGGGCGGTGGCGGTGCTGTGCCGCTCGGCATCCTGTTGGGTCTCGTGGCGGGCATCACCTACGCGATCTACTCCTGGGTCGCGCGCCGCCTCATCGACGACGGCATCGGACGTGCCGCCTCGATGGGCTCGGTCTTCGGCGCGGGCGGCCTCCTGCTCATGCCCGTGCTGCTCATCACCGGCGCCCCGCTGGTCGCCACGCCGCAGGCCTTCGCGGTGGCGGCGTACATGGCGCTGGTGCCGATGTTCCTGGGCTACCTGCTGTTCGGCTTTGGCCTCACCCGCGTCTCGGCCAGCACCGCCACCACCGTCACCCTCACCGAGCCCGCGGTGGCGGCCGTGCTCGCGGTGCTCGTCGTCGGCGAGCAGCTGAACGCCGTCGGCTGGGCCGGCCTCGGCGTGATCGCCCTCGTGCTCGTACTCCTGTCGGTCGCCCCGACGAACACCCCCGCATCCACCCGTCGGGGGATCACGGCCGACCCGGTGCTCGGTTAGCGTCGAGGAGACCCCACCCCTTCGCAGAACGGCCCGTCCCCGCATGAGCGACCTCACCCGCAGAACCATCATCGGCACCGCCTGGGCCGCCCCCGTCATCGTCGCAGCAGCAGCCGCGCCTCTTGCTGCGGCGAGCACCGGCCCCACCATCGCCCTCGGCGTCGCGGCGAACCCGGGGTCGGTCATCATCTATCGCGGCACCTCGCTCCGCCGGGCTGTCGAGTTCACCGTCACGAACAACACCGGGCGTGCGACGCAGGGTGTGGTCAGCGTGTCGATGCCCTACCAGGCGCCCGCGTCGGGAATCTTCATCGCCGACTTCCCGTCGGTCACCGGATGGTCGATGACGATCGACGGGGCCACGGCGATTCTGCAGACCCTCACCCCGCTCGCCGACGGCGCGAGCATCTCGTTCACGGCCACCGTCGAGTCGCAGAGCGCCTCCCCCGAGTGGAATTTCCGCACCGGCCAGACCATCATCACCGTCACAGTCTCGACCCCCGGCGCAGCATCCGCCTCCCTCCCCCTCTGGGCAGCCACAGTCCCCGAACGCTGACCCGCCCGCCCCGCCTCGCCCTCCTCCTCGCGAGTCGCCAAAATCCGGGCTGAATCCGCGGCGTTGGGCCGGATTTTGGCGAGTCGCGAGGAGGAGGCGCCGCGGGCTACGCGGGGAGCACGAGCACCCCGTCGATGCGGCGGGGGATGCCCGGGTCGGCGTCGCGGAGCTCGACGGGGAGCGCCGACTGGGGCGCGTTCTGCCAGGCGAGCGGGCGCAGGAAGCGGCGCACCGCCGTGACGCCCACCGAGGTGTGCTGCGAGTTGGTCGAGGGCCACGGGCCGCCGTGCTGCTGCGCCCACGTCACGCGCACGCCGGTGGGGAACCCGTTGAACACGATGCGCCCCGCGCTCGCCTCGAGGGTCGGCGCGAGCGACGACACCAGGTCACTCTCGTCGTCTTCGACGTGCAGGGTCGCGGTGAGCGACTTCGGGATGCGCCCGAACGCCTCCTGCACCTCCTCGAGCTCGGTGTACCGCGCCACCACCACGAGCGGCCCGAAGCATTCCTCGGCGAGCGTCTCGTCGAGCGCCCCCGCCGTCGTCTCGAGCAGTGTCGGCGGCACGAAGAACCCGTCGGCCGAACCCGCACCCGAGGGCACCTCGGCCGACCCCTGCGCCGCCACCGGTGCCCCGCCGGCCTCCAGCCGCGCCGAGATCTCGCCGAACGAGTCACGGATGCGGTCGTTCAGCAGCACCTGCGCCCCCGCCTCCCGCGTGAGACCCTTCAGCTGCTCGACCAGCGCATCCCCCGTCTCACCCGACGGCACGAACGCGATGCCGGGCTTCGTGCACAGCTGCCCGGCAGATCCGGTGAACGACGTGAACAGTCCGCTCGCGATCTCCGACGTGCGCGCGGCAGCGGCCCCCGGCGTGATGACCAGCGGGTTGATGCTCGACAGCTCCCCGAAGAACGGGATGGGGTCGGGCCGCTCGTCGATCGCCGCCTGCAGCGCCGAGGCCGCGCCGAGCGAGCCCGTGAACCCGGCGGCCTTGATCGACGGATGCTTCACCAGCGCCACCCCCGCCCGCTGCCCGTAGACGATGCCGAACGTCCCCCGCGGCGCCCCGACCGCCGCCGCTGCGCGCTGCAGCACCTCGAACGAGAGCTTCGAGGTGAGCGGATGCGACCCGTGCGCCTTCACGACCACGGGCGACCCCGCCGCGATGGCCGAGGCGGTGTCGCCGCCGAGCACCGAGAACGCGAAGGGGAAGTTGCTCGACCCGAACACGGCGACCGGGCCGATCGAGACCAGCATGCGCCGCACATCCGGACCAGGGCCGAGCGGAGTGTCGCCCGCGTGGTCGATCGCGGCCTCGACGAAGCTCCCCTCACGCACGGCTTCGGCGAACAGCTGGAACTGGAAGGCGCTGCGCCCCGCCTCCCCGGTGAGCCGCGCGACGCCGAGACCCGTCTCGGAGTCGGCGACCGCGACGAGCTCGTCGCGCGCCTCGAGCACGGCCGCGGCCATGGCGTCGAGCAGCTGGGCGCGGAACTCGCGCCCGCGGGCCTGCAGTTCGTGGGCAGCGGCGGCGGCCCAGCGGGCGATCTCGTCGACGCCCTCGTCGGTGGTCGGCTCGAGATCGGTGGCAGCGCTAACACCGGAGCGGGGATCTGTGGTGGTGAGCATGGAGTGCATCCTTCGTGTGGAGGGGTGGGGCAGGTCAGGCGCTCTCGCGCGCGACCACGGAGTAGCCGAGGTCGATCTCGGCGGTGTCGACGGCGCGGTGGGTCATGCGGGCGAGCAGCAGCTCCCCCGCCACGGTGCCGATCTGGCGGTTCGGCACGGCCACCGTGGTGAGCGTGGGCACGAGGTGGCGCCCGATCTCGAAGTCACCGAACCCGGTGATCGCGATGTCGCCGGGCACCGAGATGCCCCGCCGCGCACACTCGAGCACCGCGCCGGCGGCGAACACGTCGCTCGCGAACATGAGCACGTCGGTCTCCGGATGCGCGCGGAGCGTCTCGTCCAGCAACCTGCGGCCGGTCTCGAAGTCGACGGTGGCGGTGCCCGAGTCGACGACGCGCACGGGTTCGCCGGGGAACTCCTTCGCCACGGTCTCCTCGAACGAGGTGCGCCGCGCGAGCGCGCGGAAGTCGCCGGTCTGGAACGAACCCGCGAAGGTCGGGTGCCGGTAGCCGCGCTCCACCGCGAAGCGCACGAGGGCGGCGATCGACTCGCTGTTCGAGAAGCCGACGACGCTGTCGATGGGGTCGTCGGAGAGGTCCCAGGCCTCGACCACGGGCACCTTCGACTCGCGCAGCAGGTGGGTGGCGTTCGGGGAGTGGTCGGTGCCGACGATGAAGATGCCGTCGGGGCGGCGGCCGAGGAAGGCCCGCACGAGCTCCTCCTCGTGGCCCGGGCGGTAGTCGGTGGAGCCGATGAACAGCTGGTACCCCGCGGGCGAGAGCACCTCTTCAAGGCCGTGCAGGGCGTCGGCGAAGACCGAGGCCGAGATGGCGGGGATGATCGCCGCGACCGTCATGCTGCGGTTGGAGGCGAGGTTCGAGGCGGCGAGGTTCGGCACGTAGCCGGTGGCGGCGATGGAGTTGCGCACCCGCTCGAGGGTGAACTCCGAGACCAGCTCGGGGGTGCGGATGGAGCGCGACACGGTTTGCGGCGAGACGCGGGCGTGGCGAGCCACGTCGTCGAGCGTGACGGTGTTGGTCGAGCGGCGCGACGGGCGCGTGGCGACCACCGCGGCGGCGTCGGGTTCGGCGACGATGCCCGCCCCCGCATCCGTCTCGACGTCGGACTCCCGAGCGTCGGATTCCCGATCGAGGGCGAGGGCGGTCGTCGCGCCCTCGGCGCTCACAGCAGTCGCCTCCTGGCGAGGTTCGCCATCAGCGAGCGGATCCCGAAACGCCATGGCTCGCACCTCTCGCTCTGCTCGACCTGATTGACCAGACTACCCAGTTCGGATGCCGAGATCCGCACGATGTCGCCGGTCTTGTGGGTGAAGCCGCGATCGGGCTCGTCGCGGTCGACGATGGGGGCGAACATGGTGCCGAGCATGAGAACGGCGCCGTCGGGGTACTGGTGCTGCGGGCCGACGAGCTGCCCCACGAGGTCGATCGGGTCGCGGCTGATCTGCGCCATCTCCGAGCTGCCGTCGAGGTGGAAGCCGTCTCCGCCCTCGCCTGCGTCGAGTTCGAGTGTCACGCGCATCCGTCGCACCGTGTCGAGGTCGAAGCCGTCGTCGAACAGGCGGATGAGGGGGCCGAGCGCGCAGGAGGCGTTGTTGTCTTTGGCCTTCGGCAGCAGCAGGGCCGAGCGGCCCTCGACGTCGCGCAGGTTCACGTCGTTGCCGAGGGTGGCGCCGACGATGCGGCCGGTGCTGTCGACGAGCAGGGCCACCTCGGGCTCGGGGTTGTTCCACGAGGAGGTGGAGAGCACGCCCACCTGCACCGCGGGGCCCATCGCCGAGAGGGTCGGGCCCTTGGTGAAGATCTCGGCGTCGGGACCGATGCCCACCTCGAGGTACTGGCTCCAGAGGCCCTGCTCGACGAGGTAGCGCTTCAGGGCGACGGCGGCGTCTGAGCCGGGCTTGACCTCGCTCAGGTCGGTGCCGATCTCGGCGAGGATGCTCTCGCGCATCCGTGCCGCCGCGTCGATGTCGCCGCGCACGCGTTCTTCGATCACGCGCTCGATCATCGAGACGGCGAAGGTGACGCCGGCGGCCTTGAGGGTCTGCAGGTCGACGGGGGCGAGCAGCCACGGCCGCTTCGGGTCGCGGGTCTCGGCGGGCGTGTTGGCGTAGAGCTCGTCGAACGAGCCGAGCCGGGTGGCGGATGCTGCTGCCGCAGCCTCGCGCGCCGCCGCCGCCGGATCGGCGCTCTCGGCGAGCGCCGCCACGGTGGAGTAGCTCGCACTGATGTCGAATACGCCCTCCTCGGTGACGAGCACCGGCGAGGGCCCCTCGACCTCGGGGACCCAGGCCCGCCCCACGAGCGCGCCGGCGTAACGGTCGGCGGGCAGCGCCCGCTCGGCTGTCCCCGCCCAGGTGCTGGGCGTGGTCTCGATGGTGCTCATGCTGTCTCCTGGTGGGTCGGGGTGGCGGCGCGCATCAGCGGCGCCTGAACACGCCGGGGCGCTTCTCGGCGAAGGCGGCGCGGCCCTCGGCGGCGTCGTCGGTGGCGAAGGTGACGGTCTGGAGGTCGCGTTCGTAGGCGATCGCCGCATCCTGGGGCAGGTTGTAGGCCGCACGCAGGTTCGCCTTCGCGGTCTCGGCGGCGATCGGCG
This sequence comes from Herbiconiux sp. SALV-R1, assembly GCF_013113715.1. GTDB lineage: Bacteria > Actinomycetota > Actinomycetes > Actinomycetales > Microbacteriaceae > Herbiconiux. Next base: position 3,482,008 of record NZ_CP053344.1, read on the forward strand.
GGCGAGAGGCGATCACGCGGGCCAGCTCGACGGCCCGCGGCACCAGCTCGGCCGGCTCGACGAGCTCCGACACGAGACCCCACCCGAGCGCTCGCTGCGCGTCGATCGGGTCTCCCGTGAGCAGCATCAGCGCCGCGTTGCTCGCCCCGATGGAGTGGCCGAGGAAGGTGCTCATGCCGCCGCCGCCGATCCACCCGAGCTTGATCTCGGGCGCAGCGAACGAGGCGGTCGTCGACGCGATGCGGATGTCGCACGTCATCGCCGTCTCGAGCCCCCCACCGAATGCGTACCCGTTCACCGCGGCGATCACGGGCTTGCGCAGCTCACGCAGCGCATCGCAGTAGTCGGTGCGGTTGCGGAAGTCCCACGGGGTGGCGTACTTGTCGAGCTGACGGATGTCGGAGCCCGCACAGAACGACCGCTCCCCCGCGCCCGTGAGCACGACCACCCGCACCGCGTCGATGTCGTTCGCCCACTCGGCGAGCACGACCAGCGCATCCGACATCTCCTGCGTCACCGAGTTGAGCTTCTGCGGCCGGTTGAGGGTGACCACGAGCACCTGCTCGTCGAGCTCGGCCGTGATCTCCTCGGTGCCGAGCTCGGGAATGACGTCGCTCATCGCGTGACCTTCTCTCTGATGGGGGAAACGGATGCTGCAGCCGACGCCGCGAACGCCGCCTCGAGCCGGTCGATCCCCTCGTCGATGCCGACCTCGCCGAGCACGACGCCCCGCACGATCGCCGACGCCTCGCTCTGGAACGGGATGTACCCCGCGTACCGCGGCCGCACCCACGACTGCTCGATCGTGGCGAGCGTGCCCGAGTAGAAGCCGCTCGCGGCCCGATCGACGGCTGGGTCTGTCCAGGCGGCGCGCGCCGACGGCTGCCCGTCGTGCTGCGGGATGAAGCGCCGCTGCGCCTCGGGAGACATCAGCCACGCGATGTGCGCCACGAGCTCGGGCGTCACCTCGGCGTGCGCGCTCACGGCGAGCCCGGTGCCGCCGATGGTGGAGCCGCGGCGGCCCCCGTGGGTGACGGAAGGAGCATCCGCGAATCGCACCTCGGCACCCGAGTAGTTCACGTAGCCGTAGACGAGCGGGCAGTAGGCGATGTCGTCGCCGGCGCTCATGCGCTCGAGCAGCGCGATGGGGTTCTGCAGCTCCGACCCCGCGGGGATGCGTGAGCCGATCGACCTCATCGTCTCGAGCACGGCGGATGCGGTGGCCCGCGAGACGAATCCGAACTCCGGATGCGCGGGCACCTCCTCGCCGAAGGCCACGCAGAGCGACGCGAAGGTGAGGAAGGCGTGCGGGCCCGCGAGCGAGAGCGCGACGGGTGCGCGGCGGGAGAGCTCCTCGACCTCGGCCCAGGTCTCGGGCGCCGCGGGCACCAGGCGCGGCTTGTGCACCGCGACCTGCGTGGCGGCGTCGAGCGGGAGCGCCCACTGGTAGCCGTCGGCCGAGTAGGAGTCGAAGGAGGGCCCGACGCTCTCGCGCGACCAGCGTTCGATGCGCTCGGCGCCGACCACGGCATCCATCGGCTGCAAGGAGTGCAGCTCGAGCGCCTCGCCCAGGTGCGGGTGGTCGAGCACGATGAGGTCGTACGCGCGGGCGAGCTCGTCGATGGGGTGCGACTCGAAGTGCTCGAGCGAGTGCGCGCTCCAGGTGAGGTCGACGGGGGGTGGTGCGGTGGCGGCGGAGACGGCGGCTCCCGCGGTGGGGACCCCCGCGGTGGCGCTGCTCGTGGCCGTGCCACCCGACGCTGCGGCCGCGCCAGCGCCGGCCGCCGCCGCGGTCAGCGCGTTGCGCCCGCGCGGGTGGTCCCAGGTGATGCCGCGGTAGCCGCTCACGCCGGCTCCCCGGCGGGCTCGGGAACCGCATCCTCCACCGCCACCGCGCCGGCGGCCGCGAGTTCGTCGACGCGTGCGTCGTCGTACCCGAGCTCGACCAGGATCTCGCGCGTGTGCTCCCCCGTGAGCGGCGCTCCGCGGTCGATGCGGGCGGGCGTCGCGGAGAGCTTGTAGGGGAAGCCCGGTGTCTTGACGAGACCCTCGGTGGGGTGCTCGTACTCGATGAAGGTGCCGTTGTGCTTGATCTGCTCGTCGTCGACGAGGTCTTGGTAGCCGTAGACCGGCCCGGCCCAGATGCCCACGGCGCCGAGGGCCTCCATCCACTCCGCGGTGGTGCGGGTGGTGAGGCGCTCGGCGGTCTTGCGGTAGATCTCGTCGCGGTGCGCCCAGCTGTCGGTCTCGGTGTCCATGCCGAGGAAGCTCGGCTCGCCGATCACCTCGCCGAGCGTGTGCAGGTCGGGCATGGCGAGGGCGAGGTACCCGTCGGCGGTCGAGAACGCGCCGTACGGCGCCCGGATGTAGACGTGCGCGTGCGGCTGCTCGCTGCGGTGCTGCCCCACCCCGCCCACGGTGAACACCGAGAGCTCCTGCATCTGCAGGGTGGTGATGGCGTCGAGCATGTTTACCGAGACGAGCTGCCCCTGCCCGGTGCGCTCGCGGTGGAAGAGCGCGGCGAGCACGCCCTCGAACGCGGTCGAGGCGGTGACGGCGTCGACCAGGTACTGTCCGGCCGGGGTGGGCGGGTTGCCCGCCGTGCCCGCCGAGAGCATCGCGCCGCTCATAGCCTGCAGCAGGAGGTCTTGACCGGGTCGGTTGCGGTACGGGCCGTCTTCGCCGTAGCCCGAGATGGAGACGTAGACGAGCGACGGGTTGATCTCGCGCAGCGTCTCGTAGTCGACGCCTAAGCGTCCTGCGACTCCGGGCCGGTAGTTCTGCAGGAAGACGTCGGCCGACTTCACCAGCTCGTAGAGGATCTCCTTGCCCTCGGCCGACTTGAGGTCGACCCCGATGGAGCGCTTGTTGCGGTTGAGCGAGAGGAAGGAGACGTTGATGCGGTTGCCCGTCGCCCCTCCCGCTGCCGCGTGCCGCTGCCACTCGCCGGTGGGCGGCTCGACCTTGATGACGTCGGCGCCGAGGTCACCCAAGCGCTGGGCCGCGAACGGGCCTGCCATGGCGATGGAGCAGTCCAGCACCCGGATGCCCGAGAGCACTTCGGGTGCGGATGCTGCGGATGCGGTGTCCGCGCCGGAGTCAGTCATGGTCGTTCCTCATCGATCGATGCCGCACATTCGTATGATGGAATGGCAGCGCTAACATCAGCATATCAGCGAGAGCGTGGCAGGTCACCATCGACGTGCCTACTCGGGCTGACCGTGAATGGAGCGAATGGCCTCGCGCACGGCCGACGTCTCGGCCTCGCCCTCCAGCACCGTGATGGTGGTGGAGTACTCGCGGCTCTCGCCGTGCTCGAGGAAGGTCATCGAGCCGTCGTCGCGCGCCGCTGCGTCGCCCGAGACATGATGGGTGGAGGGCTCGAGCCCCACGGCGTACTGGCCGCTGCGCAGGTTCTGCCACTCGAAGAAGTGCGGCATGCCGGCGGCCTCCCAGGCCACCTCGACGCCCCGCGATCCGTCGGCCGCGATCAGCGCGACGCGGTGCCGGCCGTCGGGGCCGGCCACGAGCTCGTGCTCGCGCACCTGCTCGACGAAGCCCTTGATGGGCGCGGGAAGGGTGCGGTACGAGATGCCCTGCTCGGCGCAGGAGTCGCTCTCCCAGAGCATGCGCGCGATCGGCGCCACGAACTCGGTGCCCTCGTCGACGAAGGGCCAGCCGATGTTGAGGTGGTAGAGGAACATGTGGGGCGTCGGCTCGAACCCGAGGTTGTCGACCACGTCGTGCAGGCGGATCTGCCGCCCGTCGAAGTCGAGCTCGATGGTGCGGGTGAGCCGCAGGTGCTCGCCGAACGAGGTGGCCTGGATGACCTCGCCCACCACACGCAGTACGGGAGTGCCCGCAGCGCCCGGCACCTCGCGTGCCTCGAGCAGCCGGGCCGGGATGGCCGTGAGCCGGCCGTGCAGCCCGTGCGAGACGGTCTGCTTGGGCGGGTAGGCGTAGCGGGTGGCGTCGACCTCCCCGCCGAAGAGGGTGTGGTCGAGCCCGCCCGAGACGAGCAGCCCGTCGAGCGCGCGCAGCCACGACAGACCACCCTCGTCGCTGTGCTCGTGCAGGCCGGGGTGCCGGAAGCCGTTGCCCGAGCGCCACCCGAGCGGCGCACCCTTGAAGCGCGCCGAGCCGAGGTCGAAGGCCCGGTCGACCAGCACCTCGAGCTCGAGGCCGGCCGAGGTGCGCAGGTCGATGGCGCGCACGCCGCGCTCCACGCCGTTGTCGAGCACGACCTGACGGATGCCCGCCACGGCCGAGAGGTCGCCGGTACGTTCCGCGAGCTGTGCCGCGGTGAGCTCTGCTCCGAAGATGTCCATCACTTCATCACCCATCCGCCGTCGACGTTGATGGTCTGCCCCGTCACGAACGACGAGTCGGGGCCGACCAGGAAGGAGACCACCGCGGCGAGCTCCGCATCCGTTCCCCGGCGCTTCAGCGCCTGATGCTCGATGACGTGCGCCGAGTACTCGGCGGCGTCGCCCTGAATCTCCTCGGCCTTCGTGGGGAAGGCGCCCGGCGACACCGCGTTCACCCGCACGCCGAACTCGCCGAGTTCGCGGGCGAGGGCCCGGGTGAGCGCCACGGCGGCGCCCTTGGTGGAGACGTAGCTGGCGAGGTTCGACCAGCCTCCGTTCCAGGTGATGGAGCCGACGTTCACGATCGCCCCGGAGCGGCGCGCGACCATGCCGCGCGCCGCCACCTGGGCGGCATAGAAGTAGCCGCGCTGGTTCACCGTGACGACGTCGTCGTACTCGGAGAGCGGGATCTCGAGGAACGGGGTGCTCGGGTAGATCGCGGCGTTGTTCACGAGCGCTTCGACGGGGCCGAACTCGGCCTCCGTTCCGGTGATCGCGGACTCGATCGCCGAGGCGTCGCGGAGGTCGGCTTCGAGCATCCGCACCGCCACCCCCGCGCCCTCGAGCTGCGCCGCCGTCTCGGCCAGGTCGTCGCTCGGCCGGCCGAGCACACCCACGGCGAAGCCGTCGGAGCCCAGCCGCAGCGCCGTCGCCCTGCCGAGCGCGCCGCCCGCGCCCGTGATGATCGCCACCTTCTGATGCACGTCTGTCGTCCCTCTCGTCCCGCTCCCCGATACCGGCTAGATCGTGTACTTCTTGAGGATATCCGTGACGAACTGCTTGGCCCGCGGGATGTCCGACTCGTCGAGGTGCTCGATGATGAGCGGCACGTTCGGGTTCTGCTCCGACAGGCGCTGCAGGTAGAGCTCGTAGTCGAGCGAGCCGAGGCCGGCGGCCGGCAGCTCGATCTCGCCGACGCCGCGGAAGGTGTGCGAGGCCAGCGCGTCGTCGTCGCCGATGTCGGCGTGCTTCTCGCTCTTGTCGTCGCCGGCGCGCTTGACGTCTTTGGCGTGGGCGATGCGCACACGGCCGCCGAGCACGTCGAACACCTCGTTGAGCACACCGGCCTGGTCGTCGATGTTGGTGGCGTCGAAGTAGTTCGTCGGGTCCATCAGCAGTTCGAGGCCGGGGGTGCGGATGTCGTTGAACACGCGGGCGGTCTCGCGCACCGAGCCGATGACGTTGTTCACGTAGGTCTCGAGCAGGAACGTCGCGCCGTGGTCGTAGGCCTCCTGCGCCAGCTCGGCGAGCACGGTGCGCACCTGCTCGTATGCGTCTTCGGAGCGGTTGTGCGGGTCGTGGTCCCACTCGCTCTCGGGGTTGAAGGTGCCCGACTCGGAGATGACGTACTTCGAGCCGAAGTTACGGGCGTTGCGGATGATCTCCTTCAGGTACTCGACGTTCGCCTTCCGGTGCTCGGGGTCGGGGTGGACGATGTTGGTGTAGCCCGAGATGGCCGAGATGGGCAGGTCGTGGTCGCGGAAGGTGTCGCTGACGAGCTTCGCCTTCTCCTTGGTGATCTGGCCGGCGGAGAGGTCGAGGTCTTTGAAGTGCAGGTCGAGCTGCACGGTGTTGAAGCCGTGCGCGCGGATCTTCTCGGCGGTGGTCTTGAGGTCGTAGGGGTAGTAGGCGGTGAAGATGCCCAGCTGGATCATGGCGTCGTTGCTCCTTGTTCGTTCTACGGGGTGTTGGTGTTCGAGATGTTCGGGTGGATGAGGGGGCTCAGAGGGCGAACTCGTCGAGCCGCACCGGGCGCTTCTCGGCGATCGAGCGGTAGCCCGCCTCGATCAGCGCCATGGTCTTCACGTTGTCGGCGACGCTCAGCTCGGGGGCGCCGCCTGACTCGACGGCGTGCTGCACCTGCTCCATCACGCCGATGAAGGCGTGCGGGAACCAGTGGGTGTCCCAGCTCGGTGAGACCCACTCGCCGTCGGTGTGGGTGCGCGAGGCGTAACGGATGCTCGACGGCTCGCCCGTGGGCCAACCGATCGTGCCGTTCGCCACTCCCGCCGTGCCCTCGACGCGCCACTTGATGAAGAAGTCGTCGTCGTAGCCCTCTTCGCGCGGGCCGCCCCAGACGTCTTCGACGCTGAGGGCCAAGACGTCGCCGGGGAATCGGAGGGTGGAGACGACGATGCCGTCTTCGTGCTCGAACGCGGTGCGCGGGTCTCGCCGCACGACGGTGGTGATCTCTCTCGGGTCGCCGAAGAGGTAGCGCAGCGCGTCGAGGTGGTGAACGCTCATGTTCGCGAGCGTGAGCCGGTCGTAGCCCTCGAGGAAGCCCTGCCAGTGCGGCACCGCGTGCATGTCGATCTGCGCGAACACCGGGTCGCCGAGGGCGCCGGAGTCGAGCAGCTGCTTGAGCACGCGGATCGACTGGTCGTAGCGCATGTTCTGGTTGACCGAGAGGATCTTGCCCGCCGCTGCGGCCTCGTCGCGGAGCGCGAGCGCCTCGTCGAGGTCGAGCGCGAGCGGCTTCTGGGCGAGCACCGCCTTGACGTGCGGCTGCGCCAGCGCCTCGCGGATGAGCGCGGGCTGCTGGTCGGGCGGGAAGGCGATGTCGACGATCTCGACCTCGGGGTCGGCGATCAGCTCCGAGGGCGTGCGGTGCACGGTCGGGATGCCGTAGCGCTCGGCCACCGCACGGGCGTTCGCCTCGGTGCGGGAGGCGATGGCCACGACGGGGAAGCCCGCCAGCTGGTAGGCCGCCAGGTGCTGGTCGGCCATGATGGCGCCGGCGCCGATGCACCCGATGCGGTGGCTCCGGGTACGGATGTCGACGTCGGGCCGCAGCTCGGGCCGGGCAGCTGTCGAGGTAGTCACATTCACTCCAATCGCGTCGTTGCGACGATTTTCATCACCGTAACGGAAACGAATTGATAGCGCTACTGGTAGCGCTGCCATTTCTACGCTACCGTACCGAGCACAGTCCGATTTCAAGGGAGAAATCCATGCACAGTTCACAGCGCACCCGTTGGGCGAAGGGAGCAGCCGCCCTCGCGGCCGCCTCCTCGCTCGCTCTGCTCGCCGGTTGCACCAGCGCGCCCGCCGAGGGCGGAGGCTCCACCGGCGCCTCCGGCGAAGACGGCAAGTTCGTCATCGGCTTCGAACAGCCGCTCGGCGGTCAGGCCTGGCGCGAGATGGGCCTCGCCTCGCTGCAGGCCCTCGCCGCCACCCCCGAGTACGCCGACAAGGTCGAGCTCAAGATCGTGCGCACCAACGACAACGACGCCGCTCAGCAGAACGCCGCGATGCAGAACCTCATCGCCGACGGCGTCGACCTCATCCTCTTCGACCCCGCCTCCTCCTCCGGCGCCGACGCGGCCATCACCCAGGCCACCGCGCAGGGCATCCCGGTCATCGCCAACGGCGGCCCCTACGACTCTGAAGACGTGTACATCGTCTCCACCGACTGGGCGAACGCGGGCACCATCGGCGCCGACTGGCTGCTCGAGAACCTCGGCGACAACAAGAACATCGCGGTGCTCGAGGGTCTCGCGGGCGTGCCGCTGAACGAGGGCTCGATGCCCGGCGTCATCACCACGCTCGAAGACGGCGGCGCGAAGGTCGTCGCCCAAGACACCAACGGCTGGAACGAGGCGACCGCGCAGGAGGCCATGTCGAACATCCTGCGGTCCAACCCCGACATCGGCGGTGTGTACTCGTTCCTCACCGGAGGCCAGGGCGTACCCGAGGCCTTCAAGGCCGCGGGCCTTCCCTTCGTGCCCGTCGTCGGCGGCTCCGGCTACAACGGCGAGGCGTGCACCCTCGCCGACAACGCCGCTGCCGGTCTCAAGGGCAACATGGTGTTCGGTCAGCCTGCTATCTACGCCAAGGGTCTCGAGCAGGCCGTGAAGCTGCTCGAGGGCGAGGAGATCGAGAAGGAGCAGTACTACGAGCCGCTCCAGATCACCGAGGAGAACGCCGCCGACTACTGCATCGCCGACAAGCCGAACAACTTCCAGCTCGGCTACGACTTCCCCGGCCTCGACCTCACGCTCGACGAGGTTCTCGCCTTCTACTCCGGCTCCTAGGAGATCTTCGTGACCGACGTTCGACCGGGTGCCGCGACCACTGTCGCGGCACCCGCCGACGCCCTCCTCGTCGCGACCGAGCTCGTCAAGAGCTACGGTCCGGTGAAGGCGGTGCGCGGCGTGACCTTCCACTGCAACCCCGGCGAGGTGCTCGCGCTCGTCGGCGAGAACGGGGCCGGCAAGAGCACGGTCGCCAAGATGCTCGCCGGCGCCGTGACCCCCACCTCGGGCTCCATCACCGTCGCCGGCGAGCCGCTCGCCTCGGGGAGCGTCCGCCAGTCGCGCCTCTCGGGCGTGCGCTGCGCCTTCCAAGAACTCGCGCTCGTTCCCGACTGGACGGTCGCCGAGAACCTCTCGCTGCCCGACGGCGCTCCCCTGCGCGGCTTCTCGCAGAAGAAGGCCGTGGCGAAGTCGAAGGAGCTGCTCGCCGAGTTCCACCTCGGCCGCATCGACCCGCGCGCCGCCGTCGGCACCCTCTCGCTCGCCGACCGGCAGCTGGTCGAGATCGCCCGCGCCCTGGCCGGGCGCCCCAAGCTGCTCATCCTCGACGAGGCCTCCTCCGCCCTCACCCCGCCCGGAGTGCAGTGGCTGTTCGAGCGCATCCGCGAGCTCACCGCCCGCGGCGGCAGCGTCATCTACGTCTCGCACCGCCTGGGCGAGATCGCCGAGATCGCCGACCGCGGCACCGTACTCCGCGACGGCATGGTGGCGGGCGAGTTCACCCGCGGCTCGTGGACAGACGACGAGCTCATCTCGATGATGGCCGGCCGCGAGGCCGAGCGCTTCTTCCCCGACCCGCCCGAGCGCACGACGGATGCTGTGGTGCTGTCGGTCGACAACCTCCGCTCCGAGGGTCTGCACGGGGTGAGCCTCGAGCTCGGCGCCGGCGAGATCCTCGGCATCGGCGGGCTGCAGGGGCACGGCCAGGCCGAGCTGCTGCGGGCCCTGTTCGGAGCCACCCCGGCGGTCGCCGATTCGTGGACCGTGGGTGGAGCATCCGTTCGTCACGCGAACCCCGTCAGCTCGGTGCGCCGCGGGCTCGGCTACGTGCCCGAAGACCGCAAGCGCGAAGGTCTCGCGCTCGAGATGAGCGTGGGCGAGAACCTGCTCGCGCCCTGGTACAAGGCGTATCAGCTGGGCGGCCGGCCCCGGTTGGCGCAGGAGAAGGGCTGGATCGACGGCATCCTCAGCGCGCTGTCGGTGCGCACCCGCGGCGCGAACGAGACCTCGGGCTCGCTCTCGGGCGGCAACCAGCAGAAGCTCGTGTTCGGTCGCTGGATGGACCGTTCGCGCACGGTGATCCTGCTGCACGACCCCACCCGCGGCATCGACGTGCGGGCGAAGCAGGAGCTCTACGGGGCGATCGTCGACCTCGCCCGGCAGGGGGTCGGCATCCTCTGGTTCTCGACCGAGGTCGAGGAGCTCGTGCACGTGTGCCACCGCGTGGTGGTGCTCTACCAGGGGCAGGTGGCCGACGAACTCGTCGGCTCGCGCCTCACCGCCGACGCCGTCGTCGGAGCCGCGGTCGGCGCGACCGGCGGCATCACTCTCGCTTCAGGAGGTGCGCAGTGAGCGCCGTCAGCCCCAGCACCGCCCCGGCCTGGTCGCGGTGGTGGAACGCCTCGGGCGTCACCCGTCTCCGCCGCGAGGGCGCGGTCGCGCCCGTGCTGGCGTTCGTGGTGTTCTTCGTGGTCTACGTCATCATCAACCCCGCACTGCTCACGCGGTTCCAGCTGCAGACCGCGGCGAACCTCGTGGTGCCGCTGGTGCTCGTGGCGCTGGCCCAGCTCGTCATCGTGCTGGTGGGCGGCATCGACATCTCCATCGGCGCCATCATGAGCCTCGCGAACGTCGTGTTCGCGGTGCAGCTCGAGACCATGCCGGTGCCCGTCGCCATCCTGCTCTCCCTCGGTGTGGGGCTCGGCTGCGGCTTGTTCAACGGGTTCCTCGTGGCCTACGGCGGGTTGCCCGCCATCGCCGTGACACTGGCGTCGGCGTTCATCTTCGGTTCGCTCGCCCGCGAGGTGCTGGATGCGCCGGGTGGCGGGGTGACCAAGGAGATCTACCTCGCCACGAGCGGTGAGCTGCTGCCCTACCTCCCGGTGTCGCTGGTGTGGCTCGCGGTCATCGCGGTGCTGCTCTGGCTTCTGCTGCAGCGCACCTCGCTCGGGCGCCACATCTACGGTGTCGGCTCGAACATGGAGAGCGTGCGGGCCGCGGGCCTCAACGCCAAGCTCACGAAGCTGCTCGCGTTCGGGCTGGCGGGCGTGCTCACCTCGCTCGGCGCGATGATGCTCGCGTCGTCGACCGTCACCGGCGACCCGCGCTCGGGCGACCCTTACCTGCTCTCGTCCATCGCCGCCGTGGCGCTGGCGGGCGCGGTGTTCACGGGCGGTCGCGGATCGATCATCGGCACCATCCTCGCCGCCTGCACCCTCGGGCTGATCGGCAACCTGCTGTTCTTCGCCCGGGTCAACTCCTACTGGCAGTACGTCATCTCGGCGCTCATCATCGTGGCGGTCGTCGGCATCCCCGTCGTCTGGCGCAAGGTGGCGTTCCGTGTGAAGGGAAACCGCTCATGAGCACCGTCGCTCCTTCTGTCGGCAACGCGGCCGGCGCATCCGGGCCCGGCTCGGGCTCGTCCGGCTCCGGCTCCGGCTCCTCCGGCGCGGGCGACTCGCCCGACGGATCGGGGCGCAACACCGGCGCCACCGGGCGCTCCACCTTCGGCAGTGTCATCGCTCGGGTGCCGCGCGCCGTGTGGCCGCTCGTGGCGTTCCTGGTGCTGTTCGGCATCGGTGGCATCATCAGGCCGAACCTCATCACGGTCGACGCGCTGATCGGCACGGCGACCTTCGCGATCATCCTGGCCATCGCGTCGTTCGGGCAGACCATCGCGGTCATCCAGGCGGGAATCGACCTGTCGGTGCCGAACACGATCGGCTTCTCGGCGCTGGCGTTCCTCACCCTGGTCGGGCCGCTCGGGCCGTTCGGGGCCTTCGTGGCGGCGCTGCTCGCGGGAGCGGTGATCGGGTTCCTGAACGGCATCGTCATCGCGAAGCTCGGGCTCACGCCGATCGTCACGACGATCGCGATGAACGGGTTGCTGTTCGGGGTGATCCTGCTGGCGTTCAACTTCTCCGAGCTCACGGTCACGCCCGACTTCGTCATCGCGATGACCTCGGCGAAGATCTCGGTGCTCGGGCTGTCGATGCCCGCGGTGCTCCCGCTCGGCCTCGGGCTCATGCTCGTGCTGCAGCTGGTGCTCTCGTTCACCGGATGGGGCCGCTCGCTCTTCGTCGTCGGCTCGGCGGCCGAGACGGCGCGACTGGCGGGGCTGCCGGTCGACCGCATCCGTGTCGCGGGCTACATGCTGAGCGGCGGGCTCGCCGCCTTCGCCGGCATCGTCATCGTGGGGTACTACCAGCAGGCCTCGGCCACCATGGGCGCCTCGTATCTGCTGTCTTCGGTGGCGGCGGTCGTCGTCGGTGGCGCCTCGATCTTCGGCGGCCGCGGCTCGGTCGTCGGCACCGTCGGCGGCGCCCTCGTGCTCGCCCAGGTGTCGACGCTCGTGGCGGTGCTCAACCTCGGTGCGAACATCCAGCAGCTCATCTACGGGGTGATCATCCTCCTCGTCATCTCCCTCTACGGGCGGCGGCGGGCCTGATCCCCCCTCGACTGCGCGCAAAGTGCCCCCTCCTCGGCCGGGAGGGGGCACTTTGCGCCTGCTCGATGGTGGCGGATGCGCGGGACGGGGCGTGACGCGGGTCGGCCCGTAGCGAGCGACCACTCTCCTCGTGACCGCTGTGCGGGCGGGGGCCTGCCCCCCCCCCCCCGACTGTGCGCGAAGTGCCTCCTCCTCGGCCGGGAGGGGGCACTTTGCGCCCGCTCGGTGGGAGAGGACGCGCGGGGGAGGGGCGAGGGCGCGGGTCAGCCCGCGAACTCGAGGGTGGGGAGGCCCGGGGTGGGGGCGGGGGCCGTGAAGAGCGCGCCCGCGGCGGGCTGGTCGTGGGCGGGGAGGCCCTCGCGGGAGGTGGTGATGTAGAGGGTGCGGAGGTCGGGGCCGCCCAGGGTGCAGGAGGTGACCTGGGTGACGCCCGGCACCTCGACGACCTCGTCGAGCACCCCGTCGGCGTCGTAGTGGTGCACGGCCGAGCCGCCCCAGAGGGCGACCCACACCCCGCCCTCGGAGTCGACGCAGAGCCCGTCGGGGCTGCCCGACTCCTGCGGGATGACCACCCACGGGCGACGCACCCCGAGCGAGGCGTCGGGGCCCACCTGGAACACGTCGATGCGCTGCGTGGGGGTGTCGGCGTAGTAGGCGCGGGTGCCGTCGGCGGTGAAGCCGAGCCCGTTCGAGATGGTGAGGCCGCCGAAGAGCCGAATCACCTCGCGCCCAGCGAGCCGGTACATGCTCCCCGCCCCCTCGACGATGCCGTACGCGAGCGTGCCGCACAGCAGCCGACCCGCCGGGTCGCACGACCCCTCGTTGAACCGCAGCCCCTCCTCGAGCACCGGCGGAGAGATCCACTCCTTCTCGCCCTCGGCGTTCCACAGCGTGAACTCGCGCTCGTTCACCACGACGAAGCCCCCGGATGCACGAGGCCGCACCACACATGCCACCGGCGATCCGGTGTGCAGCCGGTCGACGCTGCCGTCGGCCCCGAGCGACAGCACGTCGCCCGCGAGCATGTCGACGAACTTCAGCCCGCCCCACCCCTCATGCCACACGGCACCCTCGCCGTGGTAGGTGACGGAGTCGGTCAGCTGCTCTGCTCGCATGCGACAAGGCTATCGGCGGCGCGTGGAGAGCGGCGCCCGACCGTGCTGGCCGGGCGCCGCCCGGGTCAGCCCCGCACGATCGCGAAGCCGGCGGGTGGGAGCACCACGGTGCGGAGGCCGCGCAGCTCGACCGAGCGCACGAGCTCGCCCGAGGAGTCGTACACGTGTGCCGTGCGGGGTGCCCCGTCGGCGCCGAGCTTCACCGGCACCGGGATGCGGAGCGAGTTCTGCGCCAGCTGCAGGGAGGCGTCGGCACCAGACGCGGCAAGCGTCGAGACCGCCGGGCGCACCAGGAGCGCGTCGAGTTGGGTCTCCCCCGCAAGGGCGCGCACCTCGACCATCGAGCGGCCCCCGGGAACCGGCACGGTGAGCCGGTCGGGCAGCAGTGCGCCGGGCACGGGGGTGATGCCCTGCTCGCCGACCTCCGACGAGACCGCGCCGAGCGGGATGCGACCACTGGTCCACGCCGTACGCGGGGTCTCGGCCGAGCCGCTCTCGACGTGCCAGGTGACGGGCTCGACGATGCGGGCTCCCGCCACGGCGCCGACGACCGCACCGAGGCCCCCGCGCGCCGCGTCGGCCGAGGCCGAGGCCGAGCCCGAGCCCGAGCCCGAGGCCGAAACCAAAGCCGCAGCCGCGTCGAGATCGAAGCTCGCCGTCTGCCCGGCCGTCAGGCTCAGGTAGTCGCCGTTCCACGACGACTCCTCCGTCCAGCTCGACTCCGGCGTCACCACCGTGCCGTCGGTCGTCACCGCGTCTTCGGCCTGCACCACGGTGAGCCCGTGGCGCGAGTCGAGGGTGGTCACCGTCTGAGCCAGCGCTGCGACGTCGGGATGCGCATCCAGCGCCAGCATCGACAGCAGCCCGTGGATGGTCGACTCCGCACCGGAGTTGCGGTTGATCGACCCGTCGGGCTGGATGCCGTCGTAGGTCACCCCCGTCGCCGGGTCGTACATCGGCTCGTCTGCGGGGTTCAGCCCGAAGAACCAGGCAGCCTGCAGCGCGGCGAGCTCGTCGAACGACTCCGAGCCGGAGGCGTCGGCCGTGGCGAGCAGGTTCTGCACGCGCGAGTCGGCTCCGTAGGCGATCTGCACCGTCTCGGTCGGCGAGGGGTACCAGCCGTTGTCGGGGCCACCCGCCGTCAGCAGGGTCGGAGCGAAGCGCGCCGACTCCACCACCGCGGGCTCGAGTAGCGCGGCGTCATCGAGAGCGACGGATGCGCGGGCGAGCGCTCCCGACATCTGCGACGACCAGGCGTGCCACATCGAGCGCGATTGCGCCCAGGGCAGCGCGGCGCCGTAGGGCCACGACCCGGCCCGATCCTCGGCGGCCCAGCGGTCGGCCGCACCGCCCGCGCCGTCGCGCGCCTCAGCACCGTCGACGGCACCGGCATCCGCCTCGACCGCAGGTGCCGCCGCGGCGTCGGCCGCGGCATCCGCCGCGCCGCCGGTGGTCGTGCGCGCCATCGCCGCGACACCCTCGGCGAGCTTCTCCGTCGACGACCGCACCGCCGCATCCTCCGGCGCCGCCTCGACGTAGGCGCTCAGCCCGAGCAGGGCCTCGGCCGTTGCATCCGCGCCGTCCACGATCAGCCACGCCGGAACGTCGACCCCGTCGGCCTTCACCGTCGTGCCGTAGTCGACCAGCACCTCGCGGTCGACCGCCGAGACTCCGAGCTGCAGTCGCTCCTGCAGAAAGGCGGCGAACTCAGGATCCTCGTCGCGGAAGGCCGCATACCCTTCGCCGAATGCCCAGAGCGTGCGAGCCAGCCAATAGCTCTCGGCCGAGTCGCTCGGATCGGGGAGTTCCACGGGCTCGGCGCTCGGGTTCAGCTCACCGTCGGGCTGCATCCAGAGCACAACGTTGCCCGCGTCGTCGCCCGAGTCGGTCTGGAAGTAGGCGAGGGCGCGCAGCACCTCGTAAGCCTTGTCGCGCGCCGCAGGATCACCCTGCTGCCAGGCGCGGAGATAGACCACGGCGGCCCGAGAGACGTCGTCGCTGTTGAAGGCGCCCTGGCCGTAGTCCCCGGTCTCGGGGTCGAGCGGGCCACCGCCGACGCGTTCGAAGGTGCCGCCGTCACGCGCATCCGCGTAGGTCCAGGGCAGGGTGAGGGTCGGCTCGGTGTCGAGCCGGTAGCTCGTGTGGCCCTCGACGGCCGCGGGTGTCACCTCGTCGAGGAGGAAGTCGAGGTGGGCGAGGTTCGTGAGCGACCCTTCCGCGCCCGCCGGAGCAAAGGGAGCAGCTGGGCCCGCCGGCGCGGCGACGGCGGCGGAGGCACCCCCCACCGCCCCGCCGATCACGAGCGTGGCCGCTGCGGCGAGCGCCGTCAGCCGACCCGGAGTGGATGTGGTTCTCATCGTCGAGCACCTTTCAACAGAGGGCAGAGGGTGGGGGGAGTGGATGCGCGGCTCAGGTGTGCACGAGCCGCGCGACGCCGATCTTCGAGTCGGCCATGCCGTAGAACACGTAGTGCGTGCCGTCGATCTCCTCGATGGCGGTGGGAAACACGACGTTCGGCACGATGCCCGAGCGCTCTTCCTCGGTCTCCGGGGCGAGCAGCGGTTCGGCGGTGCGCGCGATGACCCTCGACGGGTCGTCGCCGTCGAGCAGGATCGCTCCTGCGGCGTAGTTCACCTTCTGCTGCTGCGAGAAGGCGCTGTCGATGACTCCGGTCACCCCGTGGTGGATGAGCAGCCACCCCTCGGGCACCCGCAGCGGGGCGGGTCCGCCACCGATCTTGAGCTCCTCGAAGGGGAAGGCGGGCCCGGCGAGGAAGCGGTGCCTCGTCCAGCGGGTGAGGTTCGCCAGGTCGCGCTCGACCTCCTCCACCGGAACGTACGAGATCCAGATGCTCTGTCGCGCATCCGTCACCCCGGCGGGAAGTCGCACACCCTCGCCCGGCTTGGTCTCGCCCAGGTCCCACATGGGCCGGTGCAGCACCGCGTACGAGGGAGTGCCGTCGGGCGCGTTCACGACCTCGGGGAAGAAGACGGTGTCTTTGTTGTGGAAGAGCCCGAGGTCGATGGAGAGCTCGTCGTCGTAGGCGAAAGTGGCCGGCCCGAGTCGGCGCCAGTCACGCAGGTTCTCCGAGACGGCGAGCGCGGTGCGCGGCCCGAGGGGCCCGTACGCCACGTAGGTCATGACGTGGAGACCGGATGCTCCGAGCGACGGGACAAAGGTCACGCGCGGGTCTTCCACCCCGGCGTTGTTCGCCCCGCGCTCGAACTCGCGGTCGGGCTCGAGCACGACGCCCTCCCGCTCGACGCCCGCGGGCACACCGTCGGCGTCGAAGAGCACTCGCGCGAGGCCGACCCGCGAGACGTTGCCCGACGCGACGAGGCGTGGCAGCAGGTGCAGCACGCCGTCGCGGTCGCGACCGGCCGCGGGGTTCAGCACCCCCTCGGCTTCGAGCTCGTTGCCGGGCTCCGGCTCCATCACGATGCCGACGCGCTCGAGGCGGTAGGGCACTGTCGTTTCGGTGGTCGTCGGGGTCATGGTCATCCTTTCACTCCCGATCCGAGGTCGCTCGACACGAAATAGCGCTGGAACACGATGAACAGCACGACCACCGGGGCCGCGAGCACCACCGCGCCGGCGAGGATCGCACCGAACGGGTTGTCGGTCGACGCTGCGACCGTGGAGATGTAGTTCGCCAGCGATACAGCCAGGGGCTGCATCGAGGCGTCTTTGGTGATGAGGAACGGCCAGAGGAACTCGTTCCACGGGCCGATGAAGGTCAGCAGCACCGCGGTCACGAGCGCCGGCCGCACGAGTGGGAGGGCGACGCTCCAGAGCAGGCGGAGTTCGCCCGCCCCGTCGATGCGGGCCGCCTCGAACAGCTCCTTCGGCAGCTGCAGGAAGTACTGCCGGAAGATGATCACCGCCGTCGAGTTGATGAGGAACGGCAGGATCATGCCGAGATGCGTGTCGGAGAGCCCGTAATCGCGGGCGATCAGCACGTACAGCGGAATCTGAAGCAGCTGGAACGGGATGACCTGCACCAGGAGGGCCAGCGCGAAGGTCGCGTTGCGGCCGCGCCACTGCAGCATGGCCAGCGCGTAGCCCGCGAGCACTCCGAACACGACGGTGCCGAGGAGCACACCACCCGTGAAGATGCCCGAGTTCACGAGCCCCGAGAACAGGTTGATGCGCTCGTTCACGTTCACGTAGTTGTCGACGGTGAGGTTCGCCGGGTTGGGGAACGCCCCCGCGATGGTGGGGTCGGTCTTCTTCTGCAGCGACCCGATGATCATGTAGTAGAAGGGGAACAGGAACGCCACCGCGCCCAGGAAGAGCATCGCGTAGCGCGCGATCGCCCCTCCACGGCCGGTGCGGGGGCGACCGGTGCGTGCTGTCGACGTCATGACTCCCTCTCCCCGACGAAGCGGTTCTGGATGAACGCGATGATGAGCACACCGATCACCAGCACGATGCCGATGGCGGCAGCGACATCCGGTTGCCCTTGCTGGATGCCGAGCTGATACATCATGAGCACCGGCGAGGTGGAGGCGCCGTTGGGGCCGCCGCCCGCGGTGAGCAGGTACGGCTCGGTGAAGAGATTCGCCCCCGTCACGGTGGAGATGAGCAACACCAGGAGCGTCGCGGGCCGCACTCCGGGCACGGTGACCGAGAAGAACTGACGGATGCGCCCGGCACCGTCGGTCGCCGCCGACTCGTACAGCTCCTTGGGCACGTTCTGCAGCGCCGCCAGGTACAGCAGGATGTAGAACCCGAGCTGCTTCCAGGTGACGTAGAGCGCGATCACCGGCATCGCCAGGTGCTCGTTGATGAGCCACGACGGGTCGGGAGCGAGCGGGCCGAGGATCGTGTTCACGAGGCCGCTGCCGTTGAACAGGAACAGCCACACCGCGACCACCGCGACACTCGCCGTGACGTACGGCACGTAGTAGCTCACCCGCAGGAAGGTACGGGCGTGCACCGCCCGGTTCAGCGCGGAGGCGAGCAGCAGCGACAGGATGACGGTGAGCGGCACATTGATGACCAGGAAGACGCCCACGTTCGCGAAGGAGCGGAGCACCTGGTCGTTCGTGAAGGCGTAGACGTAGTTGTCGAAGCCGACGAACGGTCGGGGCGGGTTGGCGCCCGGGGCTGCGAAGAAGAAGTCGTGGAACGAGATCCACACCGCGTAGACGATGGGGAACGCGAACACCAGGATGACGAACGCCAGGTAGGGCGAGCTGAACAGCAGCCCGAGCGGCTGGCGCCCGACGATCCGATGCCACAGCGACCGCTTCGCCCCCGGTGGGGTGGCGAGGGTTGTCATGACGACTCCTACGGCTGGGTGGCCAGGTCGTCGATCTTGGCGGCAGCGTCGTCGAGCGCCTTGTCGACATCGCCTTCGCCGAAGATCACCGACTTGCTCCACGCGTCGCGGAAGGTCTGCATGATCTGCACCGTGTTGGGCCCCGCAGGCACCTCCACCGTGCGGCTCGCCTGGTCGCCGAAGGCGACGTACTCAGGGTTCGCCGAGAAATAGTCGGCGTACACGGTCGGCAGGTCCTGGCGCAGCGGCATCTGGCCGGTGGCTTCGAGGAAGGCGCCGTCCTGCTCCTCGCTGGTGGCGAACTTCAGAACCTCCCACGCAGTGCCCTTGTTCTCGCAGGCCGAGAACAAGCCGATGTTCTTGGCGTCGCTGAAGGTCCAGACTTCGTCGGCCGGCGTGGCCTCAGGGGTGGGCACGGGCACCGAGCCGAAGTTCATGTCGCCATAGACCGAGATGGCCCAGGGGCCCACGATCGCCATGGCCGCCTGGCCGTCGGCGAAGGCGTCGCCCTGGTACTGCTCCTGGCCGGCGAGCTTCTGGTCGTAGAGGTCGCGCCAGAACTGCGCCACCTCGTAGCCGCTCTCGTCGGCGAAGGTCGCCTTACCGTCTTCGACGATCTGCGAGCCCCCGGTGGCGGCCGCGTACAGGGGGTAGAAGTCGAACTGCATCTGGAAGAACTCGCTCGTCGGCGCCGGCTGGATGGCGGCCGGGGCGACGCCGGCGTCGACCAGGGTCTTCGAGGTGGCGAGGAAGTCGTCGTAGGTCGACAGCTTCGGGTTCTCCGGGTCGAGGCCGGCCTTCGCGAACAGATCCTTGTTGTAGAAGATGACGACGGGGTTCGACTTCCAGGGGAACTGGAAGTACTGGCCGTCGGCGTTCTGGTACTGCTTCGCGAGTTCGCCCGAGCGCTCCTCGATGTAGCTGGCCCCGTCGGGGAAGCTGGAGAGGTCGACGAGACCGCCCTGCTTCTCGAACTGGCCCACGGCGCTCGGAGCGGTGTTCAGCACGAGGCAGGGGGCGTTGCCGGCCGTGATCGCGGCACCGATCACCTCTTCGCTCGACTTGCCGGCCGGGATCTCCTGGGCGGTGATCTGCTCATCCGGGTGCTCGGCGTTCCAGGCCTCCACCATCTGCTTGCCCCAGCCCACCTCGGCCTCGTTGTTGGAGTACCAGATGGTGATCGGGCCCGTGGCGGTGAGGTCACTCGAGGCGCCTCCTCCGCCGCCGGAACAAGCGGCGAGCCCGAGGGTCACGGTGAGGGCGGTGGCGACCGCGGCGGTGCGGCCCACTCGTCTCGCGGTGGCGGTGCTGCGGTTCTTCGACGGCCTCGTCGCTGAGGCCTTCCGGTTCTGCACGGTCGTGCTCCTTTCTGAGGCGGCTGGAGCCGCGGTTGCTCAAGCCCTTGCGGGCCCGGTCGAGGCGCGCACTACGAGGTGCGCGGGGTCGAGTTCGATGTCGGGAACGGATGCGGCGGCCGACGCTGCCGCGGCCGTTCCGTTCGCGCGTGACGAGATGGCCACGAGCAGGGCGCGGGCCGCGGCCTCGCCCCAGAGCAGCGGGTCGGACCGCACGGAGGTGAGCGCGGGGTAGACGTAACGGGCGAGCTCGGAGTCGTCGAAGCCCGTGATGGAGAGGTCGTCGGGAATGCGGAGGCCTCGCTCATGGGCGACGCCGAGCCCGGCGATGGCCATGGGGTCGTTGTCGAAGACGATCGCCGTCGGCGGGTCGGCGAGGTCGAGCAGCCGGGCGGTCGCCGAGGCCCCCTGGGCCGCGGTGAAGTCGGTCTCGACCACGAGCTCGTCGACGACGGGCAGGCCTGCGGAGGCCATCGCCTCGCGGAAGGCGGCGTGCCGCCGCTGCGCGTGCATCATGCGGTGGGGGCCGACGACGTGGGCGATGCGGCGGTGACCGTGCTCGACGAGGTGGGCGACCGCGGCGCGGGTGCCCGCGGTGTCGTCGAGCACGACAGCGGGGAAGGCCGTCGAGTCTCCCGTGCGGCCGAGGGTGACGGCGGCGAGACCGAGGGCCCCGACGAGCGGCACGCGGGGGTCACCGTCGCGGAGGTCGGTGAGGAAGACCCCGTCGACCCGCTTGTCGGCGGCGAGCGAGCGGTAGACGGCCTCCTCGTCGTCGTCACCCCTGACGACACTGAGCACCAAGGCGCGGCCCTCGGCGGAGAGAACCCGCTCGACGCCCGCGATGAAGGCGGGGAAGAAGGGGTCGGCGCTCAAGATCTCGGGATCGCGGGCGATGACGAGGCCGACGGCGTAGGAGGTGCTCGTCGAGAGCGACCGCGCGCTGAGGCTCGGGCGGTAGTCGAGCTCGCGGGCCACTTCGAGGATGCGCGACCTGGTCTCGGCGGAGACCCCGGGCCGGTCGTTCAGCGCGAACGACACGAGCCCCTTGCTCACCCCGGCCGCCCGCGCCACGTCGGTGATGGTGGGTTTCGAGTTCGCCATCGTCCCTCCCGTGGTCGCGTCGTTGCGGCGGACGCTTGGAGAGCATCCCGAACCGGTTTAGGGAGAGACTATACCGGTTTAGCCCACCCCCGCAAGGGGGGCAGGGCGTCAGACCGTCGCGCGGCGGTAGAGCCGCCACTGATGGGCGACCGTCGCGAGCATCACGATGCAGGCGGCGACGAGGAGCACGGGGGCGCCGATGCGGAGGATGACGAAGGGGGTCTCGAACAGGAAGGCTCCGACGAGGGCCCAGCCCTCCTTCTGCCACAGGCCCGGCGTGAGATACCAGGCGCCCGGGGTGAACAACGACTCGAAGACGCTGTTGCCCGAGACCACGAGCACGAAGACGAGGAGCAGGTAGAGCGCGGCGATGCCGCCCGTGACGCCGAGGGCCCGGCGGTAGCGCAGCGCCCGCGACGAGGGGTCGGAGAAGATCTCGGTGTCGGCGCGTTCGGCCGAGGAGGCGAAGTACTGGGTGCCGCTCGTGCGCGTGCCGGCGAGGTGCCGCCATCCGGCGTCGGCGAAGAGCGTGACGTAGTCGTCGAAGTCGGCGGCGCTCATGGTGGGCCGGTAGTCGACGCGCACCACGGCGGAGCCGGGTTCGACGGGCGCGAAGGCGTAGAGCGGGCCCGCCTTGTGCACGAGGCGCCCCTCGGCCGCCTGTCGATTGAGCCACCGCTCTTCCTTGTCGAAGTCGGCGAAGATCTTGAATGACGTGTTCATCGTTCCTCCTTCTGGGGCGCCTGCGTTCGGGTGAGCTCGAACAGGCTCACGAGGTGCGCCATGCGTTCGGCGTCGCGGGTGAGCGTCTGGTAGCCGAGCTCGGTGATCTGGTAGACCTTGCGGCGGGCATCGGCACTCGCCATCCGTGCGATGAGCTTCTGCTTCTCGAGGTTCTCGAGGGCGCCGTACATCGTGCCCGGCGCCAGTCTCACCGCCCCGTCGCTCATCGATTCCACCCGCGCCATCACCGCGTACCCATGGCCGGGCTCGACCAGGGCCAACAGCGTGTACGCGACCGTCTCCGTGAGCGGCAGGTGCGGATCCCTCATGGCGACTCCCTTCATCAGTTCAACTGTACAGTCGGCAGATATACAGTGCAACTGAATAGCCCGAGGCGGCCGGCTCTCGTCGCCGGCTCGCGTGGCATGATCGGTAGGTGACCGACCAGCCGTACCTCGCGTCCCCCACCCGCTACGACGACATGCTCTACACGCGCTCCGGGCGCAGCGGACTGAAGCTCCCCGCACTCTCGCTCGGGCTCTGGCACAACTTCGGCCACGAGCGCCCGATCGAGACCCAGCGGGCGATCATCCGTCGCGCCTTCGACTTGGGCGTCACGCACTTCGACCTGGCCAACAACTACGGCCCGCCTCCCGGCTCGGCCGAGACCAACTTCGGCCGCATCTTCGCCGAAGACCTGGCGCGCTACCGCGACGAGATCATCGTCTCGTCGAAGGCCGGCTACCACATGTGGGAAGGGCCGTACGGGGAGTGGGGGTCGCGCAAGAACCTGCTCGCGTCGCTCGACCAGTCGCTCGGGCGGCTCGGTCTCGACTACGTCGACATCTTCTACTCGCACCGCTTCGACCCCGAGACGCCGCTCGAGGAGACGATGGGCGCGCTCGCCACCGCCGTGCAGACGGGCCGCGCGCTCTACGTGGGGGTGTCGAACTACTCGCCCGAGCAGACGCGCGAGGCGGCGCGGCTGCTCGCCGAGCACAAGATCCCTCTCACCATCCACCAGCCGCGTTACTCGATGTTCGATCGGCACATCGAGGACGGGCTGCTGCCGGTGCTCGATGAGGTCGGGGCGGGCAGCATCGTCTTCTCCCCTCTCGCCCAGGGCCTTCTCACCGACCGCTACCTCGACGGCACCGTGCCGTCCGACTCGCGCGCGGCGACCTCGCACTTCCTGTCGGAGAAGGGCATCGACGAGGAGTACCTCGCCCGGGCCCGCGCACTGAACGAGATCGCGGCTTCGCGCGGCCAGACGCTGGCGCAGCTCGCGCTGAGCTGGGTGCTGCGACACCCGCAGGTGACCTCGGCGCTCATCGGCGCGTCGAGCGTGGCGCAGCTCGAGCAGAACGTGGCGGCACTGGATGCGGACCCGCTGTCGGCCGAGGAGGTCGCCGCGATCGAGCCCCACGCCGTGCACGGCACCGGGCAGAACCGTGGTTGAGGCGGGCGCGGCAGCCGGGTCTCCCGGACTCAACTGGGCCGGCACCCACCGCTACGCCGCCGACCGCCTCGCCGAACCAGCCTCGATCGCCGAGGCGCAGCGGCTTGTCGCATCCGCTTCTCGGGTGCGTGCGCTGGGCTCGCGCCACTCCTTCAACGACATCGCCGACCCCGGCGAGGGCGGGCTGCTGCTCAGCCTCGCCGCCCTGTCGGGCGAGGAGGCCTCGATCGAGATCGACACGGATGCGCGCACGGTCACCGTCGCATCGGCCACCCGCTACGCCGCCCTCGCCACGCACCTCGAGCAGCACGGCTGGGCGCTCGAGAACATGGGCTCGCTCCCCCACATCTCGGTCGGCGGAGCGACGGCCACCGGCACCCACGGCTCGGGCGAGCGCAACCGCAACCTCTCGGCGGCCGTGGTCGGCATCGAGCTGATCGACGGCTCGGGCTCACTCGTCACCCTCACCGAGTCGGGCGACCCGGAGCGCTTCCCGGGTGCCGTCATCGCCCTCGGCGCGCTCGGCGTCGTGACGCGACTGACCCTCCGTATCGTGCCGAGTTACCGGATGCGCCAAGACGTCTACCTCGATCTCCCGTGGGCGTCGGTCGAGTCCGACTTCGACGCGGTGATGGGCGGTGCGTACTCGGTGAGCCTGTTCACCGACTGGCGGGAGTCGGGGCCGCATCAGGTGTGGGTGAAGGCGGTGGTGTCGTCGTCAGCGCCTCTGACTCCCGCGATCGAGCCGGGCCTCGGCTATTTCGGCGCGGTCTCGGCGGGCGAGAAGGTGATGTCGCCAGCCGACGAGGGCCACGACAACACCACCGTGCAGGGGGGCGTCGTGGGGCCGTGGTGCGAGCGGCTTCCCCACTTCCGCATCGATGCGACACCGTCGAACGGCGACGAGATCCAGTCCGAGTACTTCGTCGACCGCTCGTCGGCCCTCGACGCCATCGCGGCGGTACGGGGTCTGGGGGCGCGCATCCGGCCGCACCTGCTGGTGTCGGAGATCCGCGCCGTCGCGGGCGACCCGCAGTGGCTGAGCCCGACTCGCGGGGTCGACTCCGTGGCCCTCCACTTCACGTGGAAGAACGAGCCCGACTCCGTGCGGGAGCTGCTCCCCGTGCTCGAGGCCGCGCTCGCCCCCTTCGAGGCCCGCCCCCACTGGGGCAAGTGGTTCGCGGCCGACGCCTCGACCCTCGCACCCCTCTACCCCGCCCTCCCCCGCTTCGCGGCCCTCGCCGACTCCCTCGACCCGGAGCACCGCTTCCGCAACCCCTACCTCGCGCGCGTGCTGGGGCTCTGAGAGCCCGCCACCCCCGCGCCGCGCTCGCCGCGGCCGTTAGTAACTTATCGGCGTTTTATTTACTTTCAATAAACCGCTATAAAACCTCTAATATCGTCGTGTGCAAGCTTTGACCAACCCGTACACGCCGAACGCGGGCGCCGAACCACAAGCGGTGGTCGGCCGCGACGACCAGCTGGAGTCTTTCGACTTCCTCTTAGCGCGGATCGAGCGGGCGAAGACCGAGCAATCCATGATCATCACCGGATTGCGCGGGGTCGGCAAAACGGTGCTTCTCGGCCAGTTTCGCACCAAGGCCCTCGAGCGCGATTGGGTCGTGGTCGAGCTCGAAGTGAGCAAGAACGATGAGAGCCATTTCCGAGCCGCAATGGCGACGAAGCTACGCACCGCTCTTTTCGAGCTCTCACCGAAAGCGCGATGGACCGACCGCTTCACTCACGCAGCTTCGGTGCTGCGCTCCTTCACCATCAGCGTTGACGTTGGCGGAACCGTCTCCGCAGGCCTGGACGTCGATGCCGCCGAGGGTTTTGCCGATCACGGCAACCTCGCTCTCGACATGACGGATGTCTTCGTGGCGATCGGCGAGGCGGCGAAGGAGAGGGAACGCGGAGTGGTTCTCCTCTTCGACGAGGTTCAGTTCCTGAACAAGCAACAGCTGGAAGCTGTGATCGGGGCGCTGCACAAGATGGTGCAACGAAAGCTTCCTGTGACCCTGGTCGGTGCGGGCCTCCCCCAGATCGCGGAACTCGCCGGCGACGCCAAATCCTACGCGGAGCGGCTGTTCAAGTTTCCCTCCATCGGCAACCTCGACGACGGCGACGCCCGCGCCGCGCTGTCGAAGCCGGCTGCGGATGAGGGTATCGCTTACACTGACGACGCACTCGTCGAGTCTCTCGAGGTCACGGGCGGCTACCCCTACTTCTTGCAGGAACTCGGTTATGCCGTCTGGACCGTCGCGGAGGGGCCGATCATCACCCGCGATGACATCCACACGGCGGTCCCCGGCTACGAGGCGAAGCTCGACGAATCGTTCTTCAGAGTTCGCCTCGACCGGGCGACCGAGACCCAGCGCGCTTACTTGCGCGCGATGGCAGGCCTCGGGCCCGCGCCGCAGAAGGCGTCAGACGTGGCAGACGCGATGGGGCGCACCTCCCAGAACCTCGGTCCGACGCGGGCCGAACTGATCAACATGGGTCTGCTCTACACACCGGAGCACGGATACGCCGCATTCACGGTGCCCCACTTCGACAAGTTCCTCCTGCGAGCCATCCCGACCCTGTCGGTGCCGACACTGAAGCCTCGCAAACGCAAGGAGTGAGCGGCCGCATTCGCCGATCACACGTGCACGCCGCCGCCGTCGTCGTCGTGACTACCGCACAGCGCGATCGCCTCGGATGCCGCATGGGCGGGGGCTCGGATTCTCACGTGCCGAGAGATTGCAGGGAATGAGAGAGTTCGCGAAGGTACCGGCCGGGGGTGGTTCCGGTGGTGCGACGGAATTCGTGGGTGAGGTGTGCCTGGTCGACATAGCCGAGCTCGGCTGCGATGACGGCGATGTCGGCAGCGGGCTCTGAGAGGCGACGCACGACCTCCTGCATCCGGATGCGCCGGGCCGCGTCGTTCGGGCCGATGCCGATCGTGGCGCGGAGAGCGCGCTGCAGGGTGCGTTCGCTGGTGCCGAGTTCCGCGGCGACGGCCTCCCCCGAGCGGGTGCGGGGGCTGGCGGTCAAGGCGTCGAGGGCCGCGTTCGCGATCAGTTGCGCTCGACCGAGGGGACGTCGGTTCAGCATCCGCAGGACCGTCTCGTCGGCGCGAGCCGCGCGCTCGGCGACACCGGAGGCCGAGGCGATGGTCTGGAGAACGGCGTGAGCGCGCGCATCCGTGCCCGCTGTGATCGCGAGCTCCGATGCGACAGCGGTCAACCCGAGGTCGCTGAGCACCCGCAAGCCGGCCGGCCTCAGCCGGAGGGCGAAGACCGCCCCACGGCCCCTGATGTCGCGAGACCACGCACCCGGACGCACCACCGAGAGTACGAACGGGGCGGGGACATCGCCCTCCTCGATGCTCAGCGTGACGGCGGGGAAGTCGACGATCCGCTGCGTGACGACATCACCGGGCGGGAGATCCCAGCGCACCGCCCAATAGGTGTCGACGACGTCTCGAACCGCTTCCGCCGGTTTCACCCACTCGGCCTCGAACCGAGCGAGGTTCGAGGGCACGAGAACACCCGACCGTTCGTCGTGACGGATGCTCCGCGATGGCGATTTCATGATGTGGCGCAATTCTGCAAGACGCGCCGGGCCGATGTCGAGAGGATCACTGCATGACGACCAACTACATCGACACATTCATTGCCGTCGCCCCCGACTGCCGGGTGGTCGCCGCCGTGGCTCCGCCCGTCACGGCCAAGCCGACGGTCGCGGCACTGCAGTTCGAACTGCTCGCCGAGCATCCGTACGAGCTGACCTCGGATGAGCTGCTGTTCACCGTGCACGCCACCCGCGCCGGCATCGCCGACGCCGACCTCGCCTCGGAGCAAGACCGCTTCTTCGCGAAAGGACAGCCGTGCCTGCGCGCCTCGCCCCTGGGAAAGCGCTACGGCTGGGGCACCCACCACGACGAGCACGGGCGCGTCGCGATCTACGCGGTCGAAAGCGCCGACTACCAGCGACTCCTCGCCGACGACACCCTCACGCAGAAAGCCGCGATGCGCTCCTCCCGCGCCTGACCAGCGGCTCAATGACCCGACTCATGATGTCGCGTGATGCACGCTCATCGCAGGGCGTAGAACCAGCTGCCCTCGTGTGCCCTTCAGCTGGGTGGTCCCGCCAGAGTGAGCGACCAGGTCTGTTCGACGAGTTTCTGTCCGAACAGATGTGTCGGGGCTTCATGCTCGAGGGTGAAGCCGGCGCGTTCGTAGACGCGTCGGGCGGCGGTGAGGTTGTCCATGGTCCAGAGCGTGACCGTGCGGTACCCGGTCGAGTACGCGCACCGCAGCAATTCGTCGACGAGCGCCCCAGCGACCCCGACACCACGCGCCTGTGGGGCCACGAGCAAGACGCGGAGCTTGCCCGTGAGGTCATCGTCGCCTCGAACGAGCAGCACACAGCCCGCGCGGGCTCCGTCGAGCTCGGCGATGAAGAGGGTCCCTGCGGCGGCGTCGGTACCGACGATGCGCGCGACGAGCGCTTCGAAGTCGGCGCCCCAACCGAACTGCTCCGCGTACACCTCTCCATGAGTCTGCACGACCCAACCCAGATCGCCCGGCCGGTCGCCCCGTCGGATCGTCAGCCGGCGCTGCGTTCGATCGTCCACTGGCCCTCCCTCGAGCTACGGTACTGAAACGACTGTGTCAGTACGTTACAGTACCCAGGTGACCTCCGCATCCGTGACCCCCTCCCCCCGCAAGACGGAGCTGCTCGAAGCCGCATACCGGTACATCCTCGATCACGGCATCGCGGACATGTCTCTGCGTCCGCTGGCGCAGGCGATCGGGTCGAGCACCCGCGTGCTCCTGTTCCTCTTCGGGACGAAGGACGGCCTCGTGCGTGCGCTCCTCGCGCGAGCCCGGGAGGACGAGCTCGCAGGAATCCTTCATCTCGACGTCGGCGGCGGGCTGGGCGAGGCCGTGGAGGTTCTGTGGGCCTGGTTGTCGACTCCGGAGCACGCCCCGGTCTTGCGACTCTGGGTCGAGTCCTACGGCCGGTCGCTCCTCGACGCGGAGGGGCCCTGGTCGGGGTTCGCGCGCGAATCCGTCACCGACTGGCTCCGCATCCTCGAGCGCGCTCAGCCCGGCGTCGGGGCCGAAGCCGACGCTCAACGCACCCTTGCGCTCGCGGTGCTCCGCGGAGCGCTGCTCGACCTCGCGGCGACCTCGGACCGCGACCGCCTCGACCGGGCCGTCGCTGCCGCGGCGGCTCGATTCAGAGCCGATCAGGTGGCCTGAACGACGCCGAATCCGAGACATGACCTCGGCTCATCTCAGGGCGTAGAACCAGCTGCCCTCGTAGTCGCGGGTGACCGTCTCCTCCGATTGCACCACGACACGGAAACCTTCGACGTCACGCGATGGCAGGCCCGCACGTCGGAGAGCTCGAGACACGATGTCCTCGATGTCTGAGCGCGAGCGAAGCTCCTGCGCTTCAGCGTCATTCTCCACGACGAGCCAGACCGCTACAGGCAAAGGACCTGTCACGAAGCGAACTGAGCGAACGGCACTGTCGGCGAGCAGGTCGACGAGTAGCCGTTCCGCGGCGTCGTGCGCATCAGCCATGTGCTCATCCTCACATGCCGGATCAGCGCCGGCCGCTAGTCGTACTCGGCGCCAGCGACCTCAGCCTCCCTGGGTGAGGCCGGTGATGAGGTTGATGGCGACCGCGACGACGAAGGTGCCGAAGAAGTACGACAGCAGCGCGTGGCCCAGGGCGATGCGGCGGGAGGGGGTGGAGGACTCGGTGACGTTGCTCGCGCTGTACGCCATCCCGATCGCGAAGGCCGTGTACGCGAAGTCGCTGTAGGCCGGGTCTTCGTCTTGGTCGAAGTCGAAGCGGTGGTTGTCGTCGAGGTAGTACATGCGCGCGTACTTGAACGCGTAGACGGTGTTGATCAAGGCCCACGCCGCGACCACCCCGACGACGGCGAGGATGGCGGCCGCCGATCCGACGGCATCCTTCTGCTGGCTGCGGAGGAGCGCCAACA
Source organism: Herbiconiux sp. SALV-R1 (assembly GCF_013113715.1). Classification (GTDB taxonomy): domain Bacteria; phylum Actinomycetota; class Actinomycetes; order Actinomycetales; family Microbacteriaceae; genus Herbiconiux. The sequence goes on from NZ_CP053344.1 coordinate 3,511,120, forward strand.
CCACCGCCGACGCGACCACCCAGCCCAGAAGTGGCGACAGCTCGGGAACACCGAGAAGAGCCGCGACCACCGCGACCACCATGCCGGCCATCGCAGCAACACCGGCTTTCACTGACAGATGAGACACGGCGCATCCTCCTTCTCCGCGGCACGGACCCCGACGGGGCCCGTTTTCGCCGGGGTATCACGGAGGGATGATCCCTGGCGACCCCCTTGGGAGCGCGGCGCTTCAGTGCACGGAGAGCTCGATCAGGAGCACGGCGAGCCCGAGGGCGGCCACCACGGCCAGCACGACGATCTTCTGCCAGGCGGCGATGCGCAGTCGCAACACGGCGACCAGGGAGACGATGACGAGCGTCGCCACGAGCACGATGGCGATCAAGCGCAGCGCATCGGGGAGGGCGAGCCCGCCGAAGGCACTGAAGCCCAGGATGATCGTCGGCGCGATGATCACACGCATCGACCCGAGGCTGACGTAGAGCATGGAGCTGAGCTCCGACGGGGACGGCAGCGCCTGATCCCTCGTCATGGAGGCGATGACGTCGGCGATGAACACGGCGAGCAGGGTGCCGAGCACGGTCATCGCCAGCGTCGCCGCCGCGGTGCCCACAGTGAGGTGCTCCGCGTCGCGTTCGAACGCCACCGTCACCGCGAGCGCCGTGAACGTGATGTAGATGCGCTCCTTGAGAGCGTCGGCCCGCAAGCGGACTCTGCGCTCCGCCTCCCCCTCCGACACGCCTCCACTGTACCCGGGGAGGGAGGGCGAGGCGCCCGGGCTCGCGCGCGCCATTCGTCACCCGTCACTGAGCGCGAACCGTATCGCGTAGACCAGCTCGTCCGGTTCGACGGTCAGCCCGGCGTCGGCCCAGTACCGGGTGTAGCCCGCCCGGAGATGGTCGGCATCCCGATGGCCCTCTCCACACGCGCGCGCGAAATCGTCGTCGATCTCGGTGAACGGAACGAGGGCGATGTCGGTGATCACGATGTGCGTGACCAGTCGACCGTCGGAGTCGAGCACGGCGACCCGCTCGCCGACGGTCTCCGGTTCTTCGCCTTCGCTGATGTAGTCGTGCGGATGCCCGATCGTCGCGGTCTTCGTTCCCGCGACGATCAGGGCGTTCAGCTCCTCCCGAAACTCACCGGGCGTGCCGAACTCGATCGCGCGCAAGCCTTCATACCGTGGGAACACCTGAGCCTCCTGTCACCGAGCGCTCGCGCGGGAGCGCAGCAGGGTGAACGACCCGTCGCGGACGATGAGGGTGCTGACGGGCGCGCTCACCTCCTGGCCGGGGTCGCTCGACAGCGCGAGCTCCCACTCACCGCCCGGCGCGGCGGGAACGACGAACTCCACGCCGTTCTCGGCCGCGTTGAGGAGCAGCGCGAACGAGTCAGCAGACGGATGCTCGAACACGAACACGATCGACCGGGCGTCGGGGTTGTCCCAGTCGTCGTCGGCGAACTCCTCGCCGTCGGAACGGAGGAGTCGCACGGTGTCCTGCGCGCCGTCGGCGCCCGGCGCCTGCCGGAACCAGGCGGGGTGCAGGGCGACGTTGTCGCGGCGCAGCGCGATGAGGTCGCGGGTGAAGGCGAGCAGCTGCTCGTCGACCGCCGACCAGTCGAACCACGACGTCTCGTCGTCGTGGCAGTAGGCGTTGTTGTTGCCGCCCTGGGTACGGCCGAGCTCGTCGCCGCCGAGCAGCATCGGCACACCGGCGGAGAGCAGCAGCGTGGCGAGCAGGTTGCGGCGTTTGCGGTCGCGCCGCTCGTTCACGGCCGGGTCGTCGGTCGGGCCCTCCGCTCCGCCGTTCGACGACTTGTTGTTGCTCTCGCCGTCGTTGCCGTCCTCACCGTTCGAGGCGTTGTGCTTCTCGTTGTACGCAGTGAGGTCGTGCAGAGTGAATCCGTCGTGGGCGGTGATGAAGTTCACGCTCGACAGGGGTGAGCGCCGGTCGGCCTCGTAGACGTCGGGTGAGCCGAGCACGCGCTGGGCCAGGGTGCCGAGCACCGCATCCGTGCCGTTCCAGAAGTCGCGCACGTCGTCACGGAACTTGCCGTTCCACTCCGACCAGTCGGCAGGGAAGCCGCCCACCTGATACCCCGCGGTGTCCCATGGTTCGGCGATCATCTTCACCGGGGCCAGCACCGGGTCTTGCTGAATGAGCGTGAGGAAGGCGCTGTGCAGCTCGGCGTCGCCGCCCTGCCGGGTGAGGGTGGTGGCGAGGTCGAAGCGGAATCCGTCGACATGCATCTCGGTGACCCAGTAGCGCAGGCTGTCCATGATGAGGCCGAGGGCGGCCGGATGCCCGACATTGAGGCTGTTGCCCGTGCCCGTGGTGTCGAAGTAGTGCTCCTCGTCGCCCTCCACCAGCCGGTAGTAGGCGGCATTGTCGATGCCCTTGAAACTCAAGCTCGGCCCGAGGTCGTTGCCCTCGGCGGTGTGGTTGTAGACGACGTCGAGGATGACCTCGAGTCCGGCCTCGTGCAGCGCCTTCACCATCTGCTTGAACTCGCGCACCTGACCACCGCCCTGACCGGCCGCTTCGCTCGCGTACTCGTTGTGCGGCGCGAAGAAGCCGATGGAGTTGTAGCCCCAGTAGTTGCGCAGGCCCTTCTCGGCCAGGTGGCTGTCTTGCACGAACTGGTGCACCGGCAGCAGCTCCACAGCGGTCACCCCGAGGTCGGTGAAGTGCTTGATGGCAGCCGGATGCGCGAGACCGGCATAGGTGCCGCGGATCTCTTGCGGCACCTCCGGGTGCAGCTGCGTGAACCCCTTGACGTGCGTCTCGTACACGACGGTCTCGCTGAGGAGCCGGCGAGGCGAACGGTCGTCACCCCAGTCGAAGTCGTCGTCGACGATGACACACCGGGGGCTGAACGGTGCCGAATCGGTGTCGTTCAGGGTCTGCGGGTCGTTCAGGTCGTGGGCGAAGAACGCCTGGTTGTCGGCCTCCCACTGCCACTCGCCCTCGACGGCGGTGGCGTGCGGGTCGAGCAGCAGCTTCTGCACGTTGTGCCGGAGCCCCTCCCCCGGGTTCCATGGGCCGTCGACACGGATGCCGTAACGGCTGCCCGGTTCTGCCCCGTCAACGAAGCCGTGGAAGACGTGTCCCGTGCGCTCGGTGAGCTGCACGCGGGTCTCCGACCCGTCATCGCCGAACAGGCAGACGAACACCGCGTTTGCGGTCTCGGAGTAGAGGGCGAAGTTGTGTCGGCCGTCGATGGTCGAGAAGCCGAGGGGATACGGGAGGGAGAGGGTCATGACCACGCTTTCGGGACGGGCGCGCAGCGTCGAGGTGACTGCTACGCGAAGGAGGCCGTCTCATCACACAACGAAAGCCGGCCGCCCGCACCGGCCCGACGACTCCCGATGTCAGTTGCGCCCCGCTACTCGCTGCAGGTCGACGGCCGCGCGTCGGGCACGATGGCGGCGAAGGTGGTGACGTTCAGCGGCACCCCGGGGCAGGCGGCCCGCACCGCGCGCAACATGCGTCCGACCGGCCCCGCAGCGAGGGACTCACGACCGTCGTCGTCGAACGCGTGCAGGTGCAGGAGGGTCGCTCTCGCGGCCACCGCCGAGGCGGCGTCGGCCGCGATCTCCTCCGCGGTGCGAGGCGCGGCCGGGTGGGTGCTGTCGCCGCTGAGAGCGGCCTGCAGGTGGGGCATGCGGAGACTCCGGGTCGTGCGGGCGAGAAACACTCGCGACCCTACGCTCGCGCGAAGCCACCCGGCACCGACTTTTCATGCGAGGCGAGTAGGGTCGCCCGCGCCACCCTCTCCCCGTGGGTGGCGTCAGGAAAGCCGACCCGACCCGCATGCCCGAACGCACTCTCCTCGCCCCCGACCCGACCGCCACCGCCGCGGCTGCCGGGAGTTCGCTGCTGCCGTCGTTGACGGGGCTGCGGTGGGTGACGGCGATGCTCATCTTCGGCGATCACGTCATGGCCGTGCAGTACTTCGCGGGGCATTCGGCCGAGCTCTGGGCCGGGGTCTTCGCGCCGGGCAACGCTGGCGTGACCATGTTCTTCGTGCTGTCGGGCTTCGTGCTGGCGTGGTCGCACAGGCCGGGCCAACGGCCCGGTGACTTCTGGATGCGCCGGGTCGCGCGCGTCTACCCGACCCACCTCGTGGGGGTGGCACTGGCCGTCGTGGTCGGCGCGACCCTCGTGCCCGTCATCGCCGCCACCGCCGTCGCGCCGTTCGTCGCCGACGTGGTCCTGGTCAGCGCGTGGAATCCCGCCTGGTGGCAGGCGGGCAACCCGGTCAGCTGGTCGCTCGTCTGCGAAGCGTTCTTCTACCTCTGCTTCCCGCTGATCATCCGGGTCGTCGCCCGCTTCAGCACGACAGCGCTGGTCGTCACGGTGGGCCTGTGCTCCGCTCTGACGGCCGTCGCGCCGTGGATCGCCGGCACCGCGCCCGACCTGCTGGACTCGTACTCCACGCCCTTGCTGCGGCTTCCCGAGTTCGTCGTCGGCATCTGCGCCGCACTGCTCGTGCGCGGCGGTACCTGGCGCCCGCCCCGCCCCCTGACGGCCGTGGGATTCGCCGTCGCCGGCTATCTCGCATCTGCTGCTCCCGCCCTCCCGTCGACGCAGGTGTCCCCCGGCGCCGCGTTCGCGGTGCTCGCGTTCACCCTCCTCATCGCGTCGCTGGCCGACGCCGACCGGCGCGGACTGCAGACCGGTCTCACCACACCCCTCTGGCAGGCGCTCGGGCGCGCATCCTTCGCCTTCTACGTCGTCCATCTGCTCGTCATCGGGTCGCTGGCTGCGCCCTGGCCCGACGGGCATCCACTGCTCCCCTGGCCGCAGGGCGCCGCCCTCGCCGCGCTCGCCCTCGCGGTGTCCATCGCCCTCGCGATGCTCATCCACCGCGGCGTCGAGCTGCCGATGCAGCGCGCCCTCCTGCACAGCTACAACGCACGCGCACGCCGCCGGGCACGCGGCGCGGGAGCGTCAGCGGGCGAGCGTGTGGCGGGGTGACTCGCCGAAGCGCTGTCGGTAGGCGACCGAGAAGCGCCCGAGGTGGGTGAACCCCCAGCCCGCGGCGATCGCCCCCACGGTCACCTGGTCGGGTGAACTGGCCAGGAGGTCGTCGTGAGCCCGCTCGAGCCGCACCTGCCGTAGGTACGTGGTGGGGGTGACCGCGAGATGGCGCTGGAAGGCCTGCTGGAGTCCGCGGGGTGACAGCCCGGCGGCCTCGGCGGCGTCGGCCGGTGTCACGGGGCGGTCGGCGTGGGCCTGCAGGAACTCCATCGCCGCGCGGAGCCTCGCGCTCCGCGGGGCCAGCACCTCGGGAGGGAGCCGATCCCGATCGTGAGGGAACGCGGCGAGCATCGCGAGCACGGTGCGGCGCGAGATCTCGGCCATCTGGAGCGCGGTCGGGGAGCCGCCGAGCACGAGAGCCGCACCCTCGTCGACGACGCGACGCCAGGCGAGCAGGTCGTCGGCCGAGGGCGTGGTCGCGAAGTGGAAGCGCACGGGCCCCTTCATCGGGCCCTCGACCTCGGCGGCGATGCCCTCGAGGTAGGCGCCGTCGAAGGCCAGGATGCTCTGCCGGAAGTCGACGGTCTCGAACTCGAACGGCGCGCCCGACGGGAACAGCCACGGGGTGCCGCTGCCCCAGGTGGCCTCCTGGCCGTGGGTCGCGACGGTGGCGCCGCCGGAGTGCAGCCAGGTCACGAAGTAGTCGGGGCTCGCCTCGAGCCGGCCGCGCACGTGGCCACCCATCGCCGACGACCGGAACGACATCTCCGTCGTGCCCGCGATGGCGTGACGGTAGGAGAACTCCTTGCCGGTCTTCTCGATGCGGAAGTCGGCGCCGTGGTACCCGCTCTCGTAGAGCTGCTTGGCCGCATCCACGTCGCTGCCGCCGAGGCTGAACCTCTGCAGCACCTCGTCACTCATGAAGGAATCATGGCAGACGGTGGCTGGGCGAACCCCGTTTCTTCGGCTACGCCGCGTCGACCGGATGCCCGGCAGACCGCCACGCCGAGGTTCCGCCCGCGACGTCGATGGCGTCGATGCCCGCGGCGGCGAGCGCCTCGGTCGCGCGTGCGCTGCGCCCACCCGACTGGCAGATCACGTGCACGGGCACGTCGGCGGGAATCTCGCCGAACCGCTCCGCGAGCTGCGACAACGGGATGTTCGTGGCCCCGGGAACGTGCCCTCCCGCGAACTCATCGGGTTCCCGCACGTCGATGACGTGCGCATCCTCAAGGGCGGCCAGTTGCTCCACGGTGATCTGCTCCATGCTCCCCAGTCTCACTCGCCCCGCCCCGCACCACCACCCGCGCCTCCACTGCCGTCGGGCAGCGGTCACCCGTGCGACGGGAGGGGGAGAGGGGCGAGGGTGAGGGATGCGGTGGTGGGGCCGGTGCGCACGGTCACCATCATTTCGGGGAACAGGCGCTTGCGGGCGAGGGAGACGCGGCCGCGGTAGACGCCGGGCTCATCCCCGGCGGGGCGGAGGATGTGGCCGTCGGCCCAGACCTGCGCGGCGGCGGGGGCCTCGGCGGCGAGCCGCACCTCGACGTTCCAGGAGCGCCCCTCGGCGACGACGAAGACCGAATCGGGGGTCGCATCCGTCACCCCCGCATCGATGCCGTCGGCGGCCCGCTCGCCCGCGACCTCGATCTGGTTCGAGGGCAGTGTCGGCGTGAGGAACGCCGGCTGCCGCCGCTTCGTCGCCCGCTCGTAGGCCGAAGCGTGGTCGAGGAGCGTGTCGTCGCTGTAGGCGGGCCCCGCGAAGGTGAGCCCGACGGGCATCTGGATGTCGCCCATGAACCCCATCGGCACGGTGACGGTCGGGATGCCGAGGTGCCTGATCACCCGGTTGCCGTTCGAGTAGACGACCCCGTTGCGCGAGGCGTCCTCCAGGCTCTCGGGCCGTTCGAACAGGTCGACCCGCCCGACGTCGCCGGCTGCTGGGAAGACGACGAGATCGAGGCCCTGCTCCCGCATCCACTCCTCGAAGTCGATGCGGCGCGCCTCCTCCAGGCCGCGCAACAGATGGTCGAGGCCCGGCACCTCGTCGTAACTGCCGGGCAGCCCCTGCTTCACGAGCTCGGCGAGCCGCTGCCAGTCGAAGCCGCCGCGTGCCCGCGTGATCCACACCGGCACCGGCGCATCCTCGACCGGGAACACGGTGTCGCCGTCGACATCAGCCCACGAGTCGAGCCGCGGGTCGGCGTTGTCGCGCAGGAACCCGTCGAGGGCCATCGCCGTCACCGGCCCGCCCTCGAGCGCCCGCCAGGTCGGCGGCACGAGCCCGCGCTCGGCGAGACCCTGGGCACCGGGCCTGTCCTCCTCGTAGTTCGACACGACCGGGAAGTCGACCTCGACCATCTCGGCGCCGAGCGCCCGCAGGTCGTCGGCGGCGCGATCCCACAGCGCCCGCACCGAGGGGCGGATGGCGGGCGGCACGAGCGGCACGTCGTCTTCCCCGATGTAGAGGCGGGGCACGCCGATGCGCAGCCCGTCGAGCCGATCGGGGCGGGGGCGGGCGAGCGGATGCGGCAGCACCGATTCGGGAGAAGGGAGCGCCACGGCCGTCTGCTGCCGCCAGAAGTCGCCCGAGCGATCGGGGTCGTCGACCGCGAGCACGTCGAGCACGTGCAGCAGGTCGTCGACGGTTCTGGTGTGCGGCACCACCACGTCGCAACTCGGCCGCAGCGGCCAGTTGCCGCGGATCGACAGCACCCCGCGCGACGGCGTGTACGCCACGAGACTGTTGTTCGAGGCGGGGGCCCGCCCCGACGACACCGTCTCCTCCGCCATCCCGAAGGCGCACAGGCTCGCGGCGGTCGCCGTGCCGGAACCGTTCGACGACCCCGACCCGTACGCCGCCGTCAGGAACTGCGGGTGGTACGGGCTCCTGGCGTAGTCGTAGACCCCGGGCTGCATGCCTCCCGCAGCCATCGGTGGCATGTTCGTCTTGCCCAGCAGCACGGCGCCCGCCGCACGCAATTGCGCGACCGTCGCCGCATCCTCCGTCGCCACCAGCTCCGCCAGGGCGGGGCTTCCCGACGCCACGGTGAGGCCCTTCACCTTGTAGCTGTCTTTGACCGTGAACGGAACTCCTTCGAGCGGGCCGGCCCGGCCCGCCCTGCGCCGCGCATCCGATGCCGCCGCCTGCTCGAGGCAGCTCGGGTCGAGCACCGCGATCGCGTGCAGGCACAGGCCCGTGCGGTCGTAGTAGGCGATGCGGTTGAGGTAGGCGGTGACGAGCTCCACACTCGTCACCTCCCCCGCTTCGAGAGCACGGAGCATCTCGGCGATGCCCAGCTCGACGACGTCGACGGTGCGGGAGGAGTCAGCGCTGCTCATGCACTTACTATCGCTCAGATCGGCCCGCTCGCGCTCACGGCGTGATGGTCACCAGCTGCGCCGTCGCGTCCCAGTTCACGGTGTACCCGAGTGCCTGGTTGAAATACGTCGCGGCGATGTAGAAGCGGCCGCCCACCCACTGGCAGGGTGCATCAAGGTGGATGACGGTCGCTCCGGCATGGGCGGTGCTGCTGCCGACCTGCGCGATGAGGGTCTTGCCCGAGTGCACCGCGACGAACCACTGCACGTCGGGCCGCCACTCGGGCCGCCCGCCGGTGGCCTCCACCACCCACGCAGCCGGCACCATCGGCGTGCCGTTGGGGGCGATGACCGGCACCGCGATACGCGAGAACGTGCCGCCGACCAGGAGCGCCGGGGTGCCGAGCGGCACCTTCACCACGCCGATCTCGTCGATCGTGAAGTCGCCGGGGGTCGACATCATGTCGAGACGGATCTGCCGGATGGTGCCGACCCACTTCGGGTTCCCCCACGCCGCGATGTAGCCCACCCCGAACTCGTCGTTGAAGGAGTCGACGATCACCTGCGCACCCTTGTCCTGGCTCCAGGTGGAGTCGGCCTCGGTGATGAAGTAGAAGTACTCCGGGGGCGTGTCGCTCTTCATCCGCACCCTGACCCAGGGCGCCCGGTTGGCGTCGATGCCGAGATGGTCGGGCGACACCAGTCCGGGGTCGGTGCCGGTCGAGGTGGCGGTGAGGAAGCCTCCCTGCACCTGGATGTTCGTCACCATGTTGTTCTCGCTGTTGGTCCACCCCTCCACGTCGCCGTCGGTGGTGAAGGTCCACCGCGTCCAGTAGTCGTCGGGCTTCGCCGGGTTCGGCAGCTCCCGGAGCGGCTGGGTGCGACCGGGCGGGTAGAGCAGTCCCGCCCGTTCCACCTGCGTGGTCGTCGGCGTGACGTTGGTGCCGGGCGCGGCCGCTCCGAAGACGTTCGCGATCGCATTCACATACCCGAAGCCGGCGAGGGCGCTCGGGAACACGAAGTGGCCCTCGCCGAACTCGTTCCAGTTGTCGACGAGCACCATCTCGCGGCCGAGGCTCGTGCTCGGCAGCGCCGGCATGAAGTCGTCGCGCACCCAGGTGGCGTTGGCCTCGAAGTCGGAGACGCTCGCCCAGGCTCCGGGAGTGAGGTTCCACGGCTGCTGGTCCTGCCCCATCGAGATGGTGGGCACGACGTCGACCACGGCGTTGCCGCGCCAGGTGAGCAGGTTCTGCCGGTAGGCGTCGGTGAACGAGGCGATGGGCCCGACGCTGTACTTGTACTGCGCGTCGACACCGATGCTCGGTGCGTTCGCGTCGACCTGGGGGGCGATGATGATCAGGCCGTCGAACCCGGCGTCCACGACCGCCGACCGGAGGAACGCGACCTCCGCCTGCGCGGCCGCCGCACTGCCGAAGGTCGTGATGAGCTTCGGGATGGAGTAGATCGAGAACACCGGCTTGTTGTCGATGACGAGATAGCCGGGGTCGCGGAAGTAGTTCTCGATCCAGTACGGCACCATCACCGTGCGCCAATCGCTGCTGTTGGTGGCGCCGCTGCTGATGTTCTCGTACATGATGGCGAACTTCACCATCGACCGGTACTGCGCGTTGAACAGCCCCTGATGGATGTGGTGGCCGAGGTCGGGCACCTTGCTGCCCGACCCCGTCGAGCGGGCGGAACCAGCAGGCCAGCTCGAACGAGATGCCGTTCTCGACCATCCACTTGATGCCCCAGTCGGTGACCTCGGGGTCTCCCTCGTCGTACCAGCCGAGCAGCGGCTTGCGGCTCGGGTAGGGGCTCAGCGCATCCCAGCCCTGGTGGTGGCCCTCGCGCCACCCGGCGAAGGTCTGCACGCCGACGAGGTAGTCGGAGGCGAGGGGCACGGGCGTGGGCACGTAGTCGCTCGGCAGCGGCGCGGTGAGCGAGAGCCGGATGTCGTCGAGGTACACCTTCCCCGACGCGCCCGCGCCGACCCCGAAGGTGAGGGTGTCGATGCCTGTGGCGGCCGGGATGGCGACTCCGGATGCCGCGGGCTTGCCGTTCACCCAGATGCTGGCGAGGTTGCCCGTGGTGTCGGTCGTCACGCGCACGTGGTACCAGAGGTTGGGCTTGCAGTCGTAGCAGACGACGGGTGTTCCGCCCGCATCCGTGTAGGTGATGCTGCCGCCCGAGGCTCCGATCTGCAGCCCCGCGGTCGCGCCCGCCGACAGCACGGCGGTGACGTTCTGGGCGCCCAGGGGGGCGAGGAAGCGGAACTCGAGGGTGAGGTCGTCGTTCTGGGCGGCGAAGCTGCGCCGGAAGGTCGCGGCCTCGGTGGCGGCCGTCGTGTTCACCAGGAGGCTGTAGCAGTCGGCGTAGCTCGACCCGTGCAGTTCGGCCACAGAGAAGACAGCGCCGGCCCCCGCGGTCGTCCAGTCGGCGGGAAGGCCCGACGGCACGGTGACGAACGACTCGTTCACGAGGTAGCCGCGGTGGATGCGCACGGTGTCGATGTAGAAGTTGCCGACGAACGCCTCGCTCGTCTGCATCGTGAAGAGGTCGAGCACCGTGGCGGGCTGGGCGAAGGGGATGGCGTCGGCAGCGAGCGCGCCGTTGACGAAGACGGAGAACTGGGATGCGCCGAGGTCGATGACCACGCGCACACCCATCGGGGTGCCGACAGCGGTGGCCGCCAGGTTCTGGGTACCCGAGGGTGTCTGCAGGCCGAGCTGCCCGGAGTTCGCGGTGAGCACCACGGCGTTCGCTCCGGTGGTTCCGATCGTCCAGCTCACCCCGTTCAGTGCGGTGATGGGCTCGAAGCGGAAGTCGACGGTGAGCACGCCCGCCGTGTGGGGGGTGAAGCGGCGCTGCATGACGACCGGCAGACCGCCGGTGTCGGTCACCTTCGCCCAGCGCCCGTAGGCGAAGGTGAAGCTGCCACCCGCCTGACGCACGTCCCACCCCGACGGCACGATGAGCTTGGGATCGGTGACGGCGTTGGGCATGTGGAAGTCCTCTTCCACGAGGTAACGCGCGGTGCCGGTCGACGCCGACACACCGGTCGTCGCGAAGGCCGGCAGGGGGAACGCCGACGCGGGGGCCGGTTTCTCGGCCAGGGCGAGGCCGCTCGCGGCCGCCGCCGCGGCAGCGATGCCGAGGAACGAACGGCGACTGACGCCCTTCGGTGGCACCGGGGGCATCAACCACTCGCCCTCGAGTTCGGACTCGGCACCTGGATCGACTGCATCGCGCACAAGGACTCCCTTATCCCCTAGTTCGGCATGCTGAACTTTAATACGTCAGCGTGGACTTCGAGCACGAATGTACGGGAGGCGACGCGCCGATGGCAAGGGTCGATCGCGAAATCGCCGACGAAGGTCGGCGTGAACCCGCAGCGCAGCTGCCGCTACGGGCGGATGGTCGCCTCGAGCTCGGAGACCGTGTCGCGGAGCTGGCCGAGGATGTCGAGCGGCCAGTGGTCGCCGGTGCGCGACGTGGGCATGGTGAGCGACATCGCCGTCTGCGTGTGCGCGTCGGACAAGAACGGAAGCGGCACGGCGACGCACCGGCAGCCGCTCATGTACTCCTCGTCGTCGAGCGCGAAGCCCTCCTCGCGCACGCGGTCGAGCACCGCGAGGAGCTCGTCGACGTCGGAGACGGTGCGGTCGGTCAAGTGCTCGAGAGGCGCGGCGGCGCGCAGGCGACGCTCGGCCTCGGCCGGCGGAAGCAGCCCGAGCAGCGTCTTGCCGATACCCGTGGCGTGCGCCGGCAGCTGCGTGCCCACGGAGGAGGCGAGCCGCATCGTGCGGGCAGCCTGACTGATGGCGATGTAGACGTTGTTGACGCCGTCGAGCTGCGCCAACTGAACCGTCTCCCCCACCGAGGCGGCGAGCTTGTCCATGAACGGGCGCACGATGCCGAGCAGGTCGGTGTGACCGCGGAAGTTCTGGCCGATCTGCCAGGCGCGGAGCCCCAGCGAGTACTGGCGGGTGCGCGGGTCGTGGGCCACCCAGCCCGAGGCCGTGAGGGTCTGCAAGAGCCCGTGCGCGCTGGACCTCGGGATGGAGAGCTCGGCGAGGATCTCGCCGAAGCTCACACTCTCGTGCTCGCTCACGAACTCGATGAGGCCGAGGGCCCGCTCGGCGGACTTGACGCTGGTGCTCTTGTCGTCAGTCGCCATGATCTGCCTCTCCGTCGCGCAGCCGGGGGCGCCGGAGTTTTCACGCCCCGAGCAGCATCCCGTCTATAGGATCAGGATACAGGTAACTGAACTTTTCCTGCCGGTCCCCCGCCTTGAGTTCACGAGTGTGAACCGGGATTCCTTGACATGAACCTTTGCGTCTGATTTACTGACGATCGGTCGACCGGATGCAGCCCTCGCACGGGCCCGCGGTCGAGCATTTGCGCGCTGACATCGACGGTCTCCCGACCTCGACGGTCGGCACCCGACTCGACGCGGAGGCGACATGGCGATACAGACACCCGACCGGGTGGTGCCTGACACGGCGGCGATGCTCGCCGACACGAGCGCACCGAGACAGCCTCGTCGCCGGCGTTCGATCAGCTGGGGCGCCTACCTCGGTCTCGCCCCGCTGGCGATCATGCTCGGGGTGTTCTGCTACTACCCCGCCGCGAGCGGCATCTTCCACTCCTTCTTCACGTGGAACCCGGGCGGGGAGTCGACCTTCACGGGGTTCGAGAACTACGCCACGATGATGAGCGACCAGCTCTGGTGGGAGTCGTTCAAGAACCTCGGCATCATCTTCGTCTTCGGTGTCGTCTCGTGGGTGATCCCCCTCGCGGCGGCGGAGCTGCTCATCTCGCTCCGCAGCGAACGCGCGCAGTTCGTCTACCGCACCCTCCTCATCGTGCCGATGGCCTTCCCCGGTGTCGTCACCGCGCTCATCTGGTCGTTCCTCTACCAGCCCAACGACGGCGTCATCAACACCTTCCTCTCCTCGATCGGGCTCGAGTCGCTCACGCAGAACTGGCTGGGTGACCCGCACCTCGCGCTGCTGTCGCTGCTGTTCATCGGGTTCCCCTTCATCGCGGGCCTGCCGTTCCTCATGTTCTACTCGACCCTGCAGAACATCCCGAAGGAGATCTTCGAAGCCTGCTCGCTCGACGGCGTGAACCGCCTGCAGCGGCTCTTCCTCATCGACCTGCCGCTGATGGGCCGCCAGGTGCAACTGCTGCTCGTGCTCGTGGTCATCGAGACCCTGCAGTACGGGTTCGTCGCGTACATCCTCACCAGCGGCGGCCCCGACAACGCCACCACGGTGCCCGTGCTGCACATGCTCAGCGAGGCCTTCAACGGCGGCAACTGGGGCTACGCCGCAGCGCTGTCGACGACGCTCTTCGTGCTCACGATCGTCTTCAGCACGATCGTCGCCCTCGCGAAGCGCCGCGACTCCACGACCAATGTGAAAGGGATGTGACCCTCATGTCTGCAGCGACCATCCAGGCCCCGAGTCGGCAGCCCCGCACGCGGGTGAAGCGACGCCGCACCGGCGCACCCATCCACGTCGCCCTCATCGCACTCGTCGCGATCGGACTCCTCCCTTACCTCTTCGTGCTCACCACGTCGGTGAAGACCAATGAGCAGTTCGCCACCAGCTACTGGGTGCCGTCGTTCCCCCTGCACTTCGAGAACTACGCGACGGCGTGGAACCAGATCGCCCCGTTCATGCTCGTGTCGATCGTGGTCGCCGCGGCCTCCATCGTGGGGATCGTCGCGCTCAGTCTGCTCTCGGGCTACGTGTTCGCCCGCTTCCAGTTCCCCGGCCGCCGGTTCTTCTTCACGCTGGTGATCGCACTGCTCATGGTGCCGAGCATCGCGAGCCTCATCCCGCTGTTCGTGATGATGCGCGACATGGGCCTGCTCAACACCCTCTGGGTGCTCATCGTGCCGCGCATCGCCGGAGGAGCGGTGCTCGGCACCATCCTCATGAAGACCTTCATCGAAGGCATCCCGCAGGAGCTCTTCGACGCGGCCCGTGTCGACGGCGCCGGCGCGGGCCGCCTGTTCCGCTCGATCATGCTGCCGCTGTCGCTGCCGGTGGTCGGCACCGTCTCGCTCCTCACCGTCATCGGGGTGTGGAACGACTTCTTCTGGCCGCTGCTCACCGTGACCGACAACGCCCTCAAGCCGGTGAGTGTCGGGCTCCTGTTCTTCCGCGGCCAGGCGGGCACCGATTACGGGCCGATGTTCGCGGGCTACATGATCGCGAGCCTCCCGCTGCTCCTGCTGTTCCTCTTCCTCTCCAAGTACTTCCTGGCCGGAATCCAGGGCGGGCTCCCGGGCTCGCACTGACCGCACCGCCGGCCGTCACATCACCACTCACACAGAAGGGCACTACAACGATGTACCGCACGCTCAAACCGATCATCGCGATCGGGGTGGTCGCAGCCACCGCCCTGGCGCTCGCCGGATGCGCCCCCGGCGCCGATTCGGGCAAGACCACCATCACCCTCGCCGGACCCAACCAGTGGAACACCGACGCGCAGAGCTTCGGGCCCGCGTGGGAAGACCTCGTCGCCCGCTTCGAGAAGGCCGAGCCGAACATCGAGGTGAAGACCGTGGTGCTGCCGCTCACGGAGTTCTACCAGACCCTCTCGACCCAGCTCGCCGCTGGAACCGCGCCCGAGCTCATCTTCAACCAGGTCTCGCACAAGCCCGACCAGGTCGTCGCACTCGACGACTACTTCGCTCAGCCGAACCCGTACATCGACGGCAATGAGGAGTGGATCACCGCCTTCAACCCCGACTACATCGGTGGCGAGGCGAACGTGGGTCGCAATGCGGCGCAGCACTACGAGTTCGTGCCGTTCAACCTCTTCCTGAGCGGCATGTACTACAACAAAGACGTGTTCGCCGCCGCGGGCATCGACGAGCCGCCGGCGACCTACGGCGACCTCATCAAGGACTGCAAGGCGATCAAGGCGGCGGGGTACACACCGCTCGCGTTCGACAACAGCTATCTCGCCCAGGCGAACGTCGTGAAGCCCATCACCTCGATGCTGCTCACGAAGTACTTCGACGAGCTCAACTTCTACGGCCCTGACGGCAAGCCCGGCACCTCGAAGCAGATCTCGGTGAAGGACTTCTCGAAGGGCGTGCTCACCGGGGAGTTCACCCCGCAGAACACCCCGGAGATCGGCGAGGCCTTCACGCTCGCCAAGCAGGTCGTCGACGAGTGCGCCACTCCGAACTGGTCGGGTGTCGCGAGCACCGGGGCCGCCTTCACCGGCGCCCAGGAGTTCCTCGCCGGAAAGGCCGGCATGTCGTTCGGTGCCAACTTCTCGGCCAACAGTCTCGAAGCCGTCGACTGGGAGTACGGAACCCTCCCGTTCCCGACCGTCACCAAGGAGGACAGCCCGCTGTCGACCGGTGAGGGCGCTCGTTCGGGTGCGAACACCGGTGGAACGAGCTACATGATCCCGGCCACCGTCAAGGGCGACAAGCTCGACGCCGCGGTCAAGTTCTTGCAGTTCGCCTCCAGCCCCGACGGCATCCAGCCGTGGCTCGACGAGACCGGCGGCATCCCGGCCCTCGCCGACGCTGATCCGGCACCGGGACTCGAAGGGCTCACGACCGGCGACTGGTCGCTCAGCCCCACGGTTCCCCAGCCGGCGCTCCTGCCCAAGGCTCTTCTCGGTCAGGCGATCTACACGGGCTACCTCACGGGCAACAAGTCGCTCGACGACCAGCTCGCCGAGACGCTCGACCAGTGGACGACGAGCGCGAAAGAAGTCGCCACCGACGGCAAGTGGACCGACGACTGGGCGCAGCAGTAGCACCCCACCCGCACACGCTCTGGCCCGCGATCCCGCATCGCGGGCCAGAGCCGCATGAGGAGGCACGATGATTCGAGTAGGTCTGGTCGGCTGCGGGTGGTGGGCGGCGCACGCTCATGTGCCGGCGATCGACGCGCATCCGGATGCGGCGCTCGTCGCCGCGAGCGACCCCGACCGGGAGCGCCTCGCCACGGTGACCGCCGGGTCTCCTCAGGCGCGCGGGTTCGCCACCGTCGAGGAAATGCTGGCGGTGAGCGACCTCGACGTGATGGTGGTGGCTTCGCCCGCCGCCTTCCACGCGGGGGCCGCCCGGGCGGGCCTGCTCAGTGACGTGAGCGTGCTCGTGGAGAAGCCGTTCACCCTGCGCGCCTCCGACGCCCACGAGCTGGTGCGCCTCGCCACATCGCGGCGCCTCGGTCTCTCGGTGAGCCTCCCCTACCAGTACACGGCGGCGGCGCGAACCCTTCGCACCCTCCTGGCCGAGGGCACGATAGGCGATCTCGTCGGCGTGCACGCCGTGTTCGAGTCGTACGCCGCCCCTCTTTATACGGGTGACGTCGACGAGTACCTGAGACGCGTGAACCGCCCGCACGCCCTCGCTCCCCTGCCCGGCACCTACGCGGATGCGGCGGTCGCCGGGGGCGGTCACGGCCAGTCCCAGACGTCTCACGTGGTGTCGGCGATCCTCGACGCCACCGGGGCCATGCCCGAGCGGATCGCCGCGGAGAGCGTCTTCGTCTCCCCCGGCATGGACACCGCCAACGCCATCTCGCTGCGGCTCTCCGGTACGGCGGTCGCGACCGTCTTCTCCTCGGGTGGGGCGCTTCCCGGCCTTCCCGCGCAGCAGACCGTCACCTACCTGGGCACCGCGGGCTCCGCGCGACACGACCTCGCAGGAGCGACGCTCGACTGGGCGACACCCGACGGTGCGGGAGGCCACGTCGAGCCGGGCGCCGGGGAGTCCGACTACCCGAACGGCGCCCCGGTGAGCACGCTCATCGATGCGGTGGCCCGGGTGCGCGCGGGGCACTCCGACGAGCAGCTGATGCAGCTCACCGCCGGCGCCGAGCGGGCCGCGCGGGCCGTCGAGGTGATCGAGCGGCTCTATCGAGAGGATGCGGGCCGTGACTGAGCGGTCGGCCGCAGTTCTGACGGTACCGGCGCGCGGATGCGATGACGGCCGGACGCGACCTCCCACACGCGATCTGCCACGTGCACGGTGGCCGTGGCTCCGACCGGGATCTCGGCGTCGATGACGAGGTCCGCCTCCACGATGCGCCAGCTCACGGCGGCTCGCCCGAGCGGGGTGAGTACTTGAGCGGCGGCTTCGGTGAGGCCGAGGCCGGGGCCGAGCACGGTCGGCTCGATGCGGATCTCGCGCCAGCCGGGGGCCGCCGGAGCGACGCCGGCGACCGAACCGAACAGCCAGTCGTCGAGGGTGCCGAGGAAGTAGTGGCCGTGCGATCGGGCTTCCGGGCTCCAGTGCTCCCACAGCGAGGTCGCGCCCGCCTCGACCCAGAGTCCCCAGCTCGGGTAGTCGGTCTGCAAGGCCACAGCGAGCGCCGTCGCCGCGTGACCGTAGCGGGTGAGTTGAGGCAGCAGATACTTCGTGCCGAGCGCCCCGGTGTTGAGGTGGTCGCCGTTCTCACCGACCAACCGGGCCAGGGTGTCGGCGACCGGCTGACGATGCTGCTCCGGCAGCAGATCGAAGGCGAGCGCGAGCACCTGGTGCGTCTGGCGGTCGCCCAGGTCGCCGACGCCGACGACCCGCCCCTTCTCGACGTCGAGGAACTCCTCGACGAAGCGGCGACGCATCCGCTCGGCGTGCCCGCGCCAGAACTCCGGGTCGCGCCCGGAGCCGACGACCTCTGCCGTCTTCGCCGCGACGTCGAGAGACGCGATGAGGAACGCAGTGGCCGCGATGCGCGTGTCTTCCGGCGCGTTTCCGCCGGCCGGGTCGGCATCCGGACTCACCCAGTCGCCGAGCGTCGTGTCGGCGATGCCCTCGGGCCACCGCGAGAGCTCGAAATCGAGGTAGGCGCTCGCGTCGGGCCAGGTGTCGGCGAGCACGCGAAGGTCGCCGCGCTGCCGGTAGATCTCCCACGGCACGAGCAGGAGCGACGCGTGCCAGGTGGGCGCGGGCGTCCAGTCCATCGACCAGCCGCCGTGCGGGGCGATCACCTCGGGTGCGCCGGCCCCGTGGCGCGATGCTCCGATGTCGTCGGCCCACTTGGCGAGCAGTTCGTGGCTGTCGAGGTTCAGCAGCATGAGCTCGGCGCCGAGCATCCCGTCGCCCGTCCAGCCGTTCTTCTCGTACTGCGGAGTGTCGGTGGGGAGGCCGTGGAGGTTGTTGAGCACGGTGTCGACGGTGAGGTCGTGCAAGCGGGTGAGGAGCGCGTTCGAGCAGCGGAAGCCGCCCGTGCGGGCGACGGCGGTGTGGAGCAGCTCGGCCTCGACGATCGGCTCGCGGGCCGCATCCGGCTCCGCCTCGACCTCGAACTCGACCTCCACGTAGCGGAATCCCTGGTAGCCGAAGCGCTGCGTCCAGCGGAGCGGCTCCCCGGCGAGGGTGACGCGGCACTCCTGGAACCGCCCCGCGTAGTAGCCGTGCGGATCGTCGTTGTCGGGTCGCCCGTCGGCCCGCAGCCGCTCGGCGGCACGCACGGTCACCACCTCCCCCGCCGCGCCGTCGAGCTGGAGGCGCACGCGCCCGGCGATCACCCGGGGGAAGGTGAACAGCCACCGGCCCGCGGCCGTCTGTTCGATGCGATCGGGCGCGAAGGTCTGCGGCACGGCGATGGACTGCTGGCGCTGATTGACGCTGCGGCCCCGCGGGCCTCGGGCGGCTGTGACCGGCGCCCATCCTGCGTCGTCGTAGCCCGCATCCGAGAAGCCTGGGCGGTCGGCGCGGGCGTCGAAGTCTTCGCCGCCGTAGAGGTCGTCGTAGCGGGTGGGGCCGTCGACGGCCCGCCAGCCCTCGTCGGAGATCACGAGCACCTCGTCGCCGGTGACGATGAGAATGCGCGTACACGGCTCATCGTGCCACGGCGCGGTCTCCCACTCCCACGTCGAGTGCGCTGCCATGCCGTAGAAGCCGCGGCCGAGCTCGACCCCGATGGCGTTGCGGCCGGGTCTCAGCAACTCGGTGATGTCGACCACGCAGTACTGCGCGGTGACCTCGTAGTCGGTGAACCCGGGCGCGAGGTCGAAGCCGGGCACGGGCACCCCGTTGATCTCGGGTCGCGCGTAGCCTCCGGCCCCGACGACGAGGTAGCTCGGGGCGGCCGTGGGCTGCACGGTGAAGTCCCTTCGCAGCAGGGGCGCCGCGCCCCCGGGCGTCGGGTGGCTGATCCACCGGGCTCCGCGCCAGTCGCCGTCGAGGAGGCCCGTGACGAACGTCGACGACGCCTCGGCCGTGCCGCGGTCGGTCTCGACGGAGACGCTCCAGTCGTACCGGGTCAACGACCGCAGCGCGGGGCCCTCGTACTCGATGTCGACCCCCGCGCCACCGTCGGAGTCATCGCGCCGCCACAGGCTCTCCCCACCGGGGGCAGACACCTCGATACTCCAGCGGCGAATGTTCGCGCCCGTCTCCCCCGCCTCGACGATCCACCCGAACCGGGGCGTCACGTCGACCCCGAGCGGCTCCTCGGTGTGCTCGACGGTGAGGTGTGTGAGGCGGGTGAGCCGCGCGGCCATCGCGCGCTAGCCGATCCGGTAGCGGTCGAGCGCGTCGTCGTCGACGTCGAGGCCGAGACCCGGCCCCGACGGCACGGTGATGCGCCCGCGGTCGATGCGCCACGGATCGTTCCGCAGCACGGAGCGGTTCAGGCTCCACGCCTCATCCGGTTGCAGCCCCGGCGGGATGATCGCGAGCTCCTGCCATTCCGGCCCGATGAGCGCGGCGGCCTGCAGCCACCCCGGCAGCCGCAACCCGCCCGTGCCGTGCAGGCACACCGGCACTTCGAGCGCCTCGGCCATCGCGGCGACGCGCACGGTGGGCAGGATGCCGTTGGCGATCGACGCATCCGGCTGGATCACGTCGAAACTCCCCGCCGCGAGCGCCGCCGCGAACTCGGCGGGCGAGGTGTACCCCTCCCCGCCCACGATCTGCATCTCGAGCTCGTCGGCGAGCCGGGCCTGACCCTGCAGGTCGTACCGGTCGAGCGGCTCCTCGAGCCAGCGCACCCCGATGTCCTGCAGCTCCCGCGCCTCGGCGAGCGCCTCCTCGTAGCTCCAGGTCGAGCCCGAGACATGGGCGGTGCGGTCGACCATCAGGGTGAAGTCGGGCCCCGTCGCCGCCAGGATCGCCTCGCACAGCCGCGCGTTCTCGCCGAGGTCGCGCCAGCATCGGATCTTGAGGCCTTCGAACCCCGCCGCCTGGTAGGCGAGCACGGCGTCGACCGTCTCGGCGTGGCTGATGTGGGCTTGCGAGGGGTCACCCGGCCAGACGACGGTGACGTATCCCTTCAGCTCCCGCATCCGGGCCCCGCCGAGCAGGGCGTGCACCGGTTCGCCGAGGGTCTTGCCGAGGGCGTCCCAGGCCGCGTGCTCGGCGCCGGCGCCCCGGTCGAGGCCCCGCCGCAGCATCCCGTCGATGTCGGTGACCGCCGACCCCTCGGTCGCCGCGATGATCGTCGGCCAGACGGTGCGATCGATGGAGGCGGCGAAGCTGTGCCCGCGCATCCCCTCGCTCGTGGTCAGGCGCACGACGCAGTAGCGGTGGAAGTACCCCGCAGCGACCTGCTCGGGCGTGGCCGGCAGGTTGATGGGGAAGATCTCCGTGCGGGCGATCGTCACGCCTGCGGTTCTCGACTGTGAGCCATCACTCATGATGTCGAACTCTAGCGGCGTCGGAGAGATGATGGCCAGCACAAAGTTCTGTCTGATGAACTTGCTATCACTCTGATGAACTTCTTGGTAGGGTGGCATCGCTTCCCCGTGATCGGGTGACTCCGATGCGACGATGCGAGACGAGAGGACATCGACCGTGCGAACACTGGTGCTGGAGAGATTCGGGCGCATGGCCCTGGCGGATCGCCCCAAGCCGAAGCCTGCTCTGGGTGAGGTACTGATCCGGGTGGCGTTCACGGGCATCTGCGGCTCCGACATCCACGGGTACACCGGTCACAACGGCCGTCGGTCGGTGGGCCAGGTGATGGGCCACGAGACCTCGGGCACGATCGAGGCGTTCGGGCCCGATGGCGCCCCCTTCGGGCTCGAGGTCGGCGACGCGGTCACCTTCAACCCGGTCGTGCTTCCGCTGGAAGACCGGTTGGAGTTCACCGACCGCGAGCAGCACTCGCCTCGCAAGTCGGTGATCGGTGTCGACCCGGCACGGTACGCCTCGTTCGCCGACTACGTCGTGGTTCCCGCGGTCAACGTGCTGCGGCTCGCCGACGGCATGCCCGTCGAGCACGGCGCCCTCGTGGAGCCGACCGCCGTCGCGCTGCACGCCGTGCGCCGCGCCGGGGTGACGGGGCGAGAGCGAGTGCTCGTCATCGGCGGCGGCCCGATCGGGCAGTCGGTGGTGCTCGTGCTGCAGGCGCTCGGCGTCGCCGAGATCTACGTCAGCGAGATCAGCGCCGGTCGCCGGCGGCTCATCGAGGAGCTGGGGGTGGCTGCCATCGACCCCTCGGCGGGTGACCCCGTCGACGCGCTCGGCCGGCGCGGCGGCCCCGTCGATGTCGTCATCGACGCCGTCGGCAGCACGCGCTCGCTCGCCGACGCACTCGAGGGATCGGTGCTCGGGGGAACGGTGTGTCTCGTGGGCATGGGTGAGCCGCAGGTGCGCCTCGACGCCTTCCAGATCAGCACCGGCGAGCGCACCCTGGTCGGCAGCTTCACCTACTCGGCCCGCGATTTCGCCGACGCCGCGGCGTTGGTGGCCGGCAACCCGCTCACCGCCGACGCGCTGATCAGCCGCGTCATCGGGCCCGAGAGTGCCGACGAGGCGTTCACGAATCTGGCCAACGGCGACGAGATTCCGGGCAAGGTGCTCGTGTCGTTCGCCCCGGTGCCCGAATACGCGAAGTGAGGATGCGCGTGACGCAGCGACTGGTCTTCATCGGCGACAGCATCACCGAAGACGGGCGGCACATCGACGACCCCTACGACCTCGGAACCGGCTACGTGGCCCGCGTGGCGCGTCGCCGCAGCGAGGCAGGGCACGCCGACGTCGTGATCAATACCGGCATCGGCGGCCACCGGGTGGTCGACCTCGAGGCCCGCTTCGACCGCGACTGCCTCGAGCACGAGCCCGATCTGGTGTCGATCCACGTGGGCATCAACGACACCTGGCGCCGCTACGACGGAGGCGAGGCCACCTCGGTCGAGGCGTTCGAGGCCGCGTACCGCAGCATGCTCACGAAGGCGACGGATGCGGGTGCCCGCCTCGTTCTGATCGAACCGTTCCTCCTCGCCCTCCGCCCCGAGCAGTCGGAGTGGCGGGATGACCTCGACCCCAAGATCGAGGTGGTGCGGGCACTCGCCAACGAGTTCGACGCCCAGCTGGTCGCCGCCGACGTCGCCTTCACCCGGGCCGGGTGGGAGCGAGACCCGGCGGGCCTGCTGTGGGACGGCGTGCATCCGACCGATGCCGGCCGCGAGCTGCTGGCGCGCACCTGGTGCGAGTCGGTGACGCTCTGACATGCTGCTCGGGGTTCAGTACTACCGCCCGCCGTCGCCGGACGAGTCGCTGTGGGAGCAGGACATTGCCGCCATCGCCCGGGCCGGGTTCGGCACGGTGCAGCTCTGGCTGATCTGGGGCTGGGTCGAGACCACGCCGGGCGAGTTCGAGTGGGGCGACTACGACCGCCTGATGGATCTCGCGCACGCGAACGGCCTCACGGTCGTCATCAGCACGATCGCCGAGATGCAGCCGGCGTGGGTGCTGAGGCGGTATCCGGATGCGGCGATGGTCGACCACCTGGGGAGGGTCACGCCGTCGACGACCCGCGTCGAGGCGCAGGCCGGGGTGACGCCCGGTGGCTCGTTCGACGACCCGCGGGTGCTCGGGCACATGCGCGACTTCCTCGAGGAGGCGGCGCGGCACTTCGCGTCGCACCCCGCGCTGGTGGCGTGGGACTGCTGGAACGAGAACCGCTGGGCGATGGAGGGCGACGGCTATCTCGACTACAGTCCCGCGAGCATCCGGGCGTTCCATGAGTGGCTGCGCTCGCGATACGGCGACCTCGACGGGGTGGCGCGGGCATGGCGGCGGCGGTTCGGGTCGTGGGACGACGTGCAGCCCGGACGCAAGCCGGGGCTGCCCTACACCGATCTCGTCGCGTTTCAGCGCTTTCTCACGGAGCGGGCGGCGGTGCACCTGCGTTTTCGGCGTGACGCACTTCGGGGGGTCGACCCCGTGCATCCGATCTCGGCGCACTGCGGCGAGCCCTCGGTGAACTCGGCGGGGAGCCTGTTCGAGCAGCCCCTGTCGCGGGGCAACGACTTCGCGCTGGCGGCGGAACTCGACGGCTACGGCACGTCGAGCTTTCCGCACCTGCAGGGCATGTCTCTTCTCGACCTCGGGGTGCGCATCGAGGCGACGCGCAGTGCGGCCGGCGATCGGCCGTTCTGGCTGGCCGAGCTGCAGGGTGGCGGGGGGCGGCTCGGCCATCACGTGCTGCCGGCTGTTCGGGTCGACGAGCAGCAGCGGTGGCTGTGGAACGGGATCGGCCGCGGCGCCAAGGGCACCATCATCTGGCAGTGGCGCGACGAGGTGCTCGGTCGGGAGTCGGGGGGTTTCGGGTTCGCCGGCGACGACGGGCACGCGAAGGCGCGAGCGGAGGCGATGGCACGCACGGCGTCGGTGCTCGCGTCGCACGAGGAGTTCTTCGACGAGTACCGACCGGAGGCGGCTCAGGTGGGAGTGCTGTTCCTCCCCGACACGTACTACCTCGAGTGGGCGCAAGACGGCACCTTCGGCGTGCAGGCGCGCGAGAGCCAGCTGGGGTGGATGCGCGTGTTCGAGGAGCTGCAGGTGCCGTACGAGGTGCTCGACCCCGATCATCTGGCGCGGCTCGACGACCTGAAGCTGCTCGTGTTGCCGTGGCCGCTCCACGTTCCCGCGCCTGCGCTCGCGGCGGTCGCTGCGTGGGTGGATCGGGGTGGGATGCTGCTGACCGAGGCGGATCTCGGGGCGTTCGACTCGGAGGCGTTCTATCGTCCGCCTGCTTCTCGCGACGGTCTCGCAGCACTCTCGCTGGGGCGGCGGGCTGTACCCGCCTCCGAAACGATCTCGGTGGAGCTCGACGGTGCTCGCTTCGAGCTGCCGGCCGCGAGCTGGGTCGAGCACTACGACGAGACGGGTGCGCGGGTGTTGGGAGTGGACGACGGCCACCCCGTCGCCGTGGAACGCACTCTCGGTTCGGGCTCGGTCATCTCGGTCGGCACCTTCCTCGGCCTCGCCCACAGCCTGCTCCCGTCCACCGCCGTGCTCGACTTCGCCAGCCTCCTGGTGAGCCGCTCCGGCGTCGCGGTCTCGGCGCGCGTGCGTGGCAGCGGGTCGGCCACCGACGGCACGACCGTGCAGTGGCGCCGTGGCACGAGCGGCGCCTGGTCGGTCCTCTTCGTCACCGGCGCCCCCTCCTCCGAACTCCACATCGACATCCCCGCCCTCGGCGACGTCACCACCCTCGAAGAACTCACGGACGGCCGCGCCACCCTCGTCCGCCACCGCCTCGTCATCGCCCTCTCCCCCACCGGCACCGCCGTCATCCGCTGGCGCTAGCCCCCTCACGCTGCGCGCGGACAGCATCACGGCAGTGTTGGTTGCCGATGCGATGCTGTGCGCATGAACGATGGCTACGCGGGCGCCCTGAGAAGCGCGTCGGGTGCGCCGTTGCACGCTTGGGTGGATGAGTCCGTTCACGTGGGGAATGAGTTGTATCTGCTGGCCGCGGCCGTAGCACCGCAGAACTCGAGGCTGCTGGAAACGTGTCGGCTGAGCCTGCAGGCCCTCGCTCGCGATCGACGCCGTCGACTGCACTGGAACAGCGAGGAAGAGCGCGACCGTCTCGCGATCGTGCAGGCCATCGCTGAGATGCCGCTCACCAGTATCGTCGTCACCGCGACCCGACTCGATCCGCGGCGACAGGAAAGAGCGCGCCGAAAGCGCCTGGAGCGCTTGCTCCATCACCTGGCCGCGAAGGAGGTCGAACACGTCTGGCTCGAGTCTCGCGATGCGATCGGCAACCGTCGAGATCTCGCGATGGTCGCCAGCCTGCGAACGACTTTCGCCCTCGCCGAATCGGTTCGGGTAGATCACGCCCGGCCGCTCGACGAGCCACTTCTCTGGGTGCCCGACTCGGTGGCCGGAGCAGTGGTCGCCGCACACAACGGTCAACTCCTGTACCGAGACCCACTGGACGCCGTTCTCGAAGAGATCGTGTTCGAGCTCTAGAAACGCGAAGACCGGGTCCCGTCATGCGGCGGGGATCCCGGTCTCACTTCCTCGCACCCCTCGGGGGGAGGCTCGCCATCATTCTACAGACCCTTCAGGAGCCCATCAAGGTCGCGACCCCACGCCCATCAGTATGGGCGGCGCACGAGAACCGCCGCTGACGGCGGCCGGCGCGCTAGGACCAGCTCACGACGAGGGAGCCGGTGACGTGGGGGAGGGTGAGGCGGCCGTCGGCCAGGTCGGGGGTGACGTCGTGGGGGGTGACGGGGTCGCCGATGAGGTTGAGGGTGGCCTGGTCGTCGCGGAGGAGGGTGACGTGGGTGGCGGTGCGGGGGACGGTCACCGTGACGTGGGCGTCGGTGAAGCCGGTGGCCTTGAGGGTGCGGGTCATTGAATACGGGTAGGGAGGGAGTTCGCGGCAGGTGAGGGTGGCGGCGTCCTGTTGCTGTACGAAGATGCGGGCCTCGGCGTGGAGGGTCTTGCCGAAGGAGTATTCGGTGTGGCCGTCGGCGTACCAGGCCTCGAGGCCGGTGAAGACGGGGGCACCGAGGGGGAGACGGTAGCGGACCCGGGTGGTGGTGTCGGCGAGGTAGCCGTTCAGCCAGGTGGCATCGGTGTGGTGGTGCAGGGACTGCACGGCAACGCGTGAGGTGATGTCGCGCCGGGTGAAGCGGCAGGACAGTCCGAGCTCGCCGAGCACCCGGCCGAGCACGGCGCCCGCCTCCTCGAACTCGCGCGGGTCGAGGGGGCGGGAGTGGCGGAAGCCGTGGTCATCCATGGGGGCGCGGTCGAAGGTCGAGGAGCCTCGCACCCACGCCCACGATCCCCGCCGGGTGGCGTACGCCCGCACCTCGGAACCCGAGCGCACCGATGCCAGCACCGTCGCATCCGGTGTCGCCGTCTCGCGTACGGGGCCGCCCGACAGGGTCGACGAGTGGCGGAGAACACGACCGAGAGGGTGAGGCCCTGACACGACCGCATCGGAGTCGAGTGTGGTCTCGAGAGAGAGGTCACCCTCGAGACCGTCGCCCAGAGTCACCCCGAGCAGGCTGCGACCCCGCTCATCCGCCCGGTCGGCCGCGCCGTAGGCCAGCACCCGAGCACCCCGCCCGCTCGCCAGTGTCTCGAGCAGCGAGAGCACCCGCCCGCGCAGCGCCCGCGTCGGCACCACGAGAATCCGCCCGTCGAGCGAGCCCGCCGCGACGGCCGCCGCGAGCGAGCGCGTCGACACCACCGTGTTCACCGGGGCACCGGCATTGATGGCGGCCGTGAGGTACCAGTCCTCGAAGTACGGGTGCCGCACCGACGACGGGTCGGCCACCGCATCGTCGGCGTACTCGTCGAAGGGGTAGACCCACACGACCGGGCCCGCCGCATCGGGCGCCGACTCGAGCGCACGCAGCACGTGGCCGCTCACCTCGCGGCCGGCACGCGCATCCAGGCCCCCTCCTTCGGTGTCGATCGAGAGGAACTGCACATCGGATGCGGTGCGCACGACCCCGCGCGAGTCCAGTCGCGAGACGTTGAGCGGGAGGTAGATGTCGAAGGGTTCGCGGTTGTAGAAATCCCACCAGGGGTTCTGCCAGAACCACGGGTCGTTCACGTAGAAGCGGAAGAGGAACCCGTCTGACGGCACCTCGGCGATGCGCGAGAGGTAGCCCGACAGCTCGATACCGAAGTCCTCGTTGAGCGGGCCCCAGGGCGAGTTCGGCGGCGGGTTACGAAAGCGGCCGGCCGCGTAGATCTCGCGGGTGGGCACGGCGTCGCCGCCCAGGTCGATGCCGGTCGAGAAGTTCGTGCCCCGCACCTCGACCGGGAAGGGGCACTCACGTAAGAAGGCGCGCCAGAACCCTTGCAGCGTCGCCGAGACCTCGGGCACGCGGTCGCTGAGGAACTCGTCGCCGTTGTAGGTCTCGCCGAGCGGGGTCCACGAGTAGGCGCTGAAGCCGAAGCCGTTCGAGAGCCAGAGGTAGTCGAAGCCCATCTCCGCGAGGTACGACGCGGCCTGCCGGCCGAGGAACTCGCCGAACGACGTACCCTCCGGCACACCGTCGGGGTACCCCGCGAACGCCCGCTCGTCGGCGTGCAGCACCGAGTTGGCGCGGATCATCTTGATCAGCTTGCCGAGGCGCTCCTCGTCGTCTCCGGCGACGATCTCCGGATGCTCCTCGAACTTGAAACGCGAGGTCGCGAACTCGGGCCCCGGGTCGAACGTCGCGCCCACCGTCACGGGGACCCCGAGCATCCGCTCGCCCACTCGGCGGATCGTCGCCACCAGGCGATGGATGTCGCGGTAGCGGAGCGGATGCACGTCGGGCCGGAAGGGCTGGGCGGTGTTGTCCGGAGTGACGGCGTGCGGGTAGGCGCCGTACTCGGTGTTGGAGAAGCCCACCGAGCTCGCCCAGGTGACCTCGCGGTCGAGGTCGAGGTTCCATTCCAGGATCTCGCTGCCGTCGGAGATCCAGAGCAGGACGGCCGCCGACTCGGCCGCAGCGAGGAGGTCGCGCCACTGGTCGAACATGGTGGCGGCCGTGGACTCGAGATCGCCCTCCGACCAGGATGGGAACGGCTTCAGCGATGTTTCCAACCCGACTCGCGTGAGGCTGCGGTGACTCATTCGATCTCCCAATCTGCGGTGATCAGTCCACGATAGTGGATTACAGTCCGGCCTGTTGAACTTTACGGCTACCTTGAGCTAGCATCGCTGAGCAGCCACTCCACGAAGAAGTCGGAACCGAGGAACCAGTGCAGATCCGCAACGTCACGGTGATCGTGACGCCGTTCTCGACCGGCACCTGGCTCGACGAGAGCCGCGTGTCGACGCCGCTCTCGCGGTACCCGGAGTTCGCCGAGCGCCGCAGCAGCTGGCGCGGCCCGGGGAGCGATCTGGTGTGGGTGCTGATCGAGACCGCCGACCCCGACGTCTTCGGGGTCGGGCAGAGCCGGGGCGGGGTGGTGACCGCCGCGTTGATCGAGGGGCACTTCCGCGGGATGCTCCTCGGGCGCGACCCACTCGACCTCGAGACGCGGGTCGACCAGCTGCGCCTGGCTGCGCTCCCGTACGCCGCCGGTGGCGTCGCATCGATGGCGCTCTCCGCGTGTGAGCTGGCGCTGTGGGATGTGGCTGCGCGAGCATCCGCTGTGTCGCTGGCGCAGCTGCTCGGCGGGAGTGACAGCGCCTTGCCCTACTACCTCACCTGCCCCGAGCCGCGATTGCTCGACGAGGTCGACGCCGAGCTGATCGCGGCGAGCGCGACCGTGAAGGTGCCGATGGCGTACGGGCCGGCTGACGGGGCTGCCGGTCTGCGAGCCAACCTGGCCCGACTCGACGAGACCCGCACTCGCGTGACGGAAAGCGTCCCGCTGTCGGTCGACTGCTTCATGTCGTGGAACGTCGACTACGCGACCGCTTTCCTCCGTGACGCGAGCGATCACGGGCTCGGGTGGATCGAGGAACCGCTGCTGCCCGACGACCTCGCGGGGTACGCGGAGCTTCGGCGGAGCCAGCCCGTGGCGGTGGCAGGTGGGGAGCACCTGTTCGGGCTGGCCGAGGCGGGGCGGTTCCTGCAGGCGGAGTGCGCCGACGTCATGCAGGTCGACGTCACGTGGTGCGGCGGCATCGGCACGGCACGGGCCGTGGCAGAGCTGGCCGGCGCGCGCGGCGTGACCTTCGCGCCGCACGGTGCCGCGATGCATCCGTGGGCGGTGGCGCTGCTGTCGGCGCTCGAGGGTGACATTCTCACCGAGGTGCTGATCGGCCTCGGCGGGGCACCCGAGCCACCCCGCGCGTCGTCGGGCCCCGGGGTCGGAATCGAGCCGGGGTCGGTGGGGCTGCGGTGATCGTCGACGCGCACTGCCACCTGTGGCGACGGTGGCCGTATCCGGCGGCTGCGGCGACGCCACCCGCCGCCGGGACGACACCGGAGGCGCTGCTCGATGAGCTCGCGGCGAACGGGGTGAGCCGGGCGGTCGTGGTCGCGGCCGCGATCGGTGGGGAGGATGCGCGCACCGCCAACCCCCTCAACAACGATGACGTCGCTCGGGCGGGGCGCGAGCATCCTGAGGCGTTGCGGATGTTCGCCGACGTCGATTCGCGGTGGTCGTCGAGCTACCACCGGCCGGGAGCGGCGGCCCGACTCGCTGAGGAGATCGGGCGCACGGGGGCGGGGGGCTTCACGCATTACCTCGGCGATGACGATGACGGGTGGTTCGACACCGCCGCGGCCGCCGAGTTCTTCGCCGCGGCGGAGAGCCTCGGGCTGGTCGCGAGCGTGCACGCACCGCCCGCCTGGCACGCGGCGATCGGCGGGATGGCGGAGCGGCATCCCGACCTCCCGATACTGCTGCACCACCAGGGGCTGGCGAGCACGGACGGCGAGGTGGAGGCGCTGATCGTGCTGGCCGCGCATCCGTCGATCGCGGTGAAGGTGTCGGGGTTCCGCTACGTCTCGAAGGCGGCCGCACCCTACGCCGACGTGAAGCCCCGGCTCGAGCGCCTGGCTCGAGCATTCGGTGCCGAGCGGCTGGCGTGGGGCTCGGACTGGCCCGTCTCGACCCGGCACCACTCGTATGCCGACGCACTCGCCTTCGCCGCCGACGCGCTCGCCTTCCTGGATGCGTCGGAGCTCGACTGGGTGTTCGGCGGCACGATCCTCGCCCTCTACCCTTGGGGCAGCTGATGCGACAGTTCGAGTTGTCGCGCGACGAGATCCGCGCCTCGGTGCGCGGCACCGAGTTCGTCGACGAGACCGAGCACGGGCTGGCCCCCATCCGTCTTCCGCACAGCATCCGGAACCGGGGCGGTGACGCGTCGATCGAGCGCATGGCGGCGCAGACGGCCGGAGTGCGGCTCGAGGTGTCGACCGCCGCGAGCGTGATCGAGGTGGAGGCGCTGCTCACGCGGAGCTTTCCGGCCGACGTCGGCGACGACACACGGCCCGCCGTGCTGGCCGCGGTGATCGACGGGGTCGAGGTCGGTCGGAAGTCGTTCGTGAACGGGCCGATTCTGCGCCAGCTGCGCACCGGAGGTCTGGAGCGGGTCGACGGGACGGTGTCGGTCGCCGCGCTCGATCTCGGCGGGCCGACTGCCGAGCCGCGGGTGGTGGAGGTCTGGTTGCCACAGGTGAGCGCCACGGAGATCCGCTCCGTGCGCGCCGACGCTCCACTGCACCCAGCCCCGTCGCGGGCGCGACCGCGCTGGACGCACTACGGCAGCTCGATCAGCCACTCCGCCGAGGCCGACGGCCCCACCCGCACCTGGACCGCGCTCGCCGCCCTCGCACTCGACTGGGACCTCACGAACCTCGGCTTCGGCGGCCAGGCGATGATCGATCCCTTCGTGGCCCGGGTCATCCGCGATCGGCCGAGCGAGCTGATCACGCTGAAGATCGGCACGAACCCCCTCAACGCCGACGCGTTGCGGATGCGCACCTTCAGCCCCGCGGTGCACGGGTTCCTCGACACCATCCGGGAGGGGCAGCCCGAGACGCCGCTGGTCGTCATCTCCCCCGTCTCCCTTCCGATGCACGAGACCACGCCCGGCCCCACCGTGGTCGGGCCCGACGGTCACCTCGCCGGAACCCCCGCCGGCGACCGCCCCGGCGTGCTCACGCTGTCGTGGGTGCGGCCGGAGCTCGAGCGCATCGTCGACGAGCGCGCCGACCCTGCCCTGCACTACCTCGACGGTCGGCGCATGCTGGGCCCCGCCGACGCCCATCACCTGCACGACAGGCTCCACCCCGATGCCGCGGGGTACGCCCTCATGGGCCGGCGCTTCGTCGAGCTGGCGCGCAGCGCGCCTTGGGCGCCCCGAACCACGACCATCGGAGAGTGACCCCACCGTGTCCCGACGAGAACGCCTCGCCATCAACCCCCTCCCCTTCCTCCTCGACGGCAGCGGCCTCGATCTCTCGCCGGAGCGCCTTCACGCGAGCTTCGCCGACATCGCCCGGGCCGGTTACTCAGCGGTGCACGCCGACGTGCCCCCGCACCTCACGCCCCGCGAGTACGGTGAGCTGCTCGCCGCCCACGGGCTCCGCCCCGCCCCTGGCTACTTCGGCGGATTCTTCGACGACCCGGATGCTCGTGCCGACGCCATCGAGGGAGCACGCCGCCACGCTGCCGCCACCGCCGAGCTCGGTGTCGACACTCTGTTCATCGCCCAGCACATGTGCGATCCCCGCCGCGCGCATCCGGCGATCGGGGTAGAGGCGTCGGCCGAACGGGTCGCGATCATGGCCGACGGCCTGGAACTCGCCGCGCAGGTGGCGCGAGCCGAGGGGGTGACGGCAGCACTGCATCCGCATGTCGGCTCGTGGATCGAAGTCGAGGCCGAGGTGCGCGGCGTTCTCGACCGCACGCGGGGCGGGGCGCTCGCGTTCGGGCCCGACACCGGCCACCTCGCGTTCGCCGGCATCGACCCGGTGCAACTCGTCGGCGACTACCGTGACCGCGTCGCGGCCGTGCACCTCAAAGACCTCGACACCGCCGCTGCCGCACGCGTGCTCGCCCAGGGCACGAGCTACTTCGACGCCACCCGTACCGACCGCATCTGGGCCGAACCCGGCGCCGGGGGGCTCGACCTCACGGGGGTGCTCGACGCGCTGCCCGCCGACTTCGACGGCTGGTACGTGATCGAAGTCGACCTGCCCAAGCACGGCACCCCCTTCGACAGCGCCGTGCTCTCGCGCGAGAACGTGCTCGCCCTCCCCTACTTCGCGGAGGCCGCCCGATGACGACCGAACCGTTCGGCGTCGGCATCGTGGGCGCCGGGCCCGTGGTGCAGGCCATCCACCTGCCGACCCTCGCCCGGCTCGGCGAGCTGTTCGAGGTGCGGAACATCATGGACGTGGACCCGGAAGTCGCGGCCGCCGTCGCACGCCGCGCCGGCGCCCGCGCGTCGACCTCGATCGACGAGCTGCTCGCCGACGAGCGCATCGAGGTCGTCGCGATCTGCAGCCCGAGCGCTTTCCACGCACAGCAGGTCATCGCCGCGATGCGAGCGGGCAAGCGCGCGGTGCTCTGCGAGAAGCCGTTCGCCACCGACCGGCAGCAGGCGGAGCTGATCGCCGAGGCCAGCCGCGAGACCGGGGTGCCCGTCATCGTAGGCGCGATGCACACGGTCGACCCGGTCTGGCTCGCCGCGCTGGCGGAGTGGGATGCTCTCGGTCACGAAGCCCACACCATCCGTTCTCGTGTGGTGCTTCCGCCGAACGCCCGCTTCGAGACCTCGGCGACGGAGGTTCTGACGGCGCGGCCCGCCCTGGGGCTCCCCGACCTCGACGACCCGGCCGTGCGGGCGCAGATGGTGTTCGGCGGGGTGCTGGGCCTCGCCGTTCACGACCTCCCGCTCATCCGCCGGCTGCTCCCCGGAGTCGACGATCTCGAGGTGGTGTCGGCGAGCGCGCTCTCCCCGTGGGGCTACGAGATCGGGTTCACGGCGCACGGCCGGCTGGTGCACGCCATCGGCGCGCTCACCGAGCAGTGGCGGCCCACCTGGGAGCTCGAGGTGGTGGCCGACGAGGCCAGGCTTCTGCTCGAGTTCCCACCGTCGTACGTGCAGGCGGGCTCTGCGACCGCGACCATCGCCACGGATGCGCGCACCGTGCGCTTCGGTCCCTCTGCCCACAACGGCTACGAAGGCGAGTGGCGGGCGCTGCACGCCATCGCCGCGGCGGGGTCGGCGGCGGGGTCGGCGGGGTCGGGGTCGGCGGCTGCGCCTTCCGTCGACGCGCTCATCGACGATCTCGAGTTCGTCTTGACGGTCGCCGCGGCGGCCTCCGAGACCGCTTGGCGGGAGGAGACGCGATGACCGCGTGGTCGGTGCAGGTCGAGTCGGCAGACCCGGAGCGTACGGCTGTGGCGGTGGCGACTCTCGCGACGCTTCCCCTCTCGTTCCGACGCTTCTCCGCCGGGGCTTCCGACGCCCGCGCCGACGCCGTCGCCGCTCGTCCCGATGTCGTGGTGGTCGCGGGCTCCGAGGGGTGGGTCGAGCGGGCTCGGGAGGCGGCGAGCGCCGGGGCGCGCGGTGTGGTCGTCACCGATCCGCTGCCCGTGGCTGCGCGTGTGCCCCTCGTCGCCTTGGCCGACGACGTCTCGGGCTGCGCCATCGTGCTGGCCGAGAGCTGGGCCTCCTCGCCCGCGCTGCTGACGGCGGCGGAGCGCCTGTCCGCCCCGATCGCCCGCACCCGCGTGGTCGACGCCCGGAGCATCGAACCCCGTAGAGGCCGCGATCTCCGCGCAGTGCTCTTCGCCCAGCTCCGGGCGGTGCAGCGGCTCGGGGTGGAGGTGAGCTCGCTCGAGGTCGTCGCGGAGACGGCATCCTCCCTCCTCGGAGTGGGCCGATCGACGACGGGGGCCCGGATCGTGCTGAGCGCCGCGCGCAGCGACACCGCGGACTGCACGCTCGACCTCCTGCTCGTGGCTCCCGACGAGACCATCCGCATCGAGGTGCCCGATGGCACGACGGCGCGCCCCGGGCGGGCAGTCCACACCTCGGCGAGCGACGCCGTCGAGCTGCCCACGATCTGGCAGACCGCGCACCGCACCGCGTGGCAGAGACTCAACGACGCGCTCCTCGCCGGCGGGCGACCCGGCGACCTCGAGTCCTTCGCCAGAGCGAGCGCTCTCCTGCCTCCCCTCACCCCGCCGGGCGACTGAACAGATTCACGACGTTCCCGTCGGGGTCGCGCACGAGCGCCGAACGGTTGCCCCAGGGCATGGTCGTCGGCGCGAGCACGACCTCGTCGCCCTCGGGCTGCAGCGCCGCGAAGCACCCGTCGACGTCATCGACCTCGAACTCGATGAACACCGACCGGTTCGCCGCCGGCGCCATCGCGCCGCCGAGCATCGCGACGGTGGAGGTGTCGGCGATCGCCAACGCAGCCCCCGGTCCGCCGAACTGGGCGAACGGCGGCGCCGGCCGCTCGGCCTTCTGCCCGGTGACCCGCTCGTAGAACGCGACCATGCGGTCGAGATCGGCGTTGACGATGCGGATGGATGCGAATGACATGGGAGACCTCCGGATGCGATGGGACGGGGAAGCTCCACCATCGCCCTCGGGTGCGACGACGTCCTGTCGGCATTTCGGCGGAATCAGTCCCAGTCGACCGCCGAGCGCAGCCTCCCGTATTCGATGGCGAGGTCGGAGGCGCGGAGCGACCGTCTCGGCGGGCGTTCGTCCATGATCTCCAGCGCGAGCATCCGGTCGCTGCGGAAGGCGCGCACGCCGTCTCGCGTGCGGCACCAGGCGACGAGGTACCAGGCGCCGTCTCTGCCGATCGAGCCGAGGGGTTCGACGTCGCGCCAGGTCTCGGTGCCCGCGCCGTCTCGGTAGCGGAGCCTCACCACGCGGTCGGCGAGGAGGGCGCGGGAGAAGTCCGCCGGCGCTGCGACGGTCTGCTCCTCCTCTTCGAGGAAGTGGATGCGCGACCCCAGGGCGAGAGCACGCGCCGAATCGCTGTCGGGCATGGCGGCAAGGGCCTTCCGCGCGGCGCTGCGAGCCGCGTGTCGGAACGGGCTGTGCCTGAGCCCGCCGAGCGCGATCAGCACCGCGAGCGCCTCGTCGAGGGTGAATCGCATCGGGCCGAGGGTGGCCGAGACGTCGATGACGTAGCCGCCCGCCCGGCCCGGCTCCGCCCAGATCGGCAGGCCCGACTCCTGGAGCGCCAGCAGGTCGCGCTCGATCGTGCGGGTGGAGACCTCGAAGCGGGCGGCGAGGCGGCGTGCGCTCGAGGGGCGCGGTGACGTCGCCCGCAGTTCCTCGACGAGGCCGAAGAGCCGATCCGTGCGGTTCACCTCTCGATTATGCGCCGCCGGGCAGTCGTCGCCGACGCGGGCTCGCTACCGCTGCGCCTCGCCCGTGGCGGTGATCGGGTTGTGGTGGGCCACCGGCGCACCCCCGTCTCCGCCGGGCTCCTCGACCAGCTGCAGGCCTCCGGGCTTGTTGGCCTCGAGCATGAGCGCCTCCACCCAGGCCCCGTTGATGCTCGGATTGCGGTGCCCGTAGAACTTGAAGGTCACGTCGGCCAGCGGGTGCACCCACGTGGTGGTGCGCCCGTCGCCCGAGTCGGCGCTGTCGCGCCAGCTGAAGAACGTCGACTCACCCCGACGCAACTTGGCGCCGATGACCACCTGCAGGTGAGCCAGGACACGGTCGTCGAACTCGACCTCGATGTGCGATCCGCACAGGAATTTTCCCATCAGAGCCTCCTCACCCCTCCACACTCCCGCGCACTTCGGACGACGTCAACCGTGGGCGGATAATTGGGCGGCGGTTGGCCGTGTCGATCAGCACCACGCCCGTCTTCGAGCTATCGGCCGACACCGTCAGAGGTCGCTGACGACCAGGCGCGGCCGACTCCGGCGATGTGCTCGCCGATGAGCCTCTCGGCGGCATCGACCTCGCGATCGCGAAGCAGCTGCACGAGCTCGCCGTGCTCCGCGGCGCTCCGCAGCAGCAACGGTCTCTTCTCCTCCCGGCCGAGGCCGCTCAGTCGCGACCGCGAGCGCAGCACGCGGATGGTCTCCACGACCTCCGTGTTGCCCGCGAGCGCGAGAAGCGACAGGTGGAAGTGCTGGTCGGCCACGACGTGGCCGGTGAAGTCGAGGTCTTCGACCGCAGCCTTCGTCGCGTCGGCGAGGTCGAGCAGCGCCGCGTACTCCTGGTCGCTGAGGCCCCGCGCCGCGATCCGCGCGGTGATGGGCACCTCGATCAGCAGCCGGAGGTCGAGCAATTGGGCGAGCTGGGCGGCCGAGGGCTCGACGACGCGGAAGCCCTTGTTGCGCACGACCTCGACCAGTCCGTCCTTGGCGAGGTCGATCATGGCCTCGCGCACAGGGGTCGCCGAGACACCGAGCTCGGCGCCCAGGGCCGGGGCCGAGTAGACCACCCCGGGCTTCAGCTGCTCGGCGAGCACCGACGCTCTCAGGATCTCCGCGACCTGGTGACGACGGCTGGGCAGATCGGTCGGGCGATCCAGCGGCCAGCGCTCGTTGATGGTCACGGCTTGCCCTCTCTGTGCAATGTCACGTTATATTAGCAACACCTGTCACCGAGGAGGATGAATGCGAAGCAGCAGGATGATCAGCGCCGTCGACTCGCACACCGAGGGGATGCCGACCCGGGTCGTCATCGGCGGTGTCGCGCCCGTGCCAGGCACCACCATGTCGGATCGCCGCGACTGGGCCCAGACCCATCTCGACGATCTGCTCGGCTTCCTCATGCGCGAACCTCACGGTCATGCCTCGATGTCGGGCGCGATCCTCCAACCCCCCACGCGCGCTGACGCCGACTGGGGCGTGCTGTACATCGAGACCACCGGATTCCTGCCCATGTGCGGGCACGGCACGATCGGCGTGGCGACGGTGCTGATCGAGACGGGGATGGTCGAGGTGGTCGAACCCGTGACCGTCATCCGTCTCGACACGCCAGCCGGCCTCGTGACCGCCGAGGTCTCGGTCACCGATGGTCGCGCGACGTCGGTGACGCTCACGAACGTGCCGTCGTTCGTCTTGGCCCGCGATCAGGTCGTGCACGTCGACGGTCACGGCCTGCTGCGCTACGACATGGTCTACGGAGGCAACTTCTACCCCATCGTCGAGGCGGCCGACCTCGGGCTCGACGTCGACCTCCAGCACAAGCAGGAGCTCATCGACCTCGGTCTGCGTGTGATCAGCGCGATCAACGAGCAGAACCCGCCCGCGCATCCCGAGAACCCCTCGATCGCCACCATCCACCACGCCCAGTTCGTCGCGCCGGGACGCGACGGAGCGGATGCGCGCAACGTCGTTCTCAACGTGCCCGGTTATTTCGACCGGTCCCCCTGCGGCACCGGCACCTCGGCCAGGCTCGCCCTGCTGCACGCCCAGGGCCGCCTCGGAGTGGGCGAGGAGTTCGTGAACGAGTCGATCATCGGGAGCCGCTTCGTCGGCCGGGTGCTCGAGACGACGACGATCGCCGGCTTCGACGCCGTCGTGCCCTCGTTCTCGGGCCGGGCCTGGATCACCGGTTTCAGCCAGCATCTGCTCGACCCCACCGACCCGTTCCCGGCCGGTTTCACCGTCTGAGCGAGGAGTTCACTCCTGCGCAGCGGCCTCCTCGCGCCAGGCGTCGCCCGCCAGCCGCAGGTGCTCGTCGAGGAGCGTCGCGGCGGCGTCGGCATCCTTCGCCCGGATGAGCTCCACCAGTTCGCGGTGCTGCTCCGAGGTGTGGATGAGGACGTCGTGCTTGGCCGGTGAATCGAGCCCGCTGAGCCGCCAGCGGGCCCGCAGGGTGCGCACGATCTCGGTGATCTCGGCGTTGCCGCCGAGCCCCACCAGCTCGACGTGGAAGGTGAGATCGGCGAGCACGTGGGCGATGAAGTCACCCTTCTGCGCCGTGGTGAGCGTGTGGTCGGCGAGTTCGCCGAGTCTCGCGTAGTCGTCGTCGGAGAGACCGTCCTGCGCGACGCGGCGGGCCATCGGCACTTCGAGAAGCAGCCGGGCGTCGAGCATCTCGGTCAGCTCGCGCTGGGTGGGCGACGCCACCACGAAGCCCTTGTTGGGCGCCACCGTGATGAGCTTCTCGCGCGCGAGGGTGATCATCGCCTCGCGCACGGGGGTCGGCGAGACGCCGAACTGGGCCGAGAGTGCCGGAGCGGAATAGACGACACCGTCCTCCATCGCGCCCGAGAGCACCGCGGCGCGCAGCACGTCGAGGATCTGGTCACGCCGGTTGGGCACCGCCAGCCCACCCGGCGCGGTGCCGAGCATGCGTGCGGCGGCCGAGGAGACGTCATCGGGGAGCTTGTTGATCACGCTGACTCGATTCCTCCGAGGGCTGGGTGGACCCATCGATGGTATCGAGGACAGCAGATCTTTGTGCAATGTCACACTGTTTTCTTGACATCGCCGCAGCGACCTGATTCTATGCAATATCACATTGCAATGCCGCTAAGGAGTCCACGTGCCCGAATTCATCTTCATGCTCACGAACCGCGATCGAACCGTCGACGATGCTCGGACCGTGCTCGACCAGATCGCGGGCACCGGCCTTCGCCACGTGGGGTTCAAAGACGTCGGCGCGACGCCCGAGCTGCAGCGCGAGCTCACCGCGCAAGCGAAGGCAGCAGGGATGACGGTCTACCTCGAGGTCGTCTCCCTGACGGCCGACGACGAGCGCCGCTCGATCGACGCCGCCCTTGGCGCGGGGGTCGACTGGGTGCTCGGCGGGCAGTTCGCCGAGACGGCGAGCGCCCACCTCGCCGGCTCCGGCATCCGTTTCGCTCCGTTCCCCGGCAAGATCGTCGGGCACCCGAGCGAGTTGACCGGTTCGGTCGAGGAGATCGCCGACCACGCCGGCGCCCTGTCGGCGCTCGACGGGGTCGACGGCGTCGACCTGCTCGCCTACCGGCACACGAGCGCCGACGTGCCGGAACTCATCCGCCGCACGGTGCAGGCCGTGCCGGGGCGGGTCATCGTCGCCGGCTCCGTGACCACAGAGGCTCAGGTGGCCGCGATCGACGAGGCCGGCGCCTGGGGCTTCACCATCGGGGGAGCCATCTTCGACGGCGTCCTGCCGGGCGAGAAAGACGTCGTGTCACAGGTGCGGACGGCGTTGGCCTTCGCCGAGCGGGCCCGGCGCTGAGGCGCGCGCATCCGACATCCAGCATCAGACATTCAGAAGGAGAGAACATGGATCGCAACACCGTCGACTGGAAGGGCTACTGGCCCGCGGCTCCGACCGCATTCACCGAGGAGGGGTCGTTCGATGATCAGGTCATGCGGGAGATCATCGAGCTGTACGTCCAGGCCGGCGTGCACGGAGTGCTGATCAACGGCAGCGCCGGCGAGTGGTGGGCGCAGACCGACGAGGAGCGTACGAACACGGCCCGGGTCGCCGTCGAGGCTGCAGCGGGACGCATCCCCGTGATCGTCGGCTGCACCTCGTTCACCGCAGACCAGGTGCTGCGGCTGGCCGACGGCGCGGCCGAGGCAGGCGCCTCCGGCGTGCTCACGACTCCCCCGCCCTACGCCCACCCCACCCAGCAGGAGGTGCTGCAGTTCTACCGCGACGTCGACGCCCAGGTGCAGCTGCCGCTCGTCGCGTACAACTGGCCACGGGGTGCCGCGCTCGAGATCGAGCTCGACACGGCCCGGCACATCGCCGACCTCGAGCACGTCGTCGCGATCAAGAACAGCACGGCCGACTGGGTTCGCGTCGTCGACTTCATCGAGGCACTGGCCGGCCAGGTTCGCATCTTCTCGAGCCTCATCAACCGACGGGGTCTCGCCATCATGCGCGAGCTCGGCGGTGACGGCTACATCGACGGCGGCGGAATCGGCGCACCGTTCGCCGTACCGTTCTTCGAGAACCTCTGGGCCGGCGACCTCGACGCGGCTCGACCCTGGGCCGACAAGTGGTGGGCCCTCACCTCGTCGTTCATCGCGCCCGACTTCGGTGGTCGCTTCGGTTCGCCGAGCTCGCAGCTCAAGTCGGCGATGGCCATTCTGGGTCAGCCCGTAAGCCACGTGCGCCCGCCGCTCCAGCCCGTCACCGACCCGGTGCTGCGGCAGGCCATCGCCGACCGGCTGCGTGACGCCGGACTGATCGACTGACGACCGGACTGATCGAGCAAGGGAGAGACGGAGTGTCAGCACAACGCATCGCGGTCGTCGGCGGCGGGGTCGTGGGAGTCACGACCGCCTGGTCGCTGCTCCGGCGCGGCCACTCCGTCGACCTCTACGAGCGGGAGGAGACGGCGGCCACCGGGGCGACGGCGTCGAACGCCGGACTGATCGTGCCCGGCGACTCGCTGGTGTGGGGTACGCCCTCGGCGATCGGCATGCTGGCGCGCTCCCTGCTCGCCCGCAAGCAGTCGTTCATCCGGGTGCGCGCCGGCGCGGGACCGTCCCTCGTGCCGTGGGGACTGCGCTTCCTCAGGGAATGCCTCCCGTCACGGATGCGACGGAACGTGCGCGCGGCCCACGCGCTGAGCTCCTACAGCCTCGACCGGCTGCAGGAGCTGCAGGCGGAGCTCGGGCTCGACTTCTCGTTCGAGGCCAACGGCATGGCCTTCCTCGCCGGTTCGCCCGAGCACCTCGCAGCGCTCGCTGAGGAACGCGGGCAGCTCGCTGCGGCGGGTGAACGCTACGAGAGCTACGCCGGGGCGCGGTTCACCGAGGTCGACCCCGGGTTCGCCGCGGCGGCCACGGGTCTCGGTGGCGTGCTCTACACCACGGGTTCCGCGCACGGAGACGCCCGCGCCTTCACCCTGCAGCTGCTGCAGCGGGCCGTCGACGGCGGCTTGACGGTGCACTCCGCCACCGAGGTACGCGCGATCGAGTCGCAGGCGCGGGCTGTGACAGGGCTGGTCACTCCCGGTGGCTCCCGCTCGTTCGACGCCGTCGTGCTGGCGGCGGGGGCCCGCACGGCCGAGCTCGCTCGCACGGCCGGACTGCGCCTGCCCATCCTGCCGGCCAAGGGCTACGCCGCGACGGTCCCCATCCGCCCCGGAGCATCGGTCGCCGACGTCGGCGGGGTCGACGAGCGCGCACACGTCGCCTTCTCCCGCATGGGCGATGCGCTGCGCCTGTCGTCGACGGCGGAGTTCGCCGGTTACGACAGCGGATCGAACCCAGGCGACTACGACTCGATCCGCGCGACGGGCGACCGCCTGTTCCCGGGTGCGCTCGACTGGGCGGGCGCCGAGTTCCACGTCGGCTGGCGGCCGGCGACCCCCGACGGCAACCCGATCCTCGGCCGCACCGCCCTCCGCGGACTGTACGTCAACAGCGGTCACGGCCATCTCGGCTGGACCCAGGCGGCGGGCTCGGCCGAGATCGTCGCCGACCAGATCGACGGCATCGAGCCGGCGATCGACACCCAGCCCTATCGAACCCCACGAGGAAGGACACGTCGATGACGACGACAGCCAGCACGGTGCGCCTGACAGAGGCCACCGAATTCTACGAAGGGCCCGAACTCTGCCGGGAGTACTTCCGCAACGACCTGCTCTGGTTCGGCACCTCGGTGGTCGAACCGGGCGAGATCGGGGGCCTCGACGCGGGCCACGCACGCTCCTGGGAGGTGTTCTACTGCACCGAGGGCGAGGCAGTCGTCGACGACGGCAGCGCGGAGCACGTGCTCCGCGCCGGCGACGCCCTCACCATCCCGCCCGGCGTGCCGCACACCATCCACAATCGCGGTTCGGAGCGCGTGGTCATCGTCTGGGCGGGCGGGCCCGGCGAGGAGGCAGGAGCATGAGCGTGAGCGTGAGCGCCCCGGCGTTCCTCGGCATCGACCTCGGAACCACCGCCCTCAAGTGCGCCGTCTACGACTCCCGCGGCGCGCTCGTCGGCGAGGAGACCGAGGAGTACGGGCTGCTCGCACCCCACCCCGGCTGGGTCGAGGTGGAGGTGGAGACCTACTGGCAGGCGCTCCGCCTCGCGCTCGGCCGGCTGCTGCGCGCATCCGGCGTCGATGCGGGCAGCATCCGCGCGGCGGCCGTCTCGGCCCAGGGCGAGACACTGGTACCGGTCGATGCCGCGGGAACCGCGCTCAGACCCGCCATCGTGTGGCTCGACAACCGCGCGACGGCCGAGGCCGCGCACCTCGCCGACGTCTTCGGCGACGAGGTCTACCGGGTCACCGGTCAGCCCGAGATGCTCGCCACCTGGCCTGCCGCGAAGGTGCTGTGGCTCACCCGCAACGAGCCCGCCACGGCCCAGGCGGCAGCGCGCTACCTGCTGCTCGAGGACTGGCTGATCTGGCGGCTGACCGGTGAGTACGTGACCGAGGGATCCCTGGCCACCTCGACCTGCTACTGGGACTTCCGCAGCAAGCAGTGGTGGCCCGAGATGCTCGACGCGATCGGCATCGACGCCCACCAGCTGCCCGCGATCGTCGAACCCGGTTCCCCTGTGGCGACCATCCGCGGCTCCGCTGCCGACGAGCTCGGCCTGCCGGCCTCGATGCTCGTCTGCACCGGGGCACTCGACCAGGCCTGTGGGGCGATCGGCGCCGGAAACTTCGTGCCGGGCGGCTTCAGCGAGAACACGGGTGCGGCGATCGCCCTCTGCGCGACCATCGAGGCACCCCGCCTCGACCCGAGCGGGGCGATGCCCTGCCACTACCACGCGCTGCCCGACACCTACATGTTCCACACCTTCACCAGCGGCGGCATCATCCTGCGCTGGTTCCGCGATCAGCTCTCCGAGTCGGTCGTCTCCGACGCGGCGCGCTCCGGTGACGACGGCTACGCGCGGCTCGGTGAACTCGCCGCGGAGACCCCGCCCGGCGCCGACGGACTGATGATGCTGCCCTATCTGCAGGGGGCGATGGCGCCGGAGAACAACGACGACGCGAGCGGAGTGCTGCTCGGCCTCAGCCTCCAGCACACCCGTGGCCACGTCGTTCGCGCGATCTTCGAGTCGGTCGCCTTCGTCGTGCGGCGCAACGTCGACGTCATGAGGCAGCTCGGCGTTCCGATCGACCGTGTGAGAGCCCTCGGTGGAGGAGCGAGGAGTGCCGTCTGGAAGCAGATCGAGGCCGACATCCTCGGCCTCCCCGTCGTGACGATGGCGCAGCTCGACGCCGGCGCCCTGGGCGCGGCCGTGCTCGCCGGCGTGGGCAGCGGCCACTGGGGCTCCGTCGCCGAGGCCACGGAGAGCATGGTGCGAGAGGCGCGGGTGTTCGAACCCGACGCCTCGCGAGCCGCGCTCTACGACGACAAGTACGAGCTCTTCCAGAGCGCCTACCGCGATCTTCTCCCCACCTTCGACCGCATCTCGGCGGCACGCGCCTCAGCCGACCCGCACCACAGCTCCTCCCCTGCTGCCACCCTGTGACATTGCAATATCACCCCAATCCCGAAAGGTTGACATGAACACCGCACCGCTCCTCCGCCCCCGCCGGGTCACCGCGACCCTCGTCGCAGCTATGGCCACGGCCGCCCTGCTCGCCGGATGTTCGACACCCGGTTCCGAAGACGGCACCCCGACCGCCGGCGCGGAGTCCGGCAGCGGCGCC
Source organism: Herbiconiux sp. SALV-R1 (assembly GCF_013113715.1). Taxonomy (GTDB): domain Bacteria; phylum Actinomycetota; class Actinomycetes; order Actinomycetales; family Microbacteriaceae; genus Herbiconiux. The sequence continues at coordinate 3,554,633 of NZ_CP053344.1, forward strand.
GAGTCGTTCGGGCTCTCCCCGGTCGACAGCGTCACCGCCCTCGTGCCCGACGATCTCGCGGGCAAGGCGCTGACCGTCGCGATCTACAACGACGGCGCGCCCCAGCAGTTCCTCGAAGACGGCAAGCTGGTGGGCATCCAGCCCGACTTCGCGCAGGCGGTCGCCGAGGTATCGGGGCTCGACTTCCAGGCGTCAGGCGTCGGCAGCTTCGACAGCATCATCCCGGGCCTGCAGGGCGGCCGCTACGACGCGGCCTTCGTCGACTTCGGCGTGACCGAGGAACGGCAGGAGATCGTCGACCTGGTCTTCCAGTTCGTGCTGCCCACCGGTTTCGCGGTGCGCGAGGGCGCTGAACTCACGCTCGACACCCAATCCGATCTGTGCGGCATCAAACTCGCCACCCTCGCCGGCTCGTACTTCATCGACCAGGTCGAGGCGATCAGCGAGGAGTGCGTCGCGGGCGGCGAGCCGGCCATCGACATCCAGACCTTCCCCACGCAGACGGATGCGGTGCTCGCGGTCTCGACCGGTCGTTCCGACGCGTACGCGGTCTCGAGCGACCAGCTCGCCTACGCCGCAGACCAGGAGAACGCGAAGCTCGCGGTGCAGGCCTTCGAGCACGAGCCGCTGCCGCAGGCCATCGGTGTGCCGAAGGACAGCGCGCTCGGGCCCGTGGTGGTGGAGGCGCTGAAGGTGCTGATCGCCGACGGCACCTACCAGAAGATCCTCGACAAGTGGGGCATCTCGACCGCAGCGATCACGGCCGACCAGGTCGTCATCAACCCCCTGTGATCGTATGAGCACCGATCTGAAGGCCCTCGACGTCGATGGCGACGTGCGGGTGAAGCATCGACAGCATCCGGTGTGGTGGGTGGTGACCGGGCTGGTCGTGCTCGCGGCGCTCGGCGCGGCCAACATCTTCATCACGAACCCGAACCTCGATTGGGGAGTCGTCGGCGAGTACTTCTTCAGCCCCCAGATCCTCCGCGGACTCTGGCTCACGATCGTGCTGACCGTGCTGTCGATGGCGGCCGGCATCTCCATCGGAGTCGTCGCCGCCCTCATGCGCCTGTCACCGATCCGCATCCTGCGGTGGGTGGCGTGGTTCTACGTCTGGTTCTTCCGCGGCACACCGCTACTCGTGCAGATCATCTTCTGGTTCAATCTTGCCGCGCTGCTGCCCGAGATCTCGATCGGGGTTCCCTTCGGCCCCACGCTGGTGGAGCTCGACGTGAACGACGTGGTCACGCCGTTCACCGCGGCCCTGCTCGGCCTGGCGCTGAACGAGGGCGCCTACATGTCGGAGATCATCCGCGGCGGCATCCAGTCGGTCGACGGCGGGCAGGACGAGGCGGCGAGGGCGCTCGGTATGACGGGCGGTCGACGGATGCGTCGTGTCGTGCTCCCGCAGGCGATGCGGGTGATCATCCCGCCGACGGGCAACCAGGTGATCAGCATGCTGAAGTCCTCGTCGCTGGTGAGCGTGACCTCGCTCCCCGAGCTGCTCTATAGCGCGCAGCTGGTGTATCAGCGCACCTTCGAGACGATCCCGCTGCTGGTCGTCGCGAGCCTGTGGTACCTGATCGTCACCACGCTCCTCACCATCGGGCAGTACTACATCGAGCGGCACTTCGCCCGGGGCTCCCTGCGTCACCAGCCGCAGACCCCCGTGCAGATCTTCACCAGCGGCATCCGGCGACTGGTGTCGACGCCGCCCCAGAAAGGAGGAAGGCCATGAGCCCGCTGCTCGAGGTCGAGGGAGTGCACAAGAGCTACGGCTCCCATGCCGTGCTGCGCGGCGTGAGTCTCGGGATCGATCGCGGCCAGGTCACCTGCGTGATCGGGCCTTCGGGGTCGGGCAAGAGCACGCTGCTGCGCAGCATCAATCAGCTCGAGGAGATCGACCGCGGTCGCATCCGGCTCGAGGGCGAGCTCATCGGCTACCGCGACGAGGGGTCGCGACTGGTGCAGCTGCCGGAGCGCGACCTCGCACGGCAGCGCACTCGGCTCGGCATGGTGTTCCAGAGCTTCAACCTGTTCCCCCACATGACCGTGCTCGAGAACATCGTCGAGGCGCCCGTGGGGGTGCTCAAGGTGCCCCGCCAGGAAGCGGCCGCGCGTGCCGTCGCACTGCTCGAGCGGGTGGGGCTCGCCGAGAAGGCCGCGGCCTACCCGCGCCATCTCTCGGGTGGTCAGCAGCAGCGCGTGGCGATCGCCCGCGCGCTCGCCATGCAGCCGGAGGTGATGCTGTTCGACGAACCGACGAGCGCGCTCGACCCGGAACTCGTCGGCGAGGTGCTCGAGGTGATGCGCTCCCTCGCCGACGACGGCCTGACGATGGTGATCGTGACGCATGAGATGGCCTTCGCGCGGGATGTCGCCGACACCGTGGTCTTCATGGACGGCGGCGTGGTGGTCGAGAGCGGGCCGCCCTCCGAGCTGTTCAGCAACCCGCGCGAGGCACGCACGCGGAGCTTCCTGGCCAGCGTGCTGTGACGTCGTCGGGCCGTGACGTCGTCGGGCAGCGGTCGTCGGGCATCATGGGAGACATGACCGGGCTCGCTGTCTTCGACCTCGACGGAGTGCTGACGAGGCGCGACCTGATGACCGCCGTCGTCACCGCGGCACTGCGGCGAGCGCCGCACCGGGCACTCGTGCCGCTCCCCGCGGTGGCGAACTCGATGCGGCTGCGGAACGACCCCGAGAGGCGTCGGGCCGCCGCGGCGACCGTCATCGGCCACGCGTTCGCCGGATGGTCGCCGGCCGAGCTGCGGGAGCTCTCCGTCGGCATCGCGACCCGGTGGGTTCGCGAGCGCAGGTTCATCCGCGAGGCGGCCGTCGAGGCCTTCCGGGAGCACACGCGTCGAGGCGACGAGGTCGTGGTGGCGACGGCGAGCAACGACGATGCGGCTCGTGCCCTGGTCGGCGCGCTCGGCCTCGAGCCGGCGGCCGTGGTGGCCTCGGCCATCACCGTGGGCGCGGGGCGGGCCTTGATCGAGCCGTACAACATCGGCGAGCAGAAGCTCCGGTCGCTGACGGATGCGGGGGTCGACGTCGGAACGGCGGTCTTCTACACCGACTCCGCATCCGATCTGCCGACCGCCCGTGGCGCTCGGCGCACCGTGCTGGTCGCCCCGAGCGCCACGACCGTCCGCCGCTTCGACGAGGCGGGGGTGCGGTACACCCTCCTCGATGAGGTGAGCACATCGACCCCAGGGAGAGTGCCGTGACCGAGAACTACACGCCGACGAGACTGCTCGAGGTGACCTCCGGAGAGCTCGCCGAGCTCCGCCGTCGAGTTCGCGACACCCGGTGGGCGCCCGAGTGGCCGCCGGTCGAAGGACGAGCCGGCACCGATGCGGCACTGCTGCGCCGCCTCGCCCGGTACTGGGCGGACGGCTTCGACTGGCCCGCGCAGGAGAGGGAGATCGCAGCACTGCCGGCGTTCGAGGCGGTGATCGACGGCACGCCCGTGCGCTTCCTGAAGTTCGACGCCGAGCGGCCCGGCGGCCTCCCGCTGATCGCCACGAACGGCTGGCCCAGCACGATCCTCGAGATGGTCACCCTCGCCCGTCTGCTCTCCGCCCCCTCGCGGTACGGCCTCGACCTCACCCCGCGCACCGTCGTGGTGCCGGCCATTCCCGGGCTGCCGTTCTCTCCGCCACGCCCACGCCTCGGCGAGCAGACCCACGAGCTCTGGCACCGGCTGATGCACGAGGTGCTGGGATTCGAACGCTACGCGTCCCACGGCGGTGACCTGGGAGCAGGAATCACCTCCCGTCTCGCGCAGGCCCATCCCGAGGCGGTCGCCGGCATCCACCTGATGGCGGTGGCGGGCCCCGCCGATCCCGACCCGGCCGGCCTCACGCCGGACGAGCGCGACCACCTCGCGGCCATCGCCCTGTGGGAGAAGGAGGAGGGGGCGTACGAGCACCAGCAGCAGACCCGACCCTTGTCGCTCGCGCCTGCCCTGAGCGACTCCCCCGTGGGCCTGCTCGCCTGGATCGTCGAGAAGTACGACGCCTGGAGCGACGACGACGGCGACGTGAGCACCCGCTTCTCCGACGACGCGCTGCTCACCCAGGCGTCGGCCTACTGGTTCACGAACTCGGCCTCGACCTCGCTCCGCCCCTACTACGAGTTCGCGCACGGGCAGACGACACCGATCCGCTCGGTCACCGTGCCCACCGCCGTCGCCGTGTTCCCGCACGACCTCGTGCAGCCTCCCCGCGAATGGGCTGAGCGCAGCTACCGGGTGGTGCGCTACACGCGGTTCCCCCGCGGCGGCCACTTCGCACCGCACGAGGAGCCCGAGCTGCTCGCCGCCGACATCGCGACCTTCCTCGACGAGCTCGAGCGCTAGGCGGGGGCCCGGCGTCAGCGGGCGGTGAAGAGCGACCAGCCGGTGGCGGCCATCGTGATGACGAGGGCGAGGGTGAGGGCGGCTGCGGCGACGCAGAAGAGGGTCAGGGCGGCGATGAGGCGGCCGCCGGCAAGGGCCGCGCGGTCGCCCTCATCGGTGAGGAGGCGGTGGTGGGTGCTGTAGCGGCGGTGCACGGCCCAGAGCAGAGCGCCCGCCGCGACAACGCCGACGAGGCCCAGCGCGACGGCCCAGGTGCCGAAGACCTCGGGCAGGATGCGCAGGGCGACGAGAGAGCCGACGAGCAGGGCGAGCGCCGTGCGCCGCCACGCCAGGGCCGTGCGCTCGGGCTGGAGACCGGGGTCGAAGACGCTCACACGAGGATGCCGATCAGCACCAGCACGCCCACCACCCCGACCACGATCGCGAGCGGCAGCGCGAGCGGAGCGCTCGGCAGCGGCGTGCCGAGGCGCAGCGCCCGCTCGGTGCGCACCCAGCCGAACCAGCCCTGCAGCGGGGTGAGGAGTCCGGCGACGATCAGGATGAGCGACGCGGCGAGGCGGAAGCCGGGATGGATGCCGAGACCGAGGGCTTCGAGGGCGACACCTCCGGCGAGGAACGCCAGGCCCGTGCGGATCCAGGCCAGGAAGGTGCGCTCGTTCGCGAGGCTGAACCGCGCATCCGGTTCGCTGCCCCTGCCGAAGACCGAGGCGGGGAACCGACGGGGCCGCGAGGGGACGGCGCTCGGGCGGTCGGCGGGAGGGGGCGGATCGCTCGGCGTCACCTCGGCCCCTCTCGTCGATTCCACAGTACCCTCGCCCGGCGGGGGCGGGTCGGGTCACGCGGGGCCGGTACCTCCGTCGCCGGACGAGCTGTCGCCGGACGAGCCGTCGGGCGCTCCGCGGCTGGGCGCCCCGCTACCCCCGCCCATGCCGCCGGTCGCGGCCTGCTGGGTGACGCTGCCGGCGTAGTCGTTCGCGGGGTCGCGGTAGATGGTGTGCACGTGGCCCCATCCGGAGGTCGTGACGCCGTCGACATCGGCTCCGGCCGAGCCCTGCTGGGCCTGGAACGCGACGTACACGTTCGGGCCCGAGATCGAGAAGTTGATGCCGTCGCCCGTGGTCATGTCGTAGGTGGTCTCGCCCGACCAGGCGATCACTGTCTCGTCGAGGGTTGCGGCGATCTCGGCGCGGGTGGTCGCCGCGGTCTGGGCGTCGGCCATCTCCGACCAGTTGGCGATGAGGTCGAGGAGGAGCTCCTTCTGCTCGTCGGTGAGGTCGGCGCCGGTGAGGCCCGATCCGGTGGAGAAGTCGCAGGTGTCGCCCGGGGCGCACATGCTCACGTCGCCCGAGGTGAGGGTGGCCTGCTGCTCGGCGGTGAGGCTGTCGAAGAACGCGAAGGCATCGGTGTAGATGCCGTCGAAGGGCTGCACCTCGGTGCCGTCGGCAGTCGTGTAGACGGCCGGCTGCACGCCGAGGTGCGTGGGAGCGAAGGTGATGGCACCGGTGCCGGAGTCGGCGGAGCCGTCGAGGGTGGCGTTGATGCCGAGGTGGTGCCCGCCGAACTGCACCTCGAAGGCGCTGGAGTCGGTGGGGTCGCCGAAGAAGGCGATGTAGTACTGGCCGAGCGACTCCTCGGTGCTGGAGGAGTTCTCGTGCAGGTACTCGTCTCCGCCCATGATGCCGACCACGGTCTCGTACGCCTCGTCGCTCAGCAGCGACTCGAGCACGGCGAGGGCCGCGGTCTGCTGCTCCTCGGTGAGGTCGGCGAGGTTGAGGCCGGCGCGCTCGACGAAGGTCACGGGGAAGTTCGACCACGAGGTCGTCTTCGTCTCGTCGTCGTAGTCGTAGAGCACGGCCTCGCGCTGCTCGTCGGAGAGCGTGGCGAGGAAGGCCTGGGCCGCGGCCGCCGTGTCGGCGATGGTCTCCGCGGTCGTCGTGGCATCGGTGGTCGAGACCGTGGCGGCGTCGGTGATGGTGCTGGCGCTCGAGCCGACCGTCGACGAGCTCGACGTGCTCGACGATCCGGATGCGCTGTCGCCCGTGGTCGCGCATCCTGCCAGCGCGATGCTGCCGGCCAGCAGCACGGAGGCCATCCAGGCGGCACGCTTCGTGCGGGAGCGGTCGGCGCGAGAGCGTCGCGCGTCGGCACGCCTCGCTGCGCGGTTCAGGGGTTCGGTTGGTGGGGTCATGTCGACGACAGTATGGAGGCGGTCTATACGCCCCCTATGCCATTCCTATGACCCTCCCAAGAGATGCCGCGCGCCGCTCAGCGCTCCCCGGCAAAGGTGCGCGACCGCCCGCGCGCCCACAGCAGCACCGGGATGAGCAGGAGCGCGAGTACCCCACCGGCGAGGGAGAGGGTGGCGTAACTCGTGCTCGCCATGACGAGGCTCGACATGACGCCGGCACCCGCCCCGGCGAGCGCGATCAGCACGTCGAGGGTGCCCTGCACCCGGGCGCGGTTCGCCGGCACGGTGTTGTCGACCACGAGTGCGGTGCCCGAGATGAGTCCGAAGTTCCAGCCCAGCCCGAGCAGCGCCAGGGCGACCACGAGCAGCAGCATGTCGTCGCCCGGCGCCACGGCAGCGGTGATGCCCGCCGCCAGCAGCGTGACCCCGGCGGCGACGGCCATCGGGGTGCGCCCGATGCGGTCGACCAGCACACCCGTGACGAGCGACGGCAGGTACATCGCCCCGATGTGGATGCCGATAACCAGCCCGATGTCGCCGAGGTCGTGATGGTGCGCGCGCATGTGCACGGGCGTCATCGTCATGATGGCCACCATCGCGATCTGCGTCAGCACCATGATCGCCGCGCCCACGTACGCTCCCGCGCCGGGCTTCGGCGCCTCGCCCTTCGGGTCGACTCCGGATGCGCCGCTCACGACGGGCGCACTCAGCCGGCGCGCGAGAAGGAACGGGTCAGGCCGCAACAACGCCAGCAGCACGGTGCCCGCCGCCAGGTACGCGGCCGCGGCGAGGAGGAACGGGCCCGCCAGGGCGGGCAGACCGAGCGCCGAGGCGAGCGACCCGAGCGGCTCGACCAGGTTGGGCCCGGCGACGGCCCCGAGGGTCGTCGACACGAGGGCGATGCTCACCGCCGTCGCACGCCGGGTGGGGGCCGCCAGGTCGGTTCCGGCATACCGCGCCTGCAGGTTGGTGGCGGTGCCCGCGCCGTAGACGAACAGGGAGACGAGCAGCAACGGCACGGAACCGCTCGCCGCGGCGACGACGACCCCGATGGCGCCGAGCCCGCCGGCGGCGAAGCCGAACCCGAGCCCGAGCCTGCGGCCGGAACGCTGCGTCACCCGGCCGATCAGGTACGCGGTCGACGCCGAGCCGAGCGTGAACAGGGCGGTGGGAACGCCCGCGAGGCTCGCGGAGCCGAGCATCTGCTCCGCGAGCAGTGCACCGACGGTGACGCCGGCGGCGACGCCCGCGCCGCCGAGAACCTGGCTGATGACGACGACCACGAGGGTGCGCCGTTGCACCCTCGCGCGCTCGCCGTCGTCGGCCGTCACGTTCTCGGCCTCCGGCATACCGCCCCTCCTTCGCGATGACGATGGTGCGCGGAACCCCGGTGTGGTGTCATGAGTCCGTGCCCCTCAACCATGCCATCATCACCGGGAGACGTCTGGCCGTGCTCGCCGGGGGCCTGATGCTCGCGCTCGGCGCCGTCGGGGTGTCGCCGGCGGCCGCGGAGACCGACGGGCACTCGCACACACCCGCCCTCTACGTGACGTTCCACGGCGAGGCGAGCGACGCGCGCGCATCCGACGCCGCCTCCTCGAGCAACAACATCTCCTCCTACGACGCCTCCGGCCACCTCGTGTCGAAGACCGTGCTGGCGACCGGAAAGCACGATCCCGTCCTCGCCGAGCTGCGCGGCATGCTCCTCACCGCCGACGGCGGGCTGATGGTCGCCAACGCGACGAAGAGCGACAGCGCGGTTCTGAGCTACCAGACACCGGATGCTTCGGGCACGCGTCATCCCGCACCGCCCTCGGGCGTCTTCGCCCCCGGCGCACCCACCAACCCGGGCATCGACCACCCCTACGGCCTCGCCGCAGCAGCCGACGGCGGCCTCCTGGTCTCGAGCCAGGACAGCGCCGTGGTGACGGCCCTCGACAGCTCAGGGGCACCCACCCCCACGACGGGCGCCTCCTCCTGGTGGGCGGAGCAGTACCCTGACGTCGTCTTCGACGCCGGCACCCTGGTGCCCTCGGCGACGGAGGTGCCGGCCGAGGCCGGCGGTCTCGTCGCACCCCGCGGGCTGGTCATCGCCCCCGCGAGCGGCACCGGCAGCGCCACCGATACCGCCACGACCCTTTACGTCGCCGACAACACCGCGCAGCTGGTGCGCAGCTACGACGCCACCACGGGCCGCTTCCTCGGCGACGTGCTCTCGCCCGCCGTGGGCGGCATCGGCAACCCCGTCGGCCTGATCGTGAACGACGGCATCCTCTACGTCACGAGCGAGGGCACCGACGACGTCGTCTCCCTCGACCTCGCCACCGGCAGCACCACCGAGGTCGTTCCTCGCGAACTCGGGAAAGCGAAGCTCGACCACCCTTCGGGCCTCGGCTTCGGCGCCGACGGCAGGCTCTACGTCGCCAGCCGGGTCGGCCAAAAGATCATCGCCTACACGCTCGACTCCACGAACACGAAGGCCGTGAAGGCCGATTTGTTCGTCGACGGCCTCCCCGACCAGCCCGAGCAGCTCCTCCTGCTCGACGACGCGGATGACGGCGCCGAACCACCACCCCCGGCCTCGCCCTCCCCGACCTCGCCGGCCCCCGCATCCGTTCCCCCCACCACCCCCACGGCCGACCCGCACGAACCGGGGCACGGCGAGCTCGCCGCCACCGGGTTCGGGCCGGACCTCCGCCCCGCGGTGGGCCTCGCGCTGATCGCCCTGGTCGCACTGTCGGCAGGGATCGCCGTGCTCGCCTCCCGCCGAGGCCTGAGAACACCCGGCGGGAGGTGAGGGGACGGATGGACGACGCGACCCTGCTGGGCATCCTTCTGCGCGTGCGGCCGGCGACCATCGACGAGGCGGTCTCCGCGACGCACCTCGATGTCGCCCACGTGGCCCAGGCCGTGCATCGCCTGCGCGACCAGGGGCTGATCGCGGGTGCGGGCGAGCGTCTCGCCTACCCGCCGCCCGCCGACTGGGCGAACGACGCGGTCTCGGTGCACACCCGCCGGGTGAGGGTGGCGGCCGAGGATGCGATGTCGGGCATCGAGAGGATCCTCGAGAACCTGCCGTCGATGCTGCGCGCCTGGTCGGTGGGCGAGACCTCGACCGACCTCGTGCCGACGGTGCTGCGCCACGGTCCGTTCGCCGCCGAAGACCTGTGGTGGGAACTCGTGCCGAAGCCCTCCGGCACCCTCGTCGCGGTGTTCACCGAGATCGACCGGCTGATGGATGCCTCGAGCGAGCGGGCCGTGCGGTTCGGCAAGGCCCTCGCCGAGCAGGACTCGGTGCGCATCATCGTGCCGAGCGCCGCCACCGCCGACCCCGCTGTGCGCGAGCGCATGGCGCAGTACGGCCCCCACGGCCTGGAGTACCGCTCGCTCGAGCGAGCGCCCGGCTGGTTCTGGGTCGACGGCGACCACATCGCCATGCCGTTCATCTGGGGCGAGACCACCCCCACCGGGGTGCTCGGGGTGCAGCACGCCGGCCTCGCGAACATCGTGCGCGCCTACTTCGACGAGCTCTGGCGGCGGGCCGAGCCCATCGGGGCGGAGCAGCAGCCGTGGACGTCGCTGCTGCGCCTCATGCAGCAGGGCAACACCCTCGAGAGCGCCTCGAAGCAGCTCGGCATCAACCCGCGCACCGGCCGCCGCCGCATCTCGGCGGCCATGGAGCACTACGGCGCCCCAACTCTCTTCGCCGTCGGCGCCGCCTGGACCGCGGCGGGCGCGGGCACCCCACCCGCCGCGGAGGCCTGAGCGCGGCACGCGGCGGCTTCTGCATCTTTGGGATGAACTGCGGAGGTGGCGTCTTCCTGCCGTAGAGCGGTGTTCGGGGGCTTCGTAGCGTGGCGGACATGACTACTGCAGAACGATCTCTCGACCGGCAGCCCGCATCCGTCGCCCCCTCCCCGCGCCCCATCGGGGGTCTTCGTGGGGTGCTGCGCGCGCATCCGCTCATCTCCTTCTTCGTGCTCGCCGACGTGCTGAGTTGGCTGGCCTGGCTGCCCTACGTGCTGTCGCAGAACGGTCTCGGCGTGTGGGCGTTCCGCTTCCCCGACATGCTCGGCAGCAGCCAGATACTCGGGGTGCTGCCCGGCGCCTATCTCGGCCCGATCGGCGCGGCCTTCCTCATCACCGCGGTGGTCGGCGGCCGGCAGGGCCTCCGCGCGTGGGGTGCGCGGTTGTGGCGCTGGCGGGTGGCTCCGCGCTGGTACGCGATCACCCTGCTCGGTGTTCCGGCGGCGATGCTCCTCACCGGGCTGGTCTTCTCGGGCGGGCGCATCGAGGCCCCCTCGGCGGCGGCGCTGCTCGCTTTCGTGCCCGTGCTGCTGTTCCAGATGATCACGACCGGCCTCGCCGAGGAGCCGGGTTGGCGCGACTTCGCCCTGCCCCGGCTGCAGGGCCGCTACACGCCGCTGCGCGCCGCGTTCGTTCTCGGACCGCTGTGGGCGCTCTGGCACGCGCCCCTGTTCCTCACCGAGTGGGGCGGCTTCCTCGAAGCCTCGTGGGTGCGCCCCGCCGCCTTCTTCGTGTTCTGCGTCGCCTTCAACGTGGTGATGTCGTGGGTGTTCAACCGCACCGGGCAGAGCCTGCCGCTGTCGATGCTCATGCACGTCGGCGTCAACACCTTCGCCTCGGTGCTGTGGGTGGAGATGTTCCCCTCGCTCGACGGCGACGTGGCGCTGGTGGCGATGGCGACCGGGGCGCTCGTGGCCGCAGCGGCGATCATCCTCCTCACCCCGGGCCGACTCGGTCTGCGGCGGTGACGTGCGCGCTCGAACCGTCGCCGCCCGGTCGCATTACGATCGGCTCATGCCCGCGGTGCACCGCCTCCACCGGACGATCGCCGTCACGACAGCTCTCGTGACCGCGATCGTCGCGGTGGCCGCGGCCTGGGCGGTCGGCTCCCTCGCCGAGCTCGACCCCTCGGAGCACGGGGCGCGGCCGGGGGCGGCGACGTGGGCCGTCACGGTGGCGGTGCTCGTGCTTCAGTCGGCCGCACTCACGGCGGTGCGCAGGGCACCGCGCGTCACACTCCTGGGGGTGGCTGCCCTTCCCGTGCTGGTGGCCGCGTTCGCTCCCTCCGCCCTGTTCAGCGCCAGCGCCGTGCCCGTGCTCGTCGGGGCCTTCGCGGCCGCGGTGCAGCTGCCGCTCCGCCTCATCGCGGTGACCGCCGCCGCATCCGCCGCCCTCGTTGCCGTCGGTCAGTTCGTGGCGGGCGTCGGCTTCGGTCGCACCGATCCCGTCGTGCTGGCCCTCGAGGCTGCCGGGCAGGGGCTCATCGTGGTGGGCGTGCCGCTGATCGTGGGCTCGACGATCGCCGCCAACCGTGCTGCCGCGCGGGCGAAGCAGGACGCCCTGGATGCCGTACTCCGCGAGCGGGAGGCGCAGGTGGGCGAGGCGATCGCGCGGGAGCGCAGCGCCATGGCGCGCGAACTCCACGACATCGCCGCCCACCACCTGTCGGGCATCTCGCTGATGGCCTCGGCTATCGCCCGGCAGGTCTCGACCGACCCCGCCGCGGCACGCTCCGGGGCGCTGCAGATCCGCGAGCAGAGCAACGCCGTGCTCGACGACCTGCGAAGCCTGGTCGGGCTGCTCCGCGAGTCGGAGTCGAGAGCCGGCCACGGCGGCGACGGTGCGCTCAAGACGCTGGCGACGGTGGGCGATCTGGTGACGGCGGCGCAGCAGACGGGTGCACCGGCCAGCCTCGACGTGCGTCTCGGCGCCTTGGGCCCGCTCGGCACCGGCATCGCCCCGCTCGCCCAGCTCGCGGCGTACCGCATGGTGCAGGAGTCGCTCACGAACGCCGCCCGCCACGCGCCCGGCGCGGCGACCACCGTCACCATCGACGACAGCGCCGAGTCGCACGCCACGGTGACCGTCGGCAACGGCCCCCGCACCGGCGCGCATCCGCTGCCCCTTCACGACGACGGGTTCGGCGTGCTCGGCATGCGTGAGCGCGCCGCACTCATCGGCGCCTCCTTCGAGGCGGGCCCCACGGAGGTGGGCGGGTGGGAGACCAGGATGCGCATCCCGCGCGACCTGTCACGAACAGGTCCGGAGGAGCAGCGATGATCCGCGTCGTGATCGCCGACGACCAGCCGCTCGTGCGCGCCGGGCTCGCCGCGCTCATCGGCTCCGAAGACGACATCGAGGTCGTCGGGGTGGCCGCCGACGGCGTCGAGGCGCTCGAGCTCGCCGTGAGCCTCGCGCCCGACGTGGCGTGCCTCGACATCCGGATGCCCGGACTCGACGGCATCGAGGTGGCCTCCCGGCTGTGCGGTCCCGACGCCGACCCGGCGATCCCCGTGCTCATCCTCACCACCTTCGACATCGACGACTACGTCTTCCGCGCGCTCGAGGCGGGGGTGTCGGGGTTCCTGTTGAAGGACTCCGACCCCGACGAGATCATCCGCGCGATCAGGAGCGTCGCCGAGGGGCACGGCACCCTCGACCGCACGCTGACCCGGCGCGTCGTCGACGAGTACGTGCAGCGTCGCCGATTGCAACCGGTGACCGCCGCTCGGGCCGTCGAGCTGCTCACGGCGCGGGAGCGCGAGATCCTGCTGCTGCTCGCCAGGGCATGACCAACGAGCAGATCGCCGCCGAGCTCGTGGTGGAGGTCGCGACGGTGAAGTCGCATCTGGCGCGGCTGCTGCCGAAGCTCGGGGTGCAGTCGCGGCTGCAGGCCGCGGTGTGGGCGTACCAGAACCGCGTCGTCACGGTGGCGGGGCCGGGGCCCGGGCCGGGGCGCTGAGGCGCGCCCGCCGCTCGCCCCTCAGCTGCTCTCGCGCACGATGAGGCGGTGGGGGGCGACCACCTCGACGGCCTCGCGGTCGGGGTCGTCGATGCGTTCGGCGATGCGGGCCACGGCCTGGGCCGCGATGAACGGGGTGTCGAGCGACACCGTGCTGAGCGAGGGGCGCGAGTACCGGCCCTCCTCGATGTCGTCGATGCCGACGATCGCGATGTCGTCGGGAACACGTAGGCCCGCGTCGAAGACGGCGCGCATCGCACCCATCGCCAGCAGGTCCGAGTAGCAGAAGATCGCATCCGGGGCTTCGGTCGAGGCGAGCAACTCCTGCGCGGCGGTGTATCCGTCGGCGCGGCTGTAGTGCGCGGCAGGTCGCGTGAGCTCGGGCTCGAAGTCGAGACCCGCGTCGGCGAGCGCCTGCCGGTACCCGGCGGTGCGCTGCTGCGGCGTGGAGTACCCCTCGGCGGGCTGGGTGCCGAGGGCGCCGATGCGCGTGCGGCCCGAGGCGGCGAGGTGCCGCACGGCGTCGGCGGCGGCTTGCACGTTGTCGATCGCCACGTGGTCGAAGCGCCCGTCGAAGTCGTGCTCGCCGAGCAGCACGAGCGGCATGCCGCTCCTGGCGTTCATCTCGCGCAGCTCCGCCTGGGTGACGAGCGGGCTGAACAGGATGCCGTCGAACAGCATGGTGCGATCGCCGCCGGTGAGCAGTTCGCGCTCGCGCTGGTGGTCGTGCCCGGTCTGGTCGATCATCACCCGGTAGCCGAGCTCGCCCGCCGCGTTGATGACGTCGCGCGCCAGCTGGCTGAAGTAGGGAACGTCGATCTCGGGCACCACGAGTGCGAGCACCCCGGTGCGCCCGGTGCGCAGGGTGCGGGCCACCGGGTTGGGGCGGTAGTCGAGCTCGTCGATGGCCTTGAGCACGCGGGCGCGCATCCGTTCGCTGACGTGCTCGTAGCCGCTGACGACGTTCGAGACGGTGCGGATGGAGACGCTCGCCCGCTCGGCGACGTCACGCAGCGTTGCCGGCATGCCTGGGCCTCCTCGCGCTCGAACCTGATGACGGATGCCGCCAGCATAGCGTTTGCATCGTGTGCAAACACGGGCTACAGTTTTGCCTACGTTGGCAAACGCACAGTCACAAAGGAGTGTCCCCTTGCACAAGCACCTGCCCCGAGCGGCGACCCGGGCCGCCGCGCTCGGCCTCGCCGCCGCCGTCGCCCTCGGGCTCACGGCCTGCGGTCCCGACATCGGCTCCGCCTCCCCCACCGACCTGCTCCAGCTTCCGGCCGAGGAGTCGCCCTCGGGCGAGATCACCATCTGGGACAGGTCGGGCGACCTGTTCGAGGTGTTCGACGACGCCATCGCCGCCTTCAACGAGAGGTACCCCGACGTGAAGGTGAACCACGAGGCAGTCGACATCGACGCGAAGCTGCAGAACACGCTCATCACGGGCACCGACGTTCCCGACGGCGTCTTCCTCGACGACGCCAAGATCGCCGGGTTCAGCGACCACCTGTGGGACCTCTCCGACGTGCTCGCCCCGCACTCGGCCGACATCGCGCCGCAGAAGCTCGACGTCAACACCGTCGACGGCGGCATCTACGGGGTGCCCTTCGACTCGAACCCGGGCCTGCTCTACTACAACGCCACGGCGCTCGAGGCGGCCGGCGTCGACGCGTCGACCATCACCACCTACGACGAGCTGCTCGACGCGGCACGCGCCTACAAGCAGGCCGTGCCGAGCGCAGCCCCCATCCACCTCGAGCAGTCGCCCTTCCTCGGTCAGCTGCAACTCGAGATGTACGCCAGTCAGCTCGGCACCAGCCTCGCCGACGCCGACGGCCAGCTGCGCCTCGACAGCCCCGAGTACGAGCAGATCCTCGGCTACCTCGACACGGTGCAGAAGGAGGGGCTCGGCACCCGCGCCGAATACCTCGGCCCCACCGACATCGCCGAGCTCGAGAACGGCAACCAGGTGTTCTACCCCTGGGCGATCTGGTTCGACTTCGCCCCGCAGCAGCTGCTCACCGAGACCCAGGGCGACTGGCGCGCGATGCCGCTCCCGGCTTGGGAAGACGGCGGCGCGCGCAGCGGAGCCATGGGAGGCTCGTCGTTCGCCATCCCGAAAGACGCCGAAAACCCCGAGCTCGCCGCCCTGTTCTACAGCTTCCTCATGTTCGACGAGGCCGGTTACAGCGCCGTCTGGGGACCGAACTCCGTCTACCCCGAGGGCCTCAACACCTCGATTCCGAGCTACCTGCCCGCCGCCGACCCGAGCACCCCGCTGTTCGAGCCGGTTCCCGCGCTCGGCGACCAAGACCTCTGGGCCGTGGCCACCGAGGCGGGTGCCGAGATCCCGGCGAGCGTTCCGACGCCGTCGTGGTGGGCGGGCGCGGTCGACTACCTCGGCACGAACATCCAGCGCATGCTCGACGGCGAACTCACGCCGAGCCAGGTGCTGGAGCAGTCGAGCGACGAGATCCAGACCAACCTCATCGACCGGCAGTAGGGCGGCGCACCAGACCATGACCGTGATGACCGCCGCGCGGGCCCGGCGCAGACTGGCTCCTTATCTGTTCGTGCTCCCGTTCGTCGCGGTGTTCCTCGCGTTCAGCGTCTACCCGCTCATCTTCACCGCCCGCCTGAGCTTCACCAACTGGAGGGGCTCAGGCGCGGCGGAGTGGGTGGGCTGGGACAACTACACCTACCTGCTCACGAGCCCCGGCTTCTGGAACTCCCTCGCCAACTCGGGGGTGCTGTGGCTGCTCATCATCCCCGCGCAGCTCGTGATCGCCCTGGTCGCCGCGGTGCTGCTCGACAACGCGAAGCTGCGCCTGCGCGGCTTCTACCGGGTCGCGTTCATCGTGCCCTTCGTCACCCCGCTGGTCGCCGTGGCGCAGATCTGGGTCGTCGTCTTCGACACGAACTACGGCGCGGTGAACGGTCTGCTCGGGCTGGTGGGGCTGCCGGACGTCGGCTGGCTCACCACGAGCGAGTGGGCGAAGCCGACCCTGGCGCTGCTGTTCCTGTGGAAGACGACGGGGTTCATCATCATCATCCTGCTGTCGGGCCTGCAGTCGATCGACTCGACCGTCTACGAGGCCGCCTCGCTCGACGGGTCGAGCAGGCTGCGCACACTGTGGAGCATCACCGTACCGCTGCTGCAGCGCACCATCATGTTCGCCGTCGTGCTGCAGACGCTCGCGGTGTTCCAGATGTTCGCCGAGCCGTTCGTCGTCACCCAGGGCGGGCCGTACAACTCCACCACCACGGCCGGCTACTACCTCTACAACCACATCACGCGCGCCGACCTCGGCACGGGAGCCGCCAACTCCTTCCTGCTCGTGATCATCGTCATGGCGCTGTCGCTGCTGTTCGTGCGACTGCTGCGAGCGAAGGACTGACGGATGACCGCACTCACCACACCGCGGAGCACGAGCGGCACCCGCTCCCCCGCGCCCGTCGGCACCCGCAACCCGCCGCGGCGCTCGCGGCCCGCGATCGGCTCGCAGCTGTTCCTCGTGCTGCTCACCGTCGCGTTCCTCGCCCCGGTGGCCTGGGCGCTGCTGTCGGCGTTCAAACCCGCGAACGACATCATCCGCTCGCCCCTGCTGTTCGACCCGTCGACGTTCACCCTCGACAACTACGTGGCGATGTTCGACGACGTGCCCATCGCATCCGGGTTCCTCAACACGGCGATCGTGCTCGTGTTCAAGGGCGCCATCACGCTGTTCTTCGCCCCGCTCGCGGCCTTCGCCTTCGCGAAGTACTCGTTCATCGGCAAGAACCTCATCTTCGGTGCGGTGCTCATCAGCCTGATGCTGCCGACGATCGTGCTCATCATCCCGCTGCTGCTCGAGATGAAGGAGCTCGGCTGGGTGAACACGTACCAGGCGCTCATCCTGCCCGGGGCCGTCGACGCGTTCGCCATCTTCTGGATGCGCCAGGTCATCAGCGCCGTGCCCGACGAACTGCTCGACGCGGCACGGGTCGACGGGTGCAGCGAGTTCGGCATCTTCTGGCGCATCGTGCTGCCGGTCATCAGGCCGGGGCTCGCGGGGCTCGCGGTGCTCACCATCATGAACATCTACAACGACTTCGTCTGGCCGGTGGTGATCGCCTCGTCGGAGCGCATGGCGACGCTGCAGGTCGTCTTGTCGACCCTCTCCCAGAACATCACCGGCAACCGCATCGGTGCCGACTACGCGACCGTGACCGGCGAGCTGCTCGCCGCCAGCTCGGTCGCCCTCATTCCGCTGCTCGTGCTCTTCATCGCACTGCAGCGCCATTTCATCAACGGAATCCTCGCTGGAAGCGTGAAGGGCTAGACCACCAATGACCATCGCGACAGAACTCGCAACCTCCACCTCCTCGGCCGCGGCCGCGGCCGCGTCGGCCGTGCCGGCGTTCGTGCCGAAGGGTGAATACCCCCGCCCCGACCTCGACCGCTCGGAGCGCTGGCTCAGCCTCAACGGCGAGTGGGACTTCTCGAGCATCGACGGCGACTCCCGCATCACCGTGCCCTTCGCCTGGGAGACCCCGGCCTCGGGAATCGAGCGCACCTGGCTCGAGGCTGCGACCTACCGGCGCACCCTCGCGGTGCCCGCCTCCTGGGCCGACGCCCGGGTCGTGCTGTGCTTCGGGGCCGTGCACCACCGCGCCACCGTCTCGATCGACGGCGTCGTCGTGGGCACCCACGTGGGCGGCTACACCTCGTTCGAGTTCGACGTGACCTCGCACGTGCGGGCCGGGCGGGATGCTGTGCTCGAGGTGGCCGTGGAGTCACCAGCCGACAAGCGGTCGATCGTGCACGGCAAGCAGCGATCGATCCCCCGCGACGACTACGACGGGGTGTCGTTCACCCCCACCTCGGGCATCTGGCAGAGCGTGTGGGTCGAGGCCCGCGGGCGCACGTATGCGCGCTCGGTGACGCTGCGGGGCGACAGTCTCACGCGGATCGACGTTGCCGTGGAGCTGGCGGGCGACGCCCCCGCGGGGGCCGCGGTGCGCATCCGGGTGCTCGACGGGGGCGCGGGCGCTGCGGGCGTGGCGGCGACGGATGCGCGTGCTGAGTCGGCGACGGAGGCTGCGGCCGGTCTGCATCCCACGGGCGCCGAGCTCCGCCTCACCGCCGACGCGGCCGGCCGCGCGAGCGGGCGCCTCGAGATCGCCGAGCCGCGCCTATGGTCGCCCGCCGACCCGCACCTCTATCGCGTCGAGGTGACCGTGGGCGAGGGTGCGGGGGCCGATCGCGTCGTCGCCACCACCGGACTCCGCTCCCTCGAGTGGAGCGACGGCGTGCTGCGCCTGAACGGCGACCGCCTGTACCTGCGCGGTGTGCTCGACCAGGGTTATTGGCCCGAGACGGGCCTCACCGCGCCGAGCGACGAGGCGCTGCTCGCCGACCTCGACCTCGCCCGCGAGCTCGGCTACACGATGGTGCGCAAGCACCTCAAGCTCGAGGAGCCGCGGTGGCTCCACCGCGCCGACGAGCTCGGCATGCTCGTGTGGGCCGAGCCCGCAGCGCCGAGCCGCTTCAGCCCGGAGGCAGCTGCCCTGTTCGAGGACCAACTGGAGCCGATGGTGCGACGCGACGGCAATCATCCGTCGATCGTGGTGTGGGGGTTGTACAACGAGGAGTGGGGGCTCGACTGGGACATCCCGGGCAGCCGCCGCCGCGCCGAGGCCGCCGCGCACGCCTACGACACGATGGCGGCCCTCGACCACACCCGGCCGCTGGTCGAGAACTCGGGCTGGGCGCACGTGAAGAGCGATCTCGTCGACTGGCACTACTACGAGCCCGACCCGGCGACCTGGGCCGAGAACGTGCGCGACCTCGCCAGCGGGGCGCGCGAGGTCTTCCCAGTGAAGCTCGGTCCCGACTTCGTGGTCGACAAGAGCCTCTACGGGTCGGGAGAGTTCCCACGCACGGGCGTGCCGCTGCTCAACAGCGAGTACGGCGAGGGCTACACCAGCCTCGAACGCGCCTGGCACCTGCGCTGGCAGACCCAGGAGCTGCGCCGCCACGACCGCTACTCGGGCTACGTCTACACCGAGCTCGCCGATGTCGAGCACGAGAACGCCGGCCTCCTCGACGCCGACCGCCGCCGCAAGGACTCGGGCGGCCTCCGCCCCGCCGACGTGAACGCCGACACCCTCCTCGTCATCGACCTCGTGCCCCGCGCCGCCGGTGCCGACATCGAGGTGCCGCTCGAAGCGTTCGAGCTGACGGTGCGCGTCTCGCACCACGGCACGGATGCGGTGGCCGGGCGGGTGGAAGCCGCGTGGATCGCGGCGGGGTCACCGCTGCCCGCCTCGCTCGGGCGTGGCGCCTTCTCCGCTGCGGTTCCCGCGGTGACGCCCTTCGTGCTGGGCGCTCCGGTGACGCTGACGATCGAGCCGCCGGCCGCATCCGCTCGTCTCGCGCTGTACCTCGTCGACGAGGCGGGTGCGGTGCGCGCGCGCAGCTACCTCGACGCCGCCCCCGTCGAGGAGCCCAACCGCCGGGGGGCGCGGCCCGCGCCCGCCCCCGCGCCTGCTCCCTGAGGGGCGGGCCCCAGCCGTGGCGCGCGTCCCCTGCCAACGTGGCGCGCGCCACACCCTCCCTTCGACCGCTGCGGGAGCGGTATAACGCGTTATACTCTCTCCATGAAGACCGCCATCTCCCTCCCCGACGATGACTTCGAGCGCTTCGACCGGGTCGCCTCGCGGCACGGGATGAACCGTTCGGAGTTCTTCCGCGCGGCCGCCAGCCGCTACGCCGACGAGCTCGACGGCGACAAGGAGCTCACCCGCCTCGCCGACGCGGTCATCGCCCGGGCCGGTCAACCCTCGGCCGACGGCGAGTTCGTGCGCGAGGCGGAACGACGGATGCTGGAGCACACCGAGTGGTGATCGCCCGCGCCGACATCGTCTGGGTCGACTTCGGCTCGCCCCGCGGGTCGGAGCCGGCGAAGGTGCGCCCCTCGATCGTGCTCCAGGAGGACTGGCTGCTTGCCACGACCATCAACACGGTCGTCGTGGTACCCCTGACGTCGAACACCGCGCTGGAGGCGTTTCCCGGAAACGTCTTGCTCCCGGCCGACGCCTCCGGACTCGAGAAAGACTCCGTGGCCGTCGTGTCCCAGCTCGGGCCCGTGAGCCGCGAGTTCATCGACCCCTATCCCGCAGGGCGCGTGCCACTCCACCTCATGAACCGCGTCATGGAGGGCATCAGGCTCACGATCGGGCTGTGACGCGTGCGGGTGCGGCTACGCTCGAGCCATGTTCGACGGGGAGCCACCGCTGCGGGCGGGTCAGATCTGGATGACGGGCGCCTACCACGTCTCGCGCGAGGAGATGGTGGGGTTCGCGCGGCAGTGGGACCCGCTGCCGATCCATCTCGAGGCGCCCCCCGGTGAGTCGCCGTTCGCCGACGTCATCGCGAGCGGGCTGCTGTCGCTCGCCGTCTTTCAGCGGCTGGTGGCGGTCGAGGTGTACGGGAGCCTGCCCATCGTCGCGGCCCGCGGTCTGCGTTCGGTGCGGTTCCTCCAGCCGGTCTATCCTGACGACGAGCTCACGGCGCGGGTCGAGGTCGTCGGCGTCGCACCGCCGTCGCGCGGTCGACGCGAGGTCGAGGTCGCGGGCACCCTGCTGCGCGGGGGGTCGGCCGTGATGACGGTCGCTGTCGATCTGGTGATGGCGCATACAATGCCAGAGTCTGATATCTGATCCGACACGGGAGGCAGCCATGGAGTCACGACGAGGCGGCGGCGTGAAGCCCGCCGGTGTGGCGAGCCTCGTGGCACAGGACATCCGGGAGCGCATCTTCGACGGCCGCCTGCGGGCAGACGAACGGGTTCCGCAGGACGCGATCGCCGAGCAGCTGGGCGTGAGCAGGCTGCCGGTTCGCGAGGCGCTCATCGCGCTCGAGGCAGATGGTCTGGTGCGCACGGAGCAGCATCGTGGCACCTTCGTGAACGAGATCACCGAACAGGATCTGCGCGACCACTACACCATCTGCGGCCTCATCCACGGACTCGCCGCCAGCCGTGCGGCGACCCGCATGGACGACGACGATATCGCGCAGCTCCGACGCATGAACGACGCCATGCTGGAGACCGACGACGAGACCGAGCGCTACGACCTGCATTGGCGGTTCCACCAGCTCATCAATCGGGTCGGCGGCTCCAACCGGCTGAGGTCGGTGCTCAACCAGCTCTCGCACAACCTCCCCAGAAGCCTGTTCACCTCCATCTCGCCGCGTGACGTCGAGGCGCGGGATGCGCACTCTACGATCATCGAGGCCATCAACGAGGGAGACGGCGTGCTGGCGGCGTCGCTGTGCCGTCGCCACCTCGAGGCAGAAGCGGAGATCCTCATCGAGGGACTGTCGGCGAAGGGACTGTTCGCGTGATGAGAGTGCGGGCCTTGCGCCGGGACTCGTATATATGATCAAATATACGCATGAGCAAAGACGCTTCCTTTCTCGGCGCGGTGAGGACGATCGCAGCCGACATCGGCTTCACGGAGGGCCCGGTCTGGACGGGGCGATCGGTGATCGTCACCAGCATCACCCGGGGTGAACTCCGGGAGGTCTCGCTCGGCGGCGGTCCGTCGCGAGTGGTGGCGAAGCCCGGCGGAGGCCCCAACGGTCTCGCCTACGAGTCCCGCACCGGCACGACCTGGGTCGCGCAGAACGGGCGGGTGCACATGCCCCACCGGTCAGGGGTCGCCGATCGCCGCCCCGGCATCCAGAGCATCGTCGACGGCGAGGTGCAGCAGCCGCTCACCGTGACGACCGGCGCACCCAATGACTGCGTCATCGGGCCCGACGGCCGACTCTGGTTCACCGAGCCGGACGGCGACCCGCACGGCCCCGGGCAGCGGGTCGGACGGGTGTGGGCGTGGGATCCCTCGACGGGCTCGCGAGAACTCCAGCTGGAGACCGACGGGTACCCCAACGGTCTCGCGTTCGGCGCCGACCCCGACCGCCTGTTCATCGCCGAGACCCGGTACGGGCGGGTGCGGGAGTTCTCCGTCGACGGCGGCCTCCGGGAGGTCTCCCGCGTCACCCTCGAGCGGGGCTTCCCCGACGGACTCGCGGTCGCCGCCGACGGTACCCTCTTCGTCGCCGGCACCAGCTCGGGCACGGTCGAGATCTTCGGGCCCGACGGCGTGCTGCGTGCATCCCTCGACCTCGGAGCCGACTCCATGCCGACCAACGTCTGCTTCGCCGGAGACCGGCTCGATCAGCTCGTCGTGACGGTGGCTCGGGGTGGCCGGGTGCTCGCCCTCGACTGCGAACTCCCCGGCCTCGAACTCCCCGCCGCCCTGCGCTCGCTCGACTCGGAGGTCTCGGCATGACGACCATCCTCCCCGCGACCTTCACGGCCATGCTCCGCGACGCAGCCGAACGCTGGCCCGAGCGCCCCGCCGTCGTCTTCGAAGACACGACGCTGACCTTCCGGGAACTCGATTCGACAGTAGACGTGTGGGCTCGCGCACTCCTCGCCTCGGGAATCGAACCCGGCGAACGCGTGGCAGTGCTCGCCTCGAACCGCCCGGAATGGCTTCTGGCGAGCTTCGCGGTGGCGCGCGTCGGCGGGGTCGTCGTCGCGCTGAACACCTGGCACAAGCTCGACGAACTCGACGCGACCCTCCGCCGCTCGGCTGCCGTGGCGCTGCTCGCGACGACGGGGATGCAGAACGTCGACTTCGTCCCGTTCCTCCAGGCCGCGCCCCGATCGCCGCGGGTGCGGCAGGTCATCTGCCTCTCGCCGACCGCGCCCGAGGGCACGACCGCGCTCGACGCGTTCCTGAACGCGGGCGCCGGCGTCGCTCACGAGGCGCTCCGCGACAGGGAGGCAGCGGTCGCAGGATCAGACGACCTGTTCATCCTCTTCACCTCGGGCAGCACCGCCGAACCCAAAGGCGTCATCACCCAGAACGACCGCACCGTGTCGAACAACTACTGGATCGGCGAACGCCAGGGCCTGAACGAGCACGACGCGCTCTGGCTCGCCGTGCCCCTCTTCTACGGCTTCGCCGCGGCCAACGCGATCGGCGCCGCCTGGACCCACGGGGTCGCACTCGTGCTGGAGGAGCGCTTCGACGCCGACCGGGCGCTCGACACCATGGAACGCACCGGCGCGACCGTCTACTACGGCCTCGGCAACATGACCCGCGCGCTCGTCAACGCTCAGCGCGAGCGACCGCGCCGACTCAGCCTCCGCAAAGGCCTCACCGGCTACTCCTACGAAGACAAGCGTGTCGCCATCGAAGACCTCGGCGTGAGCGAGCTGTGCGGAATCTACGGTCTCACCGAATGCCACGGCCTGTGCGCCATGACCTCGGCGACGGATGCGGTGGAGACCCGCCTGGAGATCGACGGCTATGCCCTCCCCGGCTGGGAACTGCTCGTGGTCGACCCCGAGACAGAACTGCCGCTCCCCGCAGGAACGGTCGGGCACCTCCTCGTGCGCGGCCCGCTCAGCCGTGGCTACCTCGACCAGCCCGAGGCGACCGCCGCGGTGTTCCGAGACGACGGGTACTTCCGTACCGGCGACCTGGTGTCGATCGACGCCGAGGGCCGCATGAACTACCACTCCCGACTCAAAGACCTGGTCAAGGTGGGCGGCATCAGCGTCTCGCCCCGCGAGGTCGAGTCAGTGGTCGAACTGCACCCGGCCGTGCGCCAGGTGTTCGCGGTCGGGGTGCCCGACGAGGCGCGCGGCGAGGCCGTCGCCGTGGTGGTCGAGCTGCGCGACGGGGAGTCGCTGACCGCCGACGAGCTGCGCCGGTTCACCAAGGAGAGGGCTGCTGCGTACAACACGCCGACGCACGTGCTCTTCCTGGGCGACGACGAGATTCCGAAGCTCGCGAGCGGCAAGGCGTCGCTCCGCGAACTGCGTGAGCATGTGGTGCACGCGATCGGGGTGCAGCGATGACCACACGACCTCGCTCCGACTTCACGCCGGGGGAGCTCATCGTGCACTCGCGCTCCCGGATGCTCACCGAGGCCGATGCAGTCATCTTCAACTCGGCGACGCATCTGGAGCCGACGACGAGCCTGAGCCCGTACCTGGTCTTCTCGGTGGTGCTGGGCCTGTCGGTGCCCGACCTGTCGGAGTCGGGCGGTCCGTTCCTCGGTGCCGACGGCATCCGGTTCGGGAAGACGCCCGAGGCCGGCGTCACCGTGCGCGCGGGGAGCCGCGTGCTCAGCTCCCGCCCCTCGGGGTCGCGGGCCGGCTGGAGCGTCGTCGAGTGGGAGACCGTCGGCGTCGACGACGACGGGGAGGAACTCGTGCGCTTCCGCCGCGCGAGCCTGGTGCGCGGGGAGGCTGCTGATGACTAGCTTCGACGGGTTCACGGTGGGCGACGTCGTGCGCCATCGCCGCGGACACACGATCTCCGAGGTCGACGTGCAGACCCTCGCCCTCCTGTCGATGAACACCGCGCAGACGCACTTCAACCGCGCGTCGCTCGCCGACTACTTCGACGGCAGCTTCCGCGACCTTCCGCTCAGCGCGCCGGTCGCGCTCGCGCTCACCGTCGGGCTGTCGACCGAAGACATGAGCACGGGCGCACTGCGCGAGATCGAGTGCACCGAGGTGCGCTCGCACGCCCCGCTCTTCGCAGGCGACAGCATCGCCGTGTGGAGCGAGGTGATCGCACTGCAGCCGGTCGACGACGGCAGCGGGCTGCTCACCTACCGGGCCACCGCCGAGCGCGATGGAGTCACGGTGCTGTCGGCCGTGCGGAGCGTGCTGCTGCCGCGCGGAACCGACGGCGAAGTCGACGACGACGCCCGCGCCCTGCGCTTCGAGGAGCTGCTGCCCTGGCCCACCTCAGCCGCACCCCACTGATCACCCCTCCCACCGGCAGTCCATCGAAGAACAGAGAGGTTCTCCCATGACCCTGGAATCACAGATCGAGTCGCTCACGACCAACGACATCGACCCCGCCACCCGCCGTGCCGTGCGACGAACCGTCGTCGGCGGAGCCGTGGGCTCGATCGTCGAGTTCTACGAGTTCTCCACCTACGGCGTTCTCGCCACGACGCTGGCCGTCGTCTTCTTCCCCTCCACCGACTCCACGGCCTCCCTGCTGGCCACCCTCGCCGTGTTCGCCGTGGCGTTCTTCGCCAGGCCCCTGGGCGGCTTCGTCTGGGGGTCGATCGGCGATCGCATCGGGCGCAAGAGAACCCTCGCGCTCACCATCATCTTGATGAGCGTGTTCACCACGCTGATGGGCATCGTGCCGGGCTACGCGGCGATCGGCGTAATCGCTCCGATCCTCATCATCGCCCTCCGATTCCTGCAGGGTGTCGCCGCCGGCGGCGAGGTGTCGGGCGCGGTCTCGTTCGTCGCCGAACACTCACCCGCACGCACGCGCGGCTTCAACGTCGGGATGATCACGGTGGGTGCGGGAACCGGAACCCTCCTCGGCACGATCGTTCCGAGCATCCTGCTGCTCACCCTCACGCCCGAGCAGATGACGGAGTGGGGATGGCGCATCCCGCTTCTCATCGCACTGCCCCTCGGCATCATCGGTCTCTACATCAGGCGTCGCCTCGACGAGACGCCGTACTTCCTCTCGCTCGCCAAGCAGGGCGACACGTCGGAGCACCCGATCCGCTCCGCACTGAGCGGGTCGCGGCAATGGCGGCTGCTCATCACCGCCTTCCTCATCACGGCGCTGAACGCCGCGTCGTTCTACATGCTCGCCGGATATCTCCCGACCTTCGCGCGCACCAGCCTGGAGCTCACGGGGTTCGCAGCGCTCGCACCCGTCGTCATCGCCGTGGCCTGCGCCATCGTCGCCGAGGTGATCGCCGCGCGCATCTCCGACCGGGTGGGACGCAAGCGCGTGCTCATGGTCACCGCGATCGGGCACCTCGTACTCGCGCTCCCCTGCTTCCTGCTCATCACCTCGGGCCAGTTCGGTCTGATCGTGCTGGGACTGGTCATCCTGAGCGCACCGATCGGTGGGTACGCGGCCGTCACGAACTCCACCCTCATCGAGCTGTTCCCGACCCGGGTGCGCGTGAGCGGCCACGGCATCACCTACAACCTCTCGGTCGCGATCTTCGGAGGCGCGGCCCCCTACCTGCTCACCTGGCTCACCGGGATGACTGGCAGCATGCTCGTCGGAGCGTTCTACCTCATGGCGCTCGCCGTCATCGCCATCCCCGTGCTGCTCTCGATCACCGAGAGCGCGGGCAAGCCGCTGCGCACGGAGTGACCCGTGACCGTCGACAGGAGGGCGGCCGTGGTGACCGGGGGCGCTGGAGGCATCGGCGCTCGCGTGGCCCAGCGCATCGCCGCAGCCGGCACCGCGGTGCTCGTGGTCGACCGAGACCTCGACCGCGCATCCGATGTCTGCGACGAGATCAGGCGCGAGGGCGGTGTCGCCTGGGCCCACCAGGCCGACCTCACCGATCGCGGTTCGTCGGGCGCCGTCGTCGACGAGTGCCTCGCACGGTTCGGAAGGCTCGACATCGTGGTGAGCGGAGCCGGATCTGCGATCTCGTCGCCGGTGCAGCACACGCGCGATGACGACTGGGACGGCTTACTGAAAGGGATGCTCACCGCCACCTTCACTCTGTACCGGGCGGCGGCGGGAGTGATGCGCGACGGGGGCCGGTTCGTCGCCATCTCCTCGGTGCACGGCTCCGTCGGAGTGCCCGGTCGCGCGGCCTACGGGGTGGCGAAGGCCGGGATCGAGCAGCTGACGCGCACCCTCGCGATGGAGCTCGGCCCCCGCGGGATCACCGTGAACGCCATCGCGCCCGGCCGGATCGAGACGGCGATGGTGGCGGGTCACACGCGCGCGGAGCGCGAGCAGTGGAACGCGCGCCTCGCCCTCGGCAGATACGGCACACCCGACGAGGTGGCCGCCAGCGTCGCGTTCCTGCTGTCGCCCGAAGCCGGGTACATCACCGGGCAGACCATCCACGTCGACGGCGGGTTCACCGCCGGGGTGCGGGGGTCGCTGCCGGCGTACGGGTGAGGCGCGTCGCCCGCGAGCCCTCGCCCCCCTCTCTGCTTCCCGACCCCGACTCCCCGACCGCTCGGTCGCCGCCCGCGTCGTGCACGCGAACGGTTAGGTGCCTCTCGCGGCGACCGAGCCCTCTCCCGCCGAGAACGTCTCCGGCAGCTCAGACCACGCCGGAGGCGCCGAGGAGGGCGCCTATGCCGTAGGTGGCGGCGAGGGCGAGGGCGCCGCCGATGACGACGCGGAGGGTGGCGCGGCGGCGGGAGCTGCCGCCGATCTGGGCCGAGACGGCGCCGGTGATGGCGAGGGCGAGCAGCACCGCCACGAACGTCACGGGAACGCGCAGCTCGGGCGGGGGCAGCAGGATGGCGAGCATCGGCAGGATCGCGCCGATCGTGAACGCCGCCGCCGACGCCGCGGCCGCGTGCCATGGGCTCACCACGTCGTTCTGGTCGATGTTGAGCTCGGCGGCGAGGTGGGCGCTCAGCGCGTCCTTCTCGGTGAGCTCGATCGCGACCTGGCGGGCGGTCTGCTCGCTGAGGCCCTGGGCGCGGTAGAGCGCGGTGAGCTCGTCGAGCTCCTGCTCCGGCGTGTCGAGCAGCTCCTGCTTCTCCTTTGCGATGAGCGCCCGCTCGCTGTCGCTCTGACTGCTCACCGACACGTACTCGCCGAGCGCCATCGAGATCGCGCCGCCGACGAGCCCGGCGACGCCCGCAGTGAGGATCGGGCCCGTCTCGGTCGTCGCCCCCGCCACACCCACCACGATCGCGGCGACCGACACGATGCCGTCGTTCGCCCCCAGCACACCAGCGCGCAGCCAGTTCAGCCGCTGCGCGACACCCGAGCGATGCGGCTCGTCGGCATGCGGCTCGGCGGGATGCGCACCCGCGGTTCCGTCATTCGTCATGGCTTCACCCTAAGCAAGCGGACACCCTCTCGTGCGCGCCGCCGAGGTCAGCCGCCGTTCGCCCACACGAGCGCGGCCCCGTACGCGGCCGCACCGCCGAGCGCTGCAGCGACGCTGCCGGCCAGCACGAGCATCCGGGGCCTGACGCGCACGACCGCGACGACGAGGAACACCAGCGCCAGGGCGATCTCGAGGGCCCAGTAGAACCACCCGGTCGTGTCGGCGATCGTGTTCAGCGCCCAGACGCCCTCGCCGAGCAGCGCTGCCGAGAGGGGCGCGACGGCGAGCATCCGCCTCGTCGGCGATTCCGAGCGCACCCACGACGCGGCGATGCCGATCACGGGGCCCGCGACGACGGCGATCACGGTCCAGATCGTCGAGAACGGGTCGGCGTAGAAGAAGCCGCGCCAGGCCGACACCAGCGCGTAGCCCTCGACGAGCGCGAGGTAGACCAGCACGCCGCCGAACGCCGCCGGAAGCGGGCGCAGACGCGTGAGCCACACGGCGGCGAAGGCGAGCATCGTCCACCCGCCGGTGGAGTTCGCGAACGACGTCACCCCGGAGGGCAGGAGGGTCTGCCCGACACTGGTCAGCCCGCCCAGCACGAGGCCGAGAACGACGCACGCCGCGAGGCCGGCCGCGATCTGCAGCGCTCTGCGATGGCGAGCGATCGAGACTGCTGCGGCGGATGTCATGCGACCATCCTCGCCGCCGGCGACGCCTCTCCGCCTCCTCCTCAGGAGCGAAGAACATGGTCCCCCGGTACCGACACCTCGGCGGGCCGCACCGTCGCGAGATCGCGCACGATCGCCGTCACCGCCTGGCGTCCCGCGCGGTTCGCGCCGACCGTCGACTGGGAGGGGCCGAAGCCGATGAGGTGGATGCGCGCATCCGCCGCCGTCTCGGTGCCGGTCATCGTGATGCCGCCGAGCTCGTTGCGGAGCCCGAGCCCGTCGAGGTGCCCGAGTGCCGCCCGGAACCCGGTCGCCCAGAGGATCGTGTCGACCGACGTGAAGCTGCCGTCGGCCTCGCGCACCCCGTGCGGCTCGATGCGGGTGAACATGGGGCGTCGCACGAGCACGCCGCGGTCGCGGGCGGCGCGGGTGTACGGGGTCCAGCCGAGGCCGGTGTACGACACGACGCTGCTCGAGGGCTTCCCCGCCTCGACGTCGGCGGTGACGCGCGCGATGGTGTCGCGCCCGGTGGTCTCGGGCTCGAACTCGCCGTCGAGGAACACGGGCTCACGCCGGGTGTACCAGGCGGTCGTCGCCACCCGCGAGATCTCCTCGAGCTGCTGCACCGCCGAGATGCCCCCGCCGACGACGGCCACCCGGCGCCCGCGGAACTGCTCGAGGTCGACGTAGTCGGCGGTGTGCAGCTGGCGGCCGAGGAAGGTGTCGCTGCCGGGGTAGAGCGGATGCACGGGGTTCGTCCACGTGCCCGTCGCGTTGATCGCGTGGGCCGCCCGCCACTCGCCCGCCGAGCTCTCCACCACCAGGTCGGCGCCGGCGCGGCGCACCGCGGTGACGGTCACCGGGCGGAGGATCGGGAACTCGTTCAGCCGCTCGTACTCGGCGAAGTACCTGGGCACGGCGGTGCGGCTCGGCTCCGCCGGGTCGATCGGAGGCTTCTCGAGCCCCGGGAGATCGAAAATGCCGTTCACGGTGGCCATGGTGAGCGACTCCCAGCGGTGCTGCCAGGCTCCGCCGGGGGCGGCGTTCGCGTCGAGCACCACGAAGGTGCGCTGGGCGGCGACGTCCGCGCTCGCGGGCAGGCCCGTGCGGGCGTTCGAGCCCTGCGCCGACTCGAGGGCGCTCGTGAACCCGCGCCGCTGCAGGTGGTAGGCGGCCGACAGGCCCGCCTGCCCGGCCCCGATCACCACGACGGTGGCCCGCCGCATCCCGTCACTCACCCCACCCTCAACCCCGCGCGCCCCGTGCGTGTTCCCGCGCCGCGCACCAAGCCCCGTGCGCCGATCGACCCGTCACGATCGGCCCTTTCAGGGCCCGCAGAGGGCGGATCGTGACGGGTCGATCGGGTGGGGCGGGATGCGGGTCAGAGGCGGTCGGCGCGCCACTCGGTGGCGAGCTCTTCGCCGCGGGCGAAGGCGGCCTCCTCGCGCTCGCGGAGTTCGACGCGACGGATCTTGCCCGAGATGGTCTTCGGCAGCTCGAAGAACTCCAGGCGGCGCACCCGCTCGTAGGCGGAGAGCTCGGCACGGGCGTGCGCGAAGATCGCCCGGGCCGTCTCGGCCGAGGGTTCCCAGCCTGAGGCGAGGGCGACGTAGGCCTTCACGATGCTGTGGCGGGTCGCATCCGGAGCCGGAACCACCGCAGACTCGGCCACCGCGGGGTGCCGCAGCAGCACGCTCTCGACCTCGAACGGGGAGATCTTGTAGTCGGACGACTTGAAGATGTCGTCAGTGCGTCCGATGAAGGTGATGGTGCCGTCGTCGGCGAGCTCGGCGACGTCTCCGGTGTGGAAGTAGCCGTCGGCGCGAGCGGAGGCCGTGCGCTCGGGGTCGTTGTGGTACCCCGCCATGAGGTTCACCGGGTCGGCGCCGAGGTCGAGGCAGATTTCGCCCGTCGAGGCGCGTTCGCCCGACACGGGGTCGACGATCGCGATAGCGACCCCCGGCAGCGGCCGCCCCATCGCGCCGGGAACGACGGATGCGCCGGGCGGGTTCGCGATGAGCGCCGTCGTCTCGGTCTGGCCGTAGCCGTCGCGGATGGTGAGCCCCCAGGCCTCCTCGACCGCGGAGATCACCCCCGGATTGAGCGGCTCGCCGGCCGAGAGCACCTCGCGGAGGCCGCGCGGCTTCGCCCCCAGATCGGCTTGGATGAGCATGCGCCACACGGTCGGCGGCGCGCAGAACGTGCTGACGCCTGCCTCGTCGAGCTTCGCGCGCAGCGCGGCGGGGTCGAAGCGCGCGTAGTTGTAGACGAACACCGTCGCCTCGGCGTTGAAGGGGGCGAAGAAGCAGCTCCAGGCATGCTTCGCCCAGCCCGGGGAGCTGATGGCGAGGTGGACGTCGCCGGGGCGCACGCCGATCCAGAACAGGGTCGCCAGGTGCCCGACCGGGTAAGAGGTGTGCGTGTGCACGACCATCTTCGGCTTCGAGGTGGTGCCCGAGGTGAAGTAGATGAGGCACGGGTCGGTCGACGAGACGGCGACCGTGGGGGCGATGCCGAGACCTTCGAGCGAGTCGTCGTAGTCGAGCCAGCCGTCGGCACTGCCGCCCACCACGATGCGCCCGAAGTCGAGAGCGCCGTCCGCGGCGCCCGCATGACCCGAGCCGCCCGCGCCCGGCAGCCCCTCGAACTTCCCCACCTCGCTCACGTCGGCGATCACGTGCGCGACCTCTCCGCGCTCCAGCCGGTCGGCAAGATCGGCGGGCGAGAGCAGCGTCGTCGTCGGCAGGATGACCGCGCCCAGCTTCATCACCGCCAGCATCGACTCCCACAGCTCCACGCGGTTGCCGAGCATGAGCATGACGTGGTCGCCCTGCTCCACCCCGACGCTCGACAGCCACGCGGCGACCTCGTCGGAGCGCCAGCGCAGGCGGTCGTAGCTCACCTTCGTCTCCGAGCCGTCCTCCTCGACGATCCACAGCGCGAGGTTCTCGTTCCCCACGGCCACGGCGTCGAACCAGTCGATCGCCCAGTTGAAGCTCGTCCCCACGTCGGGCCAGTCGAACTCCTGCGCGGCGGCGGCGACATCGTCGCGGTGACGGATGAGGGTGTCGCGGGCGACCCGGAAGCTCTCGGTCGGATTCATCCCCCCAGTCTGCTCCACAGCGCATTCCCCGCCCGAGATCGACAGCCCCGATAACTTGCACAGTATTGTGCAAGTTAGTATCATCGATCCGTGCCCACCACCCTGCCCAAGTCCACGCGCGCCCCGCGCCGCGACGCCGCCGAGAACCGCGAGGCGATCGTGGCGGCGGCCGCCACCGTCTTCCGCCACGACCCCGAGTCGTCGCTCGACGCGGTCGCCGCCGAGGCCGGACTCAGCCGCCGCGCCCT
The DNA here is from genome assembly GCF_013113715.1 of Herbiconiux sp. SALV-R1. Classification (GTDB taxonomy): domain Bacteria; phylum Actinomycetota; class Actinomycetes; order Actinomycetales; family Microbacteriaceae; genus Herbiconiux. The sequence goes on from NZ_CP053344.1 coordinate 3,586,859, forward strand.
CTACGGCCACTTCGCCTCCCGCGACCAGCTGCTCGCCGAACTCCTCACGCGCGGCGCCGCCCGCATCTCGGGAGCGCTGGCCGGCGTGCACGACGACGACCCGCGCATCCATCTCGCCCTCATCGGCGCGGCCCTCTGGCAGGAGGTGCAGCAGATGCGCGTGCTCGCCCAGCTCGCGGTGCACGGCCCGCTCGAGCGCACCGTCGCCGAGGCCCTGCTACCCGTGCGCACTTCGGTGCGCGACGCCGTGCGGCGGGGTGTCGACGACGGATGCTTCCGCCCCGACATCCCCGTCGAGAGCATCGCGCGTCTGGTGGAGGAAGCCGCGATCGCGGTGCTCGACGAGGCGGTGCGCACCGACCTCGACGAGGAGTCGGGACGACGACTCGTGATGTCGGTGGGGCTGTCGGTGGCCGGGCTGTCCTGGCGCGAGACGGATGCGCTGCTCGACTCGCTGCAGCTCCCCACCACCGCACGACCCACGACCCCCGGCCGGAAGACCCCCGGCCCCACGACCCCCGAGGCGCACACCGCATGAGAATCGAAGCCATCGCCGTGAGCAAGGGCTCGCACGGCGCCCCCCTCCCCGAGACCAGCTTCGTCGTCGACAGCGGCGAGGTGACGATCGTCGAGGCCGAGACCGGCGACCGCCCGGTCGTGCTCGCCCTCATCGCATCGGGGCGCATGGTTCCCGACTCGGGCACCATCACGCTCGACGGCTCGGCCGAACCCGCGCTCCTGCGCGAACGCATCGCCCTCGTCGACGCCCCCGAGATCAGCGAGCCCCCCGCCGACATCAGGCTCTCGACGGCCCTGCGCGAGGAGCTCTCGTACGCCGGCCGCTCGACGAGCCGTTCGAGCATCCTGCAGACCATCACGGATGCGCTCCACACCAACCACGAACAGGGCCTCACCCCCGAGACCCGCTCCGCCGCCCAGCTCGCCTCGCTGCCCATGCGCGACGTTCCCCCGGCACTCCGCATCCGCCTCCTCGCCGAACTCGCCCTCTCCCGCCCCGGCGTCGAGGCCCTCGTGCTCTCCTCCCCCGACCGCCACGGCGGCCTCCCCACCGACTGGTACACCATCGCCCTCGACCTCGCCTCCCGCCACCACCCCCTCCTCATCATCTGCGGCGCTCCCTCCGCCGCCCTCCTCCCCACCCACCAGGAGGCGGAGGCCGCCACCCCCACCACCCCACACCCGGCGGAGCTCCCCGAACCGACGTGGCTACCGAACGTTGCCCTCCCCCCAGCGCCGGCTGCGGGTGAAGGGGATGAGGGCTCCGGTGTGGCGGGCGTCTACGGGCAGAGCCCTCATCCCCTTCACCCGCAGCGACCCCGAGCAACATCGACGACACCGACAACCCAGACGACCCCCGCAACCCCCACGGCACCCACGCCCCCCACCCCGCGACACACCACACCCCAGGACCCCGACGCATGAAACTCCTCCACCTCGTCGCCACCGAACTCCGCCGCCTCACCGCCACGGGCATGGCCCGCCTCGCCCTGGTCGCCCTCATGCTCGTGCCGGTGCTCTACGCCGGCCTCTACCTCTGGGCCAACAACGACCCCTACGGCAACCTCAAAGACGTCCCGGTCGCCCTGGTGGTCGAAGACACCGGATCGACCCTCGACGGCAAGGCCGTGAACTACGGCGACGACGTGAAGGAGCAGCTGCTCGACGACGCCTCCGTGGGCTGGAAGGTCACGACCGCAGCCGAGGCAGCAGAGGGTGTGCGCGACGGCGAGTTCGACTTCATCCTGACCCTCGGCCCCGACTTCTCGAAGGCGCTCACCTCGGCCGCCGGAGACACCCCCGAGCAGGCCGTGGTGGAGCTCACGACGAACGACACGAACAGCTTCCTCGCCACGACCATCGCTGGCCAGGTCGCCGAGAAGGTGCGGGCGAGCATCACCGAGCGCGTCGGCAAGGAGGCGGCCCTGTCGCTGCTGAACGGCTTCGCCACGGTGCGCAGCAACCTCATCGAAGCCGTCGACGGAGCCACGAAGCTCGCCGACGGCACGACGAGCGCGGCCGATGGCGCGAAGACCCTCGCCGACGGCACCGCCACCGCGTCGGCGGGCGCACTCTCACTCGCACAGGGCGCGGGCTCCGCGAACGTCGGCGCCCAGCAGCTCGACTCGGGCCTTCAGCAGCTGCGCGCCGGATCGGCCGACCTCCCTGCCCAGGCGAATCAGCTCAACGACGGTGCCCAGCAGATCGCCGCGGGCAACGCGCAGCTCTCGGCGACGGCGAACGAGGTGGCGAGCACGGTTCAGGATGCGGTGAACCAGGTTCCCGCCGCCCGCGCCGACATCGTGGCCATCCTCGACGCCTCGAGCCTCACGCCCGAGCAGAAGGCCGCCGTGCTGGCGCGCCTCGACCAGGTCGGCACCGCGATCGACGACGGCAACACGAAGGTGCAGCAGGCGAACGCGCAGATCGGCGCGCTCGCCGCCGGCAGCGCGCAGCTCGCCGCGGGCACGCAGCAGCTCGCCGACAACGCCCCCACCCTCACGAACGGCATCGCCCAGGCGGCCGACGGCTCCTCGCAACTGAGCGGCGGGCTGCAGCAGCTCGCCCAGGGCTCCCTCGACCTGAGCAACGGCATGCAGCAGCTCGTCGACGGCAGCAGCGCGCTCAGCACGGGGCTGAACACCGTGAACGACGGCGCCGGCACCCTCCGCGACGGACTCGCCAGCGGCCTCGACGACGTGCCGAACCAGACCGCCGACCAGCGCGAGGCCTCGGCCCAGACCATCTCCGACCCGGTCGCCCTCGACACCAGCGCGGTCACCAAGGCGAGCAACTACGGCGCCGGCATGGCCCCGTTCTTCATCAGCCTCGCGGCCTGGATCGGCATCTACGCCCTGTTCCTCATCGTCAAGCCGCTCTCCCGGCGCGCGGTCACCGCGATGAAGAGGCCGTTCCTCGTCGCCACCGCGGGGTGGGCGACGCCGGCCGTACTCGGGGCGATCCAGATGGCTGCCGTGTTCGGCATCATCACCGTCGCCCTCGGGTACCAGGTCGAGCATCCGTGGGGCATGTTCGGCTTCATGGCGCTCACCTCGGCGACGTTCGCGACGATCATCCTGGCGCTCAACATCCTGCTCGGCAGTGTGGGGCAGTTCCTCGGGCTCGTGCTCATGGTGCTGCAGCTCGTGACCGCCGGAGGCACCTTCCCCTGGCAGACCCTGCCCGGCCCGCTACAGGTGCTGCATCAGATCCTGCCGATGAGTCACGCGGTCGACGGCATCCGTCAGCTCATGTACGGCGGCAACCTGTCGCTGGCGGGGGCGGATGCGGGGGCCCTGTTCTTCTGGCTGGTCGGCGCCCTGCTGGTGTCGTACCTCGGAACGCGTCGGCTCACGCGGCACCGCACCCTGCGCGACCTGCGGCCGTCGCTGATCGGCTGAGGCCGAACGGATGCGCGGCTCGCCCCCGCGCATCCGCATCGCCGCCGCGCATCCGCTCAGTTCACGGTCACGCTGTGCGCATCCCACCCGGTGGCGCCGTCGGGCGCCGGGGGCGCCTGGTCGGAGGTCTGCGTGTAGCCCGAGGCGTCGGTGGCGCGCACCGACAAGGTGTGGCTGCCGGAGGTGGCCTCCCACGGGTAGAGCCACTGCACCCAGGTGTCGGGGCCGGAGGTCTCGGCGAGGCGCGCCTCCTGCCAGTCGCCGTCGTCGATGCGCACCTCGACCTTCGCGATGCCCGTGTGCTGGGCCCAGGCCACTCCGGCGACGGGCACGGTTCCGGCGGAGACGCTCGCGCCCGCCGAGGGCACGTCGATGCGCGACTCGGTCTTGATCGGGCCGAGGGCCGACCAGCCGCGCGGGGTCCAGTAGCCCTGGGCGTCGGCGAAGCGGGTGACCTCGAGCTGGATGACCCACTTCGTCGCCGACACGTAGCCGTAGAGGCCGGCGACGACCATGCGCACCGGGAATCCGTGCTCGACCGGGAGCGGCTCGCCGTTCATGCCGACGGCGAGCATCGCCACCCGGTCGGGATCGGTGAGCGCCTCGAGGGGCGACCCCGCGGTGAAGCCGTCGACACTGGTGGAGAGCACCATGTCGGCACCCTCGAGCGGCTTCGCGCGGGCGAGCAGCTCGCGAATCGGGTAGCCGAGCCACAGCGCATTTCCGATGAGGTCGCCGCCCACCTCGTTCGAGACGCAGGCGAGGGTGACGAGGTGCTCCTCGAGCGGGAGGGCGAGCAGTTCGGAGAAGCTGATCGCGACCTCCTGCTCGACCATGCCGGTGATCTTGAGCGACCAGGTGTCGGCGTTCACCTGGGGCACCTGGAGGGCGGTGTCGATGCGGTAGAAGGAGTCGTTGCCGGTGACGTAGGGGGTGATGCCGTCGACGTCGAGCGCGGCGCCTGCCGGCACCGGCTCCGCCTTCGTGGCCGCGGCGGGGAGGGCGATGGAGTCGCGGACGGCGCTGACGGCGGTGGCTGTGGCGTTCATCGAGCGGGCGATCACGCCGGCGAACACGGCTGCCACTGCGGCGATGCCGGTGGCGGTGAGGAAGCGGCGGCGGTCAACGCGGGTCGTGGGGGTTGTCTGTGGTGCGGGGGTTGTTCGGGGGCGCTGCGGGTGAAGGGGATGAGGGCTCTGCCCGTAGACGCCCGCCACACCGGAGCCCTCATCCCCTTCACCCGCAGCGCGGCCGGGGGCCGGCGCGCGGGAGGGGGAGGTGGAGGGGGATGCGGGGGTTGCGTCGAGTTCCCAGGTGCGGAGGCGGGAGATGAGGAGACGCAGCACGACGGCGCCGACGATCATGCCGAAGACGGTCGGGATGGCGGAGAACGGGGTCGCGCCGGCGCGTGTCGTGACGGCGAGGACGGCGACGCCCGAGACGACGACGAGAACGATGATGCCGAGCGGCGGGCGGCGTTGCTCGAGGAGGCCGGCCGCTGCGGCGAGCGCGAGCACGACGATGCCGAGGATGACGAGCAGCGCGGCCTTGTCGCCCGTGCCGAACAGCCCGATCATGACGTCTTTGACCCCTGGCGGCGCGAGGTCGATCGCCAGCGATCCCACAGCGAACAGCGGACTCGACTCCGCGCCGACGAAGACGGCGACCACTTCGGCTGTTGCCAGCACCACTGCCGCCGACACCACCCCGGCTACCGCCGCCCACAGCTTCGAGCTCATGCGCAATCATAGGCTCGCCCCACTGAGCGCCCGCCGTGCGCCGCCGCGCGCATCCGTCTCGCTGGTTCGACCGGCCGGAGGTCTCGGGTTCAGTACAGCAGTGAAGCCGGTTCGAGCTGGCTGGTCTGGTCGCCGACTCGGGTGGGGTCTCGGGGGTCGAGTTTTCGTACGTCGGGGGTGACGGCGAGGTCGTCGAGGGTGATCCAGAAGATGTTGGGGCTGCGGGTGGACCCGAAGTAGTAGATGCGGTTCGTGAGGTCGGCGCCGGCGCGCCACCACGTCGGGTACACGTCGCCGGTCGAGTACGGAGCTCCGTAGGGCACCGACACGTTCGCGATGAGCTGGAACACCCCGGCGACGGCCTCCTCGACGCTCTCGGGCTCGGGAAGGTAGTGCAAGAAGTAGGACGAGCGCACGAACCGGTCGGCCGACGTGATGTCACCGGGCGGCGGCAGCTCCCCGCCGAACGGACGGTACCGGGCGAGGTTCTCGAGCTGCTTGTCGAGGGTCGGCGAGTTCGCCATCACCGCGAACTCCCGGCCGTGGTGCACCACGAGCGAGCCGTCGAGGGGTTCGATGATCGCGGAGTCTCCGCTGGCGTCTTCGAGCGCGATGTGCACGCCGAGTTCGATGCCACGGAACAGGGGCGAGGTGATGCGCACGCGGTCGATGTCGGCGATGGCGTCGGCGACGGTGCTGTAGGTGTCGAGCAGGTACTGCACCCACAGCGCGTTGGCCACCGAGGGTCGCCCGTCGGCGGCGGGGAACGCGACGTCGTCCGGGTCGAGGTAGAGAGCGTGGGCGGCGAGGCCCTTGTCGTTCAGGCCATCGACGGTGCCCATCCCCCACATGCTGGTCACGACGCTGCCATGCTGCGACGTCCAGGTGAGCGATTCGTGATCGGCGTTCCCGCTGCGCGTGAGCCCGGGCGGGAGGTACCAGAGCTCGGGTTCGTCGCTGACCGCCCAGTCCATGCAGCGGGCGACGGTTGTGGCGACATCGTTGGTGTTCCACAGGATGCGAGTGCACATGCTCGTGAGCGTATCCCCTTCACCGCGCCGCCCGAGTGCGTGCCGGGATAGTGTTCGGAGATGAGCGAGCGGGGCGATGGCCCGAACCTGCGGTGGTGGCAGCTCCCCGGAGCCTGGCTGAGCGAACAGAAGCTGTGGCGTGACGTTCTCACCCGGGTGCTCGCCGGAGTCATCACCGCCGCGATCGTCTACGCCGGCGCGGTGCTGCTCGGCTACCTCCACACGCCGGAGCTCGAAGCCGGCGCCCTGCTCGCGCTGGGCATCGCCGGTGGTGTGCTGCTGGTGGGCATCGCCGTGCTGCTCGTGGCGTCGCTGCCCGCGCGGCGACGTGCCGGTCGGGCCGTCCTCGGCCGCACGATCGCCGCGGGGCTGCTGGTGGTCGCGTCGATCGCGCTCGTGCTCGGCGTCATCGCCGACGTGCAGGGCGCTGGCGCGGCCCCCTGAGCGGCGGCGCGGCGCTGCGATCACCCCTTCGGCGGGTGCGGCTCGGCGACGTCCCCGGGGGCGGCCTCGGGGGCGGGGCGGTCGGGGGCGACGACTTCGGTGCGGAGGATGCGGAGGGATTGGCCGACGCCGCGGGCGAGGGCGGGGAGACGGGTGGCGCCGAAGACGAGGAGGACGACGACGAGCACGATGAGGAGGTGCCAGCCGTTCAGGTTCGCGAACATGGTAGCCCTTTCGAGGGTGGGGAGACGAAGCGGCTCAGGGGGTGCGGAAGCCGAGCCAGTCCTGGGCGACGGCGGTGCCGATGGCACGGGTGCCGCTGAGGCTGAACTGCCCGGAGTTGGTGTCGGAGAGGTAGACGGTCGCTCCGGCGGGGATGGTCGTCGAGGTGAGCCCCGACAGCTGCGACCGGTGGAGGTATCCGGAGGTGAGGATGCGCCCGGTCTCTCCCGGCACCATGCGGTTCAGCGACACCCCCACCACGTCGGCGGGCTGCGCCGCCGTCGTCGCCGCGTCGACCTTGCCGGTGCCGCGGTCGACCACGGCGAACCAGCGGCCGACGGCGAAGGGCCCGCTCGCCGTGCGCGACAGCTCGCGGTCGGGGAACGACGGGTACACCTCGTTCTGCGGCACCTGGAACTCCGCGGCCTGCGCGAGTCCGCTGATGGCCTGGTTGATGGTCGCGATGACCGTCGCGTTGGTCTGCGTCGTGTGGTTCTGGTCGAAGGTCACGGTGCGGCTCTGCCCGCCCGTCGTGACCACGAGTTGTACGGGGTTCAGCGTGCGATCACCCAGGCGCCGTCCGAGGGTGTTCGCGACCGTGGTGTTCGACTGCAACCCCACCAGGATGCCCGAGATGTCGACACTGCCGAAGACGTACGCCGGGAGTCCGGCCCCGCCGGCCCGTGAGGTCGGCGTGCCGAACAGCACGGGCACCGCCGAGCCCGACAGCGTGAGCGTCGTGCCGGTCGAGGTCGCGGTGGTGAACACCCGCAGGGCGAGCCCGCGCTGTCGCGGGAGGTAGCCGAGCGGCGCCGTGCCGTTCACCGTCTGCACGATCTCGGCATGGTTCGCGACCTGACCTTCGGGCCGCGCCGTGATCCACGGGGTGTCGGTGTCGTCGATGTACCCGGGCGACCAGGTGCAGTCGGTGAACGTCACCGTGTCGGCGGTTCCCGATCCAAGCGACTGCGTCGCCGACACCACCCCGAAAGCGGCACCCGTGCGCTGCAGCTCGCAGTTCTCGAGCACGTTCACGGTGGGGGCGGTGAAGTCCTTGTTGGTGTGGATGTAGAAGGCCTCTTTCGTGCCCACCAGCGTGCTGTCGGTGATGGTCACGTGCACGCCCGACCCCGAGCCGTAGCCGTACGGGCGGTCGTAGAGCCAGACGTTCGCCGGCGACAGACCGCTGCCCGGGTTGGCCGTGCGCCAGGCGCGTGCCGCGTCATTGCCCGCGTGCTCGATGCGGCAGTTGGTGATCGTGTGCACGGCGTCGACGTTCGCTCCCTGCGCCTCGTCGTGCACGGCGTAGCGCATGTTCTTGGCCAGGATGGTGAGGTTCTCGAGCGCTGCCGTGCCCGAGAGCCAGAGGGTCGACGAATTGGTGATCTGCGCATCCGTCGCATCGTCGGGCAGGTCGCCGCGCAGCACGCAGGTGGCGCGGTCGGTGCCGCGCACCGTCACGTGCGGCTTCACCGTCCACTCCCGGCCGAGGTACTCCCCCGGATGCACTTCGATGACGTACGGCATGACCGCCGAGGCGTCGAGGATCGACTCGTTCGCCTGCTGCGGCGTCGTGAAGTCGCCCGATCCGTCGGCTTTCACCGTGATGACGATGGGCGTGCCGGTGATCGACAGCTCCTGCGTGCTGGCATTCCACTCGACCTCGAACCCGAGCACGTCGGCGAAGAACGAGGCGGGCGCCCCGAAGCTCCCGTCGGCCATCTCGCGCAGCGGTGCCTCGATCGAGACGTCGTTCCCGTTGTGCCGCACCGTGGTGCCCGTGGTGGGCAGCGTGACGGTGTCGCTGCCGCGCGCGATGTGCACCGCGTCGCGGTCGGGCGCCGTTCCCGCACGCCCGCCCACCGCGAGGAACACCTGCTCGATCGACACGTACACCACTCCGCCCGCAACCTCGGGCCGGCGGTGGAACTCGAGCACCCCGTTCAGGCGCACGCGCGGACCGGTCATCGGCACGTTCCGCACCCCGACGTAGTCGATGGCGAAGTCACCGAGGTCGGTGATCGGGTCGATCCTGATCTGATGGATGCGCCCCCGCCAGGTCGAGACCCGCCACATCGGAACATCCGCCTGACCGTACTCCTCGCCGGGCGCGGGGATGGCCATGAAGCGCGAGCCCTTCGACTGGCTGTAGACGCCGTCGCTCTCGGTGATGAAGAAGATCTCGCCCTGCTGGATGGGCGTGCTCTTCATGCGGATGCGGAGGTACGGATGCTCGGCCGCCTCCAGCCCCAGACCCGCCGGCGACACCACCCGCGGGTCGGCGGCGACGCTCGTCGCCCGCAGCGCGCCGCCGGTGGCCTCGAGCCCGCTGAGCCCGCCGAGATCGGTCCAGCCCTCGAGGTCGCCGTCGGTGCCGAAGTCCCACTCGGTCGTGAAGTCGCCGACCTCGGGAGGCGGGGTGCCGAGCGCCGGCGAGAGCGCCCGGTCGTAGGGGTAGAGCTTCTGCAGGCGCTTCTGCTGGGCAGCGGTGGGCCGCGTGCTCGCCACCGTCGACGAGGTGAAGGTGTCGCGGATGGCTTCGAGGAAGCCGAATCCGCTGTAGTCGCTCGGCTGGATGAAGTGCCCCTCGCCCCACTCGTTCCAGTTCGCCAGCATCGTGAGCCGACGGCCGAGGTGCCCGGCGGGGAGCGAGGGGATGTAGTCGTCGCGCGCCCACTCGGCGATCTGCTGGAACTCGCCGGGTGGCATGATGCGGCCCTGCGTGCGGATCCACGGCAGGTCGTCGCGCCCGACCGCCAGCGTGGAGAGCACCTGCAGCGGGCTCGTCGCGTGGCGCGCGGTCATGAGCGCCTCCTGCAGGGCGGGGTAGCCGTCGTAGGAGTAGGCGTACTCCCCCGCGATGCCGAGCTGCGCGGCCTCGGGCGCGACGCCGATCGTGAGGTAGACGACATCCGGGAACCCGAGGGCCTGGATCGCCGTGCGCAGGTAGTCGAGCTCGGCCTTCGCCGCGGTCGCCGAGCCGAAGTTGCTGATGAGTGTGCGTGAGTTGTAGATGCAGAACACGGGCTTGCCGTCGATGCAGAAGTACCGGGGGTCGCGGAAGTAATACTCGATGAGGTAGGGCACGATGTTCTGGCGGAAGTCGGTGGAGTTGGTCTGTCCACTCGCGACGTTCTCCCACATGATGGCGAACTTGAGCGCGTCGCCGTACTCCGACGGGAAGTAGCCGTCGTGGAGCGCGTGGTGCAGGTCGGGCAGTTTGATCGGTTGCCCGACTCCGGCCAGGGGCCTGAACCAGCACTGCATCCGGAACGCGACGCCGGCCTCGGCCATCCAGGTGTTCTCCCAGTCGGCGACCTCGGGGATGCCGTCGTCGTACCAGCCGAGGTAGGGCTTGCGTTCGGGGAACCGGGTGATGAGGTCCCAGCCGAGGTGGTGACCGGTGCGCCAGCCGCCGAACTCCGACATGCCGATGGCGTGGTCGCCGGCCGGCGCGACGGCCTGCGGTGCGGGCGCGTAGTCGAGCGGCAGCGGCCCCTCCCAGTACGCCTTAACGTCGTCGAGCAGGATGCGCGTTCCGGCCGGCAGGTCGAAGCTCGCCGATGCGGGGGTGTTGCTCGCGCTCGCCGCGCCGCCGAACACCGAGGTGCCGCTCAGGATGCTCGCACCGTTCACCGCGACGTCGAGCAACGACCCGGTGACGTCGATGCGTACAGTGAGGTGGTTCCAGAAGTCGCGCCGGTAGCCGTAGCTCACCAGCACGTCGTTGTCGTGGTCGATGACGTCGATGGTCGTGGCGCCAAAGCGCAGCAGCATCCGCTTGCCGTCGGCGAGCGTCACGCGGTAGAGCACGGTGCCCGCGGTCTCGATCTTGATGCGGAACTCCGTCACGCAGTGCGGGTCGGTGGCCGTGAAGCCCGCGAGGGCCGCCGGGAACGCCAGCCCGCCGCCGGAGGAGCCGCCGACCGCCTGCAGGCAGAACCTGTCGACCCAGGTGGAGTGCATCCGTTCGACCACCGTCAGGGCGGTTCCGCTCGCTGCCGCCGTCCAGGCCGTCGGCACGGTGCCCGGCATCACGTCGAGGAACTGCTCGTTGATGACCGTGTCGCGGTACAGCCGCACCGGCCCGAAGAAGAAGTCCGACCGCGCGCCCTCCGAGCTGGCCACGAGCAGGTTGTCGGCTCCTCCGTCGGCGAGCAGAACCACCCCGGTCGCCTTCTGCACGCCGTTGACGAAGACACTCGCCACGGAGCCGTCGAGGTCGACGACAGCCCGCACGGCCATCTCAGTGTCTGCGACCACGGAGCTGAGCGCGACGTCGGGCCCGCTCGCCTGCCGGAGCCCGAGGGTGGAACCGGTCACCCGCAGCTCGAGCACCGTCGTCGTGCCGTCGCGGAGCAGGAACGAGACGCCGTCGAGGGAGGCGCTGTTCGGCTCGAAGCGGAACTCCAGGCGCAGCACCCCGGCGCTCTGCGGCTGGAACGGGCGCATGAGCAGCACCGGCAGCTGCGCGCTCGAGTCGGCGACACGGAACCACCGCCCGTACTGCTGGGTGATGACCGCACCCGCCTGATCGGTGTCCCACGCGTCGGGAAGCGGGTAGCGGGTCTTCTCCATGAAGAAGAAGTCCTCCTCGATGAGGTACCGGGCCGAGGTGCCTCGAGGGAGCGTGCCGGCCGGGAGCACCAGGTCGAGCGGCGCGATCGCCGCGCCGCCGAGGGCTGTCGCCGAGGCGGGCGCCGCGTAGCCCACTCCGCCGATGACGGTCAGCGAGGCAGCCACCTGGAGGAAGGATCGTCGGGTGAGGCCGGTGTTCTCGGAATTCATCATGCTCCTAACGCGTCGTTGCGTGCGGCTTATATTCACATGTTAAGTGCTCGGGCACAAGAGCATGCGTGTGGACGGCCCCGCGCAGAGCGCGGCGCGGGTCGTGGACGCTCAGCGCCCGTCGTGCTGCTCGAGGAAGGCGCGGCCCGCGTCGACGGGCTCCCAGACATCGCCGTCGAAGAAGTCGAGCTCGAGCACCCGTCGCGGCCCGGGTGCTGCGCGGAGCGCCTCCACCACGGGAACCGACCCGGTGCCGAGCGCCGATTGGCCAGAACCGTCCTTGCCGAGCGACCCGTCTTTCACGTGCAGCGCGACCACGCGGTCGCCGAGCCGCTGCAGCAGGGCCACCGGGTCGACCCCGCCGACCAGCGCCCAGTAGATGTCGAGCTCGAGACCGACGTCGGGAGCGAGGTGTGCGGCGAAGTACTCGAGCGCCACCTCGCCCTCGACGCGATACTCCGTCTCCCACCAGTGGTTGTGATAGGCCAGCGACAGCCCGCGGGCCGCCGCCTCGTCTACGAGCGTGTTGAGAGCATCCGCTGTTCGGCGCACCTCGTCGGCGGTGGCCCACCGCGAGGCATCGACGAGCGGCTCGACGACCGTGGCGGGGCCGAACCCGGCGGCCGCATCGAGCACGCGCAGCGGGTCGACACCCTCCGTGAGCAGCCTCCCGTGCAGGGTCGGCGTCGAGAGCCCCGCCGCGGCGAGCGCCGGGCGCAACTCCCCGGCGCGTTCGGGGAAGCGGAACGGCTCGACCTCGGTGAAGCCGCGCGCGGCGAGCGCGTCGAGTGTGCCGGGGAGGTCGGCCTCGAGGTGCTCGCGGAGCGTGTAGAGCTGGATGGACGGGGCGCGGCTCACTTCGACGTCCCGGCGATGCCGCCCTGGATGCCCGCGAGGAACCACTTCGACAAGAAGGTGAACAGCAGCAGCAACGGGATGCTCGAGATGGCGTAGCCCGCGAACAGCGGGCCCCACTGCGTCGCGTTCTGCCCCTGGAAGAACGACAGCCCGACGGGGATGGTGCGCAGCGAGTTCTCGGTGATGGTGAGCAACGGCCAGAAGAACTCGTTCCACACCGAGATCACCGTCATCAGCGCCACTGTGCCGATGATGGGGTACGACAGGGGCAGCATGATCGAGAAGAACAGTCGGGGACCGGAGGCGCCGTCGATGCGAGCCGCGTCGAAGAGCTCCTGCGGCACCCCTTCGAAGAAGGTCTTCATGAGGATGATGGCGAGCACCAGGCCGCCGGCGATCTGCGGGATGATGAGCACCCAGTAGGTGTTGAGGATGCCCATGTCGCGCACCAGCACGAACAACGGGATGATGCTCGCCACGTTCGGGATCATCATGAGCACGAGCACGAAGACGAACAGCAGGTTGCGCCCCAGGAAGCGGTAGCGGGCGATGACGTAGGCGCTCGTCGCCGCCAATGCGATGGTGCCCACGGTCGAGGCCGCGGCGACGATGAGCGAGGTGACGAGGTAGGGGTTCACCTGGTTCCAGGCGACGGCGTAGTTGTCGAACTGCAGCGGGAAGCTGATGCCCCAGAAGTTGTCGTAGAACTGCTCGTTCGACTTGAACGAGGTGCCGAGCATGAAGAGGTACGGGAACAGCCCGACCCCGGCGATGACGCTCAGCACGATGATGACGGCGGCCTGCGTGGCCGTGCGACGGCGCCGGGTGCGGCTCCCGACCCGGGCGAGGGCTTCAGTCGACATCGACGTTTCCTTTCTTGCCCCGTCCGACCAGCAGCGACGCGAGGCTGAGCAGGAGGATTAACACGAACAGGGTGGTCGACAGCGCAGCGGCGTAGCCCCACTCGCTGGCGCCGAACGCCATGTCGAGGGCACGGATGACCGGCACCATCGTGGCGTTGTCGGGCCCGCCCCCGGTGAGCAGGTAGGCGGAGAAGCCGAACTGCAGCACCTGCACGATGGCCAGGAAGAACAGCACCCTCACCTGCCCGAACAGCAGCGGGAGGTCGAGGTGCACGAAACGCTGCCAGCGGTTGGCACCGTCGATCGCCGCGGCCTCGAACACTTCGCCGGGGATGTTCTGGAGGCCCGTGAGGAAGATGAGGAACGGCAGCGACGCGACCCAGGGGAACTGCACGAAGATGAGCGCGAGCAGCGCCGTCTGCGGGTTGCCGAGCCAGTTGCCGCGGAGGGCCTCGAGCCCCAGCGATGACAGCAGCTCGTTCAGCACGCCGGAGTTCGGGTCGTAGATGAAGCCCCAGAGCAGCACGGTGACGACACCCGGGAAGGCGAGCGGGACGATGAGCAGGGTGCGGAACAGGAATTGCAGGCGCGTGCTGCGCAGCGAGATGACGAGCTCGGCCGCGATGAGCGGGAAGATCCACATCAGGGTCACGGAGGCCAGGAAGATGGCCCCGAGGTTGGCGAACGACTGCAGCCACACCGGGTCGGTGAGCATGCGCTGGTAGTTCTCCAGGCCGATGAAGGTGGAGTCGAAGGCCGGCCGCCAGTCGAAGAACGAGTAGAACATGCCCGACAGGCCCGGGTAGTACCCGAAGACGGCGAGCAGCGCGATGGTGGGCGCGAGCACCAGATAGGCCCACCAGGCCACCCGGCGCCTCGGGCGGCGGCGCGGCGCCGGAGACGCGGGCGCTTTCGCCTCCCCGGCTGGTGCGGGCTCCGCGTCGCTCGTCTCGGTTCTCATCATCGTCGATGCCATGGCCTCATATTCACATGTTAATGTGCGGAGATCAACTCACCCCTGGCCCGACCGCACCAGGCGCAGCCGCAACGACGAGCTCTCGCGCTCCTGGAACTCCGCACTCAGGATGGTGTGCGACGACGGGGGAAGGCGCCCCTCGAGCGCCGCGTCGCAGGCGATGCGCGCCGCCGTGTCGCCCAGCAGCCCCTGCGGCAGGATGGCCGTCACGGCCGTGAGCGCCGGGATCGACGAGGCCGTCCCCACCTTGCGGTCGGTGCCCGCGAAGTCGATGTCTTCGGGGATGCGCAGCCCGAGCTCGAGGGCGTCGCTCATCGCCTGCTCGAGCACGAAGCCGTTGGCGCAGATGAACGCGGGCGGGGTGCTGCCGGCGGCGACCGCGGCGGTGAGGATCTCCTGACGCACGTCGGTGGACTGGCTCAGGTAGTCGAGCATGGCCATGCGGTCGAGGTCGATCTCGAGCTCGTGCTCCTTGAGCGCGCGGATGTGACCAGCCTGGCGATCACGCACGCTGGTGCAGTCGGTCTCGACCCAGAGCGCGCCGATGCGCTCGAAGCCCCGGCCGATCATGCGCGAGGCCAGCTGATAGCCGATGTCGTGGTTGTCGATGACGACCGCGGCGCAGGGGAGCTCGTGCCAGTAGCGGTCGATGAACACCACGGGGATGCCGGCGCTCCGGAGGTTTTGCACCGACTCGACGTCACCCGGCCCGTCGACGGGGTACAGGATGACCGCCGACGAGTTCGCCGCGCGCCGCAGCGCCTCGCGCTGCTTGTCCCACGACCCGTCGGTGCTGACGATCGTCGTGGTGAAACCCCGGGCGGCCGCCGTGCGCTCGATGCCGCGGACCACATCCATCACGTCGCCGCTGGTGAGGGCGGGGATGATGCAGGTCACGGTCGCCGGCCGGGCGCCCTCGCTGAGCGCCGGGTCGATCGGGCGGTGCGCCGCGACGAAGGTGCCGCGGCCGCGCGAGCTCGTCAGCACCCCGGCCTGCTGCAGCTCACTGAGGGCGCGAGCGGCGGTGAGCATGCTCACGCCGTAGCGGTCGCACAGCTCGCGCTGGGTGGTGAACGGAAGCTCCGGATCGTAGTCGCCCTGCGCGATGCGCTTCAGCAGATCCTTCTTGATCTGCTGGTACATGGGGAGCTTGGCCACGCCGCCACCTTCACCTTCGTCTTGACGGATTGAGTTTAACATGTGAATACTGTGTTCGACCACTGAGACGTCCTGCAGTCTCATTCACAGATTGGATGGCAATGAAGCCTCGCACAGTCCGCCGTGTGGCGGCAGCCGCCACAGCGGCGATCCTGGGTGTCACCCTAGCCGCCTGCACGGGCAGCTCCGACTCCTCGGCCGACAAGGTCACGATCACCGTCGCCGGCCCCAACCAGTGGAACTCCGACCCCTCCTCGTTCGGGCCCGAATGGGAGGCCCAGGTCGCCCGCTTCGAGGAGCTCGAGCCCGACATCGACGTCGAGACCACGGTGCTCCCGCTCTCGTCGTTCAGCGACACGCTGGCCACCCAGCTGTCGGCGGGAACCGCCCCCGAGCTGGTCTTCAACCAGGCGCCCCACCAGCCCTACATGGTGCACTCGCTGAACGACTACCTGGCGGCACCGAACCCCTACGTCGAGGGCAACGAGGCCTGGATCGACGTGTTCAACCCCGACCTGTTCGGCCCGAACAACCCCGTCACGTACAACACCGAGGGCAACAACGAGTTCATCCCGTTCAACGTCTTCATCCCGGTGATCTACTACAACGCCGAGATCTTCGAGGAGGTGGGCGTCGAGGCGCCGATCGAGACCTGGGCCGACCTGGTCTCGGCCTCCGAGAAGCTGAAGGCCGCCGGCTACACGCCGTTCGCCGCCGACAACGCTCCGCAGGGCCTCATGTGGACACTCGAGGTGATCGCCGACCAGCTCGTGACCCATGCCGTCTACGACACCCTCAACGTCTTCGACGCCAAGGGCGAGCCCGGCACGAACAACGCCCTGACCTCGAAGGACTGGGCCCGCGGCGTGCTCACCGGCGAGGTGAAGGCGACCGAGATCCCCCAACTGCGGGAGTCGCTCGAACTGCTCAAGCAGTTCTACACCGACTTCGCCACGCCGAACTGGTCGGGCGTCACCGGCACCGGCGCCGCGGTCATCAACCAGGCCGACTTCGTCAGCGGCAAGGCGGCGATGGCGTGGGGTTCGTCGTTCGGCTACTCCACGGTGCAGAGCGAGGCCGACTTCACCGTCTCGGCGATGCCCTTCCCGACCATCACGAGCGAGACGACCGAGTACGCCGACGGCATCAACGCCCGCTACGGCGCCTCGATCTACGGCACGGCCTACGTCATTCCGGCGAACATCGAGGGACCGAAGCTCGACGCCGCGGTGAAGTTCCTGCAGTACATGACCGCTCCCGACAAGGCCTCGGAGTGGCTCGCCGACACCGGCAGCCTCTCGGCGCTGAACGACGCCGCGGTGCCCGAGAACCTGCAGGCGTTCACCGGCAGCGACTGGCTCCAGCCCCGTCAGCTCGGCGGCGCCGCCATCTACCCGCCGGAGGGCACCGACGGTCAAGACCTCTACGGGGGCTACCTGCTCGGCACGAAGGACACCGATCAGATGCTCGCCGACCTGCAGGCCTCGTGGGAGCAGGTCGCGGCCCAGAACGTGAAGAAGGGCGGCTGGACCGAGGACTGGGCGCAGGGCTGATGCTCCCCGGGTGGGTCGACGGCCGCGTCGGCCCACCCGCCAGCTCACGGCACCGCACACTCTGAAAGCAGGAACATGACCATCTCGGCCCCGACGACCGCCCGCACCGACGATCGCCTCGAGGAGTCCGCCTGGTGGCGCACCGCGGTCATCTACCAGGTCTACCCGCGCTCCTTCGCCGATTCGAACGGCGACGGCATCGGCGACCTGGCCGGCATCACGAGGCGACTCGAGCACCTCGCCGACCTCGGCGTCGACGCCGTGTGGCTGTCCCCCTTCTTCACCTCGCCGCAGAACGACGGCGGCTACGACGTGGCCGACTACTGCGACGTCGACCCGCTGTTCGGCACCCTCGACGATTTCGACGAGATGCTCGCCGAGGCGCACCGGCACGGTCTCCGCGTCATCATCGACATCGTCCCGAACCACAGCTCCGACCAGCATCCGTGGTTCCAGCGGGCACTCGCCTCGCCGCCCGGGTCGGCAGCTCGCGACCGCTACCTGTTCCGCGCGGGCCGGGGCCCCGACGGGTCCCTCCCGCCGAGCAACTGGCAGTCGACCTTCGGCGGCCCGGCCTGGAGCAGGCTGCCCGACGGCGACTGGTACCTGCACATCTTCGACTCGACCCAGCCCGACCTCAACTGGCGGAACCCCGCCGTGCGCGCCGACTTCGTCGACATCCTGCGGTTCTGGCTCGACCGGGGGGTCGACGGCTTCCGCGTCGACGTGGCGCACGGCATGATCAAGGCCGAGGACTTCCCCGACTACCACCCGCAGGAGCTCCTCCCCCTGGTCGGCGTCGACCCGACGGTGGGCCTGACCAAGGAGGGCCCGAACCCGCCGTACATGCTGCAGGAGGGGCTGCACGAGATCTGGCGGGAGTGGCGCGCCGTGCTCGACGAGTACGACGGCGACCGCGTGCTCTGCGCCGAAGCGTGGGTGGAGCCGCTGCAGCGCCTCGCCGACTGGGTGCGTCCCGACGAGATGCACCAGGCCTTCAACTTCTCGTACCTCGAGACGCCGTGGGAGGCACCCGCACTCCGCACGGTGATCGACGACTCCATCACGTCGTTCGAGTCGGTCGGTGCGCCGAGCACCTGGGTGCTGTCGAACCACGACGTCATCCGCCATGCCAGCCGGCTCGGACTCGTCACCCCGGTGCCGCAGGGCGAGGGCCTCGGGCCGCGCACAGCTCCCCTGGTCGACCCGGAGCTCGGCGCCCGCCGGGCCCGTGCCGCCTCGCTCCTCATGCTCGCCCTCCCCGGCAGCGCCTACCTCTACCAAGGCGAGGAGCTCGGGTTGCCCGAAGCGGTCGACCTCCCCGACGAGGCGCGGCGTGATCCCTCCTGGTTCCGCACCGCGGGTGAGAAGTACGGACGAGACGGATGCCGCGTGCCCATCCCCTGGGAGGCCGAAGCGCCGGCCTTCGGCTTCAGCCCGAGCGGGGCGAGCTGGCTTCCGCAGCCCGTCGCCTGGGCACCCCTGGCCCGAGACCGTCAGCGCGGTCGTGCCGGCAGCACGCTCGAGCTGTATCGCGCCGCTCTGGCGCTGCGGCGGCGGCACCGGCTGGCGCAGGGCTCGATCCGGTGGCTCTCGGCACCCGGCGACGAGCTGCTGATGCTGCGCAACAATGGGGTGAGGGTCGTGGCGAACCTCGGTGGCGAGGCCGTCGCCCTGCCGCCACAGCGCGTGCTCGCGACATCCGCCGCACCCGGCGACGCCTCGGCGGGAGCGGTCATCCCGCCCGACACCACGGTCTGGCTCGAGGAGGACGCATGACGATCACGGTTCCGTTCCAGCGCGGCATGAGCTACGGCTACCGCGCATTGAGGGGCGACTACGCACCGGAGAAGGTCGCGCGCGACGCCGCCGAGATGGCGAGCTGGGGCATCGACAGCGTCGCCCTCCACGTGCATGTGGCCCAGGAGACCTTCGCCTCCACCCGGGTGTTCGCCGACTTCACGGTGACGCCGTCGGACGAGGAGATCACCGGCGCCATCGAGGAGTTCCGCCGCAACGGCATCCGGGTGATGCTGAAGCCGATGATCGAGAGCCAGGACTCGGCCTGGCAGGGCTCCATCCGCTTTCCCGAAGACGGCAACGAGCAGATCGCGGGGGTGCGCACGGGGTACTGGCAGCGGTGGTTCGACAGCTTCACGAGCTGCCTCGCGCACTACGCGACCCTGGCCCAGCGCGCCGGCGCCGAGGTGTTCTGCGTGGGCTGCGAGCTGGTGGGCACGATGGATCAGTCGGAGCTGTGGACGCGGGCCATCGGGGCGGTGCGCGAACGCTTCGACGGCGTGATCACCTACAACACCGACCACTCGGCCCTCGACGCGCCCCGCGACTGGTTCATCCACCTCGACGCGCTGTCGATCAGCTACTACGTATCGGTCGCCACCCGGCCGGGAGCGACCGTCGACGAGATGACGGCGCACCTCGCCCCGCACGCCGACGAGCTCGAGCGGCAGGCCGAACGGCTCGGGATGCCCGTCTTCTTCGGCGAGATCGGCGCACGGTCGCGGGCGGGCACGGCGACGCTGCCGTGGGACTACCAGACGCCCGCGCCCTACAGCGGCAGCGAGCAGGCCGACTACCTCACCGCGATCCTGCAGACCTTCTGGTCGCGACCGTGGTGGCGCGGCCTGTACTGGTGGAAGTGGGAGGAGCGGCAGCGTCGACCCCAGTACCTCGACGACCCGGCCGGCGACAAGGGCTTCACCCTCGCGGGGAAACCCGGCCAGCAGGTGATGACCACCTGGTACTCCCGCACCGACCGTTGACGGTTGCACAGGATGCAACTGCCGTAGGCTGTGGGTGTGGAAGACGCACCGGCACCCTCGAGCCGCACCCTCACCCGCGGGCTCGCCGTGCTCGAGATCGTGGCGGCCTCCGAGGGCATCGGCGTCTCGGAGATCGCCTCCCGCGTCGACTTCGACAAGGGCACGGTCTCCCGGCTGCTCGCGACCCTGCGACGCCTGGGCTACGTGAATCAGCGCGCAGACCGTCTGTTCGAGATCGGCAGCAAAGCCGCCTGGCTCGCGGGCAGCTACGACAGCCGGCTCGACCTCATCCGGCGTGCAGCGGCCCAGCATCTCGCCGAGCTGTGCGCGCGCACGCGCGAGACCGTGCACCTGGCCGTGCGGGAGGGCGTCTTCGTCGTCTACATCGCGCAGGAACAGCCCGATCGTGAGGTGCGGGTCGACTCCGCCATCGGGCGACGACTCCCGCTTCACCTCACGGCGATGGGCCGCGCCTTCCTCGCGGCGCTCGAGCCGGCCGAACGGGCCGCCCTGCTCGCGACACTGCGGGCCGAATCGCCGAGTCCGCTCGACGAGCGCGGCCTCGACGACGACGTCTCGGCGGCGGCCCGGCGCGGATGGGCGGCGATCGACCGCGACGACGAGGTCACCCGGCTCGCCGCGGTGGTGACCCGCGGCGACGGCCCGGCCGTTGCCGCACTCGCACTGTCGGGACCGTCGTACCGGGTCGACCCGCACGTCGACGAGCTCGGGGACCTGGTCGTCGGGGCCGCCGAGCGGATCGGCGCAGCACTCGACGCTCCCTGACTCCCCTCCCGGGAGAGGGCTCTCAGCCCACGAGGTCGGCGAGGAATCCGAGCTGCTCGCCCTGGTGGTGGGTGCTCCCGCCCTCGTGGGCGTTGAAGGGGTAGACCGCGATCTGCTTGGGCCCGGCGTAGGTGTTGTAGGAGGCGAAGACCGTCGAGGGCGGGCAGACGTCGTCCATCAGTCCCACCGACCACAGGGCCGGCACCGTGGCACGGGCGGCGAAGCCGAGCCCGTCGACGTGATCGAGGGTCTCCATCGCCACCCGCTCCGCCCCACGGTGCACGCTGAGGTAGCGCACGATCTCGCCGTACCCGGTCGCCGATGCGGTGATGCGCACCGCACGGCGGATGTGCTGGAGGAACGGCACGTCGATCATCGCCCCGATCGGGGCGTACTGCAGGTCGGCCGTCAGCACGGATGCTGCCAGCGCGAGCGCACCGCCCTGGCTTGCGCCCGAGGCGACCACGCGCGCCGGGTCGACTCCCGGGAGGATGGCCGCCGCTTCGATCGCGCGCGCCGCATCGGTGTAGAGGCGTCGGTAGTAGTACCCGTGAGGGGATTCGATCCCGCTGGTCACGAGGCCGGCTGCATGGGGGCCTGAGCCGGCGGGGTCGGGAGTCACACCGACCCGGTGCCCCGACCCCTGCCCGCGCGAGTCCATCACGAAGTGCGCGTACCCGGCGGAGGGGAACATGGTCCATTCGTGGGCATGACCGCGCCCACCGCCATACCCCTGGAACGTCACGACGACCGGGAGACGCTCCGCCCCCCTTGGGCGGAGGTACCAGCCGCGGACAGGGTGGCCGCCGAAGCCCGGGAACGTCACGTCGCTGACCTCGAGGAGCGGCAGACCGGCGTCGACCTCGACGAGCCGCGGCCGCATCGGCACCCGCCGCGCCTCCCGGAGGGTCGACGCCCAGAAGTCGTCGAAGCCGGGAACCTCGGGAGGCTCGGGGCGATACTGTCGCAGCTCGTCGAGCGGGAGATCGGTGTGAGGCATGGACGTCAGGCCCTTCGTCGGGTTAGATAATCACATGTTAATAGTGACGGCGGTGTCGCGCATCCGTGCCGCCGAGCCGTCAGAGGGTGAGCCCTCCGTCGACGACGAGGTCTTGTCCGGTGACGTAGCCGGAACGACGAGAGCACAGCAGCAGTGCGGCGGCGGCGCAATCGCCCGGCTCCCCCAAGCGGCCCGCAGGGATGGAATCGAGGAGGCTGCGGCGATAGTGGGCATCGGCGAGCGCCTCGCGGTTGCGATCGGTCTCGACGACCCCCGGCGAGAGGCTGTTCACCGTGACGCCCCGGCCGGCGACCTGCGACGCGAGATTGCGCACGATCGAGAATTGTGCGGCCTTGCTCGCGGCATAGCCGATCATGCGCGGATGCGGACGGGACTGCTGCACGCTGCCGATGGCCAGGATGCGCCCCCAGCCGCGGTCGATCATCCCGGGCAGGAGACTGCGCACGAGCCCGAAGGGCTCACTGACGTTGACGCGATACTGCAGCTCGAGTTCGGCGGGCGACGTCGCCCGCCACTCGGCCGGCAGCTGCACGGATGCGCTGTGCACGAGGATGTCGACCGGGCCGGCGGCCAGTGCCCGGAGCCCGAGCGCCTCACCCGAGCCCGCCTGGGACAGGTCGGCGACGAGGTCGCCGTCGGCGAGGCCGTGGCGCAGAACGCGGCACCCCTCCGCCTCGAGGGCGTCGGCGATGGCGGCGCCGATGCCCGCCGTGCCCCCGGCGACGAGGGCGGCGAGCCCTTCGAACTCACTCGCCCGTCGACGCGGCATCCGCTCTGCTCCCTTGCTGCCACGCCATCAGAGGCGACCGTGCTTGCGGTACACCTGCACCGGGTCGGCCCCCGACTCGAACTCCCCGCGGGTCTCGTTCTCCTCCGTGATGAGCGCCTCGGTGCGCTCGAGCACCTCGACCACGACGTCACGCGGAACGATGACCACGCCGTCGATGTCGCCGAACACGAAGTCGCCCGGGGAGACGGTGACCGTCGCCGTGAGCGCTCCCCGCAGGGCGACCGTGGTCTGCCAGTCGTAGTAGCTCCAGCGCCGCAGCGCCTCGACCGGGGTGAGGTAGCGGCAGAAGATGGGGAAGTCGCGTTCGATCAGGAAGCGCGTGTCGCGCGACCCGCCGTCGACGACGGCGCCGATCACCCCGCACGAGGCACCCACCGTGGCGTTCATCTCGCCGTAGTGGGCCGCCTGCTCGTCGAAGCTGCAGTCGCGCACGTCGACGAGCGGCACGCCGGTCTCCTTCATGGCGGCGAAGAGCTCGATGCGACGCGCCCTCAGCTTCTCGTCTCCGGTGGGGTCGGGGATGCCCTTGATGGTGAAGGCGGGCCCGGCCAGCACCCAGGACGGGACGACCGGCTTCACGTCGACGGCGAGTGCCTGATGAGGGAAGCCCAGCCCTTCGAGCACGTCATAGACCGCGCCGGAGTAGAGCTGCCGATAGCGATCGATGAGCTCCTGCACGGGCAGGGCGTAGTCGTAGGGGTTGTTCATGGATCCTCCTCGTTGATGCATTCAACGCTACAACAGTTGCATCTGTTGCGACAAGACTCCAGAATGGTGACGAATCAACGAAGGAGTCGCTCGTGAAGATCGTCGATCTCAGAGCCCGCACGGTGGCCATCCCCACCGACGCGAAGCTGCGCCACAGCAGCGGGGTGCACCCCGGATACTTCCTGCGCACCGTGCTCGAGCTCATCACCGACGAGGGTGTCGTGGGCCTCGGCGAGGTCGGCGGCGGCGATCAGCGCGGCGCGCTGGAGAAGCTGCGCCCACGCATCATCGGCGCCGACCCGTTCCACCTCGAGGCGATCAAGACGGCGGTGCTCCGTTCGATCTACTACGTGTCGAACGCCCGGCTCTACGCGGCGATCGAAATCGCCTGCCTCGACATCCAAGGCAAGGTGCTCGGCCGACCGATGAGCGACCTGCTCGGCGGGCGGGTGCGCGACGAGATCCCGTTCATCGCCTACCTGTTCTGGCGCTACGACCGGCCGGGTGGCGGCGACGACACACGCGCCGAGGACATGGCCGACCTCTGCGAGGAACTCACCGAGCGGCTCGGGGTGTCGGCCATGAAGCTCAAGGCCGGCGTGTTCGCCCCCGAGGAGGAGGTGCGCGTGCTGGAGCTCTGCCGCGAGCGCCTCGGCCCCGACTACCGGCTGCGCATCGACCCCAACGGCGTCTGGTCGGTGCCGACGGCGGTGCGCATGGGGCAGCGCCTCGAGGCCGTGCGACCGGAGTGGTACGAAGATCCGGCCTGGGGGCTCACCGGCAACGCCGCCGTGCGCGAGCAGGTGCGGGTGCCCCTCGCCACCAACATGTACCCGGCGCGCTTCGACGACCTCGCCCCGGGCATCCGTCTGGGCGTCGCCGACGTCATCCTCACCGACCTGCACTATTGGGAAGGGCCTCGGGGGGTCAAAGACCTCGCGGCGGTATGCCGCACCTTCGGGCTGGGCGTCGCCATGCACTCGGGCGTGGAGTTCGGCGTCGAGCTCGCGGCGATGCTGCACACGGCCAGCACGATTCCCGAGATGATCACCGCCGGAGACGCGCACTACCACTACCTCACCGACGACATCATCGTCGGAGGGAAGATGGCCTACCGCGACGGCGCCATCGCCGTGCCGACGGGCCCCGGGCTCGGCGTCGAGCTCGACCCGGAGCGCATGGAGAAGTACGAGCGCCTCTACGGCGAGGTCGGCGACTACTACGCACGGTTCCACGTCGACGAGAGACGCCCCGAGTGGGTGCCCGTCGTGGGCGGGATGTGAGGGGAGAGTCATGAGACAGGGACCCATGGGCGTCGCCCTGGTCGGCGCCGGGGCCATCTCGGCGCAGTACCTCGAGAACCTCACCCGCATGCCCGACCTCGAGGTGCTGGCCGTCGCCGACCTCGATCGCGAGCGGGCGGCGGCACGGGCGGCGGAGTACGGCGTGCCCACCGGAGCAGCGGTCGAGGAGGTACTGGCCGACCCCGACGTCGAACTGGTGGTGAACCTCACCATCCCCGCGGCGCACATGGAGGTCGCCCTCGCCGCGCTCCGCGCCGGCAAGCACGTCTGGAGCGAGAAGCCGTTCGCGGTCGACCGGGCCGGCAGCCGGGCGGTGCTGGCCGAGGCGGAGTCGCTCGGCCTCCGCGCCGCCGGCGCTCCCGACACGTTTCTCGGCGACGCCGTGCAGACCGCGCGGCGGCTCGTCGAGGAGGGTCGCATCGGCGAACCGCTCACCGCGCTGACACTGTTCCAGGCGGCCGGGCCGGAGGCCTGGCATCCGAACCCCGAGTTCTTCTACGCGCCCGGGGGCGGCCCCCTGTTCGACATCGGCCCCTACTACCTCACCTCGCTCGTGCAGCTGCTCGGCCCCGTCGCCCGGGTCGCCGCGAGCGCGAGCACGGCGCGGCCCACGCGCGTCATCGCCTCGGGGCCGCGGGCGGGCACCGAGTTCCCCGTGCACGTCGCGACGCACCTCGGTGCGCTGATCGAGTTCGAGAACGGAACGAGCGCGCAGTCGACCTTCAGCTTCCAGTCCCCTCAGCGGCGGGTGGGCTTCTTCGAGGTCGGCGGCAGTGATGCGACCCTCGTGCTCGCCGACCCGAACGGATTCGACGGCGAGCTCGCCATCATCACCCGGGAAGGGCGTGAGGTCGTCGAGACCCACGCGGCGGTGGGGCGCGGGCACGGTGTGCTCGAGCTCGCGCGAGCGATCCGCGCCGGTCGGCCCGAGCGCGCCTCCGGGGAGCTCGCCGCCCACGTCGTCGACATCATGGCGTCCATCGACGAGGCAGCCGTGGGCGGCGGGTTCGTCGACGTCGCGAGCTCGGCGAGTCCCGGGCCGGTGCTCCCGCCCGGGTGGAACCCGCTCGCCGCGACGCTCCTCGACTCCCCCTCGTGAGCGCCCACCTCGGCGACCACCGCCCCGCGACCGCTGCCGATGCCGATGCCGCTGCCGATGCCGATGCCGATGCCGCTGCCATCGGGCGCGGTCTCGTCGGCACCCGCTACCTCATCGGCGGCTACGGCACCGACCGCGGCGGAACGGCAGCGGGCATCGGGTTGGGCGCCGTCGACGCCGACGGACGGATGCGCGTCACCGGCCCCCTCGCGGAGGTGCCGTCTCCCTCGTGGCTGTCGCTCGCCGGCGACCGGGTGTACGCCCTCCTCGAAGAGACCGCCGAGATCGCGTCGTTCCGTATCGTCGGCGACCGGCTCGATCTGCTGTCGCGCCACCCCACCGCGGGCGGGGCGCCCTGCCATGCCGCGGTGGTGGGGGGCGCGGGCGGGGGCGCACCCGGCGCGGCTTCGAGCAGCACCGCGGTGGGCGACGCCGCGGGCGAGGCGGTCGTGGTGGCGAGCTATCGCACGGGAATGCTCGCGGTGCACCCCGTCGGAGTCGACGGGAGCGCCGGCCCTGTCGCACAGGTCGTCACCGCTCACGGGTCGGGCCCGCACCCCGCCCAGGGCGGCCCGCACGCTCACCACGTTCTCGCCCTGCCCGACGGGCGCGTGCTCTCGGCCGACCTCGGCGCCGACCGGGTGTTCGTGCACGATTGGAACGGCACGCGCCTCGAACGCACGGCCGCGGTCGAGGTGCCGCCTGGCACCGGCCCGCGCGACCTCTGCGCGCTCCCCGACGGGTGCGTCGCCGTGCTCGGAGAGTGGAGCAGCTCCGTGCTGCTGCTGCAGCCCCGGGGTGCGACCTTCGACGTCGTCGCCGAGGTCGCGCTGTGGAGCGGCGACGACTCCTGCCAGGCCGCGGCCCTCGCCGCCTCGCACGACGGGCGCTACCTCTACGCCGGGCTGCGCGGCCCCGACCAGGTCGCCGTGGTCGAGCGACGCGCCGACACGCTTGTGCTCCGCACGACGGTGCCCTCGGGTGGAGCGTGGCCGCGCCACCTCGTCGTCGACGGGCAGCGTCTCCACGTCGCGAACCAGAACTCGAACTCGATCGCGAGCTTCCGGCTCGACGACGGCGTGCCCCGTCAGCTCGGCGACGCGGTGGCCGCCCCTTCGCCCACGTGCCTGGTGCGCCTCAGCTCCGGCCGGTGACCCCGCCGGCTCCGGCCGTCCCGCCGGCCCTGCCGGCCCCCGCCGTCTCGCGCCGAGACCGGCGACGACTGATGCGCGTCACCAGCAGCGCGACCGCGCGCCAGCCCAGGAGGAAGGCGGCGAGCACGAGGGCCGTGACGATGACGAAGCTGAGTTGAACGCCCTGTCCCGACAGCATCCGGAACAGCATGCCGAGCACGACGGCTCCCGCCCAGACGACGAGGCCGGTGGGGGCGACGGCGAGTGGGCGGCGCCAGCCGAGGGAGGCGAGCCAGCCCACGGCGGCGCCGGCGACGAAGGGCCAGGCGGTGGTGAGGAAGCCGAGCAGCGCACCGTCTTCGTCGTGCGAGCGTCGGCCGATGGCGACGAACAGCAGCACCAGAGCCACGTCGGCGGCGGCGGCGAGCGCGATCGTTCCTGATTTCGGCAGCACCCGGCCAGCGTAGCCGCGCCGGCCGGTGGCAGGATGTGAGCATGACCCACACCGAGATCACCGTGCTGAACTACACCGTGAACGCCGACGTCTACGCTCGCTACGGGGCCGACTTCGACGCGGAGGCGGTCAACGACGAGATCCTCCGCATCGTGAACGCGGAGGCGCCGGCCGGGGTGACGGTCGAGCGCAACGGCAAGGTGCTCGCCGAAGACCACGCCATCGACACGGCGCGCAGCTTCGACTGGGCGGGGCTGCTGAAGCGCATCGATCTCGACACGATCCTCGCCGAGCACGGCAAGTAGCGCATCCGTCGCCCTTCGTCGGCACACTGCGCATCCGTCGCTCTTCGTCGGCACGCTGCGCATCCGTCGCCCTTCGTCGGCACGCTGCGCATCCGTCGCCTCCATCGGCAAGCTGCGCCACAAGGTGGGTGTAGCGACGCTCGCTTGTGCCCGAGCGGATGCGCCGCGAGGCTGAAGCGGTGACCACCCGAGACCGTCTCCTCGCCGTGCTGGTCGCGGTGCTCTGGGGTGTGAACTTCGTGGCGCTGCACCTCTCGCTCGAGCACTTCCCCCCGTTCTTCCTCGTCGCGCTGCGGTTCGCGGTGATCGCGCTGCCCACCGTGCTGTTCGTGAAACGGCCCGGCGTGCCCCTGAAGTGGTTGCTCGGCTACGGGCTGGGGTTCGGCATCCTGCAGTTCGCGTTCCTGTTCGCGGCGATGGATGCGGGGATGCCGCCCGGTCTCGCATCCCTCGTGCTGCAGGCATCGGCGCCGTTCACGGTGGTGCTCGCGGCGGTCTGGCTGCGGGAGCGGCTCACCGCTGTGCAGGGCGTCGGGATCGCCGTGGCGGTGGCGGGGCTCGGCATCATCGCCGCCGAACGCGCGGGGGTCTCGGCGCTGCTTCCGGTCGTGCTCACGCTGTGCGGGGCGCTCGGGTGGGCGTTCGGCAACATCTGCAGCCGGCAGGCCAAACCCGAGAACCCGCTGCGGCTCACGCTCTGGATGTCGGTCGTGCCACCCCTGCCGATGCTCGCCCTGTCGCTCCTCGTCGAGGGGCCCGACCGCATCGGCGAGTCGCTCGCCACCGCCTTCACCCCTGAGGCGGTGCCCGCGCTGATCGGACTCGCCTACACGGCGCTGCTCGCCACCGTCGTCGGCACCGGCATCTGGACGGCCCTCATGAAGCGCAACCCGTCGAGCCGCGTCGCCCCCTTCTCCATGCTCGTGCCGGTGGCGGGCTTCACGAGCGCCTGGCTCATCCTCGGCGACGTGCCCGCGCTCGGCGACCTGCTCGGCGGGGCGGTCGTGGTGGCGGGCGTCTTCATCGCGACGGTCGCCTGGCGTCCGCGCCGCCGCATCCCCTCGTCCCTCGACCCCGAGGAGTCGCCGACCGCGACCGCGGCGTGAGGCCCCGCGCCGTCGCGCGCGTCCGCGCTCATCGAGTGGGCGCGAAACGCCGTCTCGGGCCAGGTGAGGGGGCGTTTTGCGCCCTCTCGACGGACTCTCGGCCAACGACTATGCGAGGTTCCCGGGCGGCCGCGCGGGCACCGCGGGCACCGCGGCGCGCGCGACGACCGCGGCCCCGTCGCTGCGCGGGTCGGCGCCCGCGGAGAGGGCGCCCGAGGGGTCGCGGCGGGCGATCATCGCGTGACCCGCGTCGGAGTGAAGGGTGGGTGACGGCACGAGGCGCAGGGGGCTGCGATCGAGCCCGCGGAGGGTCTCGTCGTCGAAGCCGGGCTCGACGAAGACGTAGTCGTTGTCGGTGCCCATGTCGAGGCCACCCACGATGAAGCGGGGGGCGGCGACGGCCTCCTGCGGCGTGGCCCCGGCCCGGATGCGCTCCACCAGCTGCACGTGGATCTGCGACTGCGCCTTGCCCCCCATGGTGCCGTGCGCGGCGACGAGCCCGGCATCCGACTCCACCAGCACCGGCACCAGCGTGTGCGCCGGACGCTTGCCCGCCGCGACCACGTTGGGCGACCCCGCCTCGAGGGTGAAGAACGCCGCACGGTTGTGCAGCACGAGCCCCGTGGTCGGCTCGAGCAGGAGCGACCCGAAGGAGTGGAACACCGACTGGATGAGCGACACCGCCACCCCGTCACCCGACACCGCCGTCACCGCGATCGTGTCGCCGGCCGGCCGCGGCGTCACCCGGGCCTCGACCCGCACCCCCGTGCGCGCGCTCTCGGCCGCGGCGGCCAGTGCCGCCGAGAGTGCCTCCGCCGAGAGCGCCCCTTCCACGTCGACCTCCGCCACGAGCGGGTCGGCGAGCTCGTCGTCGCGCAGCACGTCTCCGCTGTAGAGCAGCTCGGCGACGACCGCCGCGTCGACCTCGGCGCCCACCGCCCGCGCCGTCTCCACCGCCCCGAGCGTGCGCAGCAGCGTGTACCCCTGCGAGTTGGGCGCCGCCGTCGACACCGTGAGCTCTCCGACCCTCGCCGAGAGCGGCGGCTCGAGCCGTGCCGTGTGCGCCCGCAGATCGGATGCGCTCACCGGCACCCCGAGCGCCGCGAGTCCCGAGGCGAGTTGCGTGGCGGCCTCGCCGTCGTAGAACGACCGCAGTCCGTCTCGGGCGAGGGCCGACAGCGTCGCCGCGAGGGCGGGCTGGCGGATCACGTCACCCACCTGCGCCGGATGCCCGTCGGGGAAGAAGACTCCCCGCATCCCGGGGTCGGCCGAGAGGGCCTGCTCGTCGTCGCGGATCGCCTGAGCCAGCCCGGCGCTCACCGCCACGCCGTCGCGCGCCAGCACGATCGCATCCCGCAGCACCCGCTCGAGCGGCAGCGAGCCCCAGCGCTCGAGCAGGGCCGCCCATCCCGAGGGCGTTCCCGGCACCGACACCGTCAGCGGGCCCGAGACCGGCATAGCCGCGACTCCGTCGAACAGCGTCTCGACCGGCACCCCCGAGCCGTAGGCGCCGGAGGCGTTCACGCACTCGACCCCGCCGTCGGCGGAGCGCACCAGCGCGATGAGGTCCCCGCCCACGCTGCACATGTGCGGGTAGACCACCGTGAGCACCGCCGCCGCCGCGACCGCCGCATCCACGGCGTTTCCGCCGTCTTCGACGATGCGCCGGCCGGCCTCGACGGCTGCGGTGTGGGGAGCGGCGAGCGCCACGGAAGGCGCGCTGGAGGAAGGGTTCATGGTGCGTTTCCTAAGACGGAGGAGAAGAGAGGGGAGACCGGAAGCAGCCCCGGTCAGGGCGACGATCGGCCGAAGTACGCGGCGTGCAGGCTCTCGTCGTCGGCCATGTCGGCGGCGCTGCCGCCGCCCGAGAGCGAGCCGGTCTCCATCAGGTAGCCGCGGTGAGCGATGGAGAGCGCCATGCGGGCGTTCTGCTCGACCAGCAGCACGCTGGTTCCTTGCGCGTTCACCTCGGCGATGAGCTCGAACATCTGCTTCACCACGAGCGGTGCGAGCCCCATCGAGGGTTCGTCGAGCACGAGCAGTCTCGGATGCCGCACCAGCGCCCGCGAGATGGCGAGCATCTGCTGCTCCCCGCCCGAGAGCGTCGCCGCCACCTGACCCGCGCGCTCCGCGAGCACGGGGAACAGCCCGTAGATGCGGTCGAGCTCGCCGCGAAGCTTGTGCGGGCTGCCCCAGGTGGCGATCTGCAGGTTCTCGAGCACGGTCATGCGCCCGAAGATGTGCCGGCCCTCGGGCACCAGACACAAGCCCGCCCGAACCCGCTTCTCGGCTGGAGCCGTGGTGACGGTGCGCCCGGCGAACGCGACCGAGCCGCCCGCCGACTTCACGAGCCCCGACACCGCGCGCAGCAGGCTCGACTTGCCGGCACCGTTCGCGCCCACGATCACGACGAGCTCGGCCTCGTCGACGTGCAGCGACGCCTCCGTCACCGCGCGCACCGCGCCGTACCGCACCGAGAGGTTCTCCACAGTCAGGATGCTCATGCCCCGCTCCCCAGGTAGGCCTCGAGCACGGCGGGGTCGCGCCGCACCTCGTCGGGCGTGCCGGTGGCGATGACCTCGCCGTGGTCGAGCACGACGATGCGGTCGGAGACGCTCATCAGCAGGTCCATGTCGTGCTCGATGAGCACCACGTCGGTGCCGGCGTCGCGGATCGCGGTGATGAGCGCCGCGAGGGCCCTGGTCTCGCTCTCGTTCATCCCCGCCGCGGGTTCGTCGAGCAGCAGCAGGCGCGGCTTCGTCATGAGCGCCCGGGCGATCTCGACCCGGCGCTGCGAGTCGTAGCTGAGAGCGGATGCTCGGCGTGACCGTTCGCCCGCGACGCCCGTGAAGCGCAGCAGCTCGTCGGCGTCGGCCAGAGCAACCGCCTCGTCGTGACGGTGCTTCGGCAGGCGCAGGGCGAAGGCGGGAACCCAGCCGCGCAACCGTTCGTGGGCGCCGACGAGGAGGTTCTCGAGCACGGTCATGTCCCAGAACAGCCGCACCGTCTGGAAGGTGCGGGCCACGCCCTTCACGCTCACCCTGTCCGACTCGAGACCGTCGATGCGGTCGCCGTAGAAGGTGATGGAGCCGCGCGAGGGTTTCGTGACGCCCGAGAGCACGTTGAGCAGCGTCGACTTGCCGGCCCCGTTCGGGCCCATCAGGCCGAGGATCTCGCCGCGCCGCACCTCGAAGCCCACCGAGCCGAGGGCGGTGAGTCCGCCGAAGGTGCGGCCGACTCCGTCGACGACGAGCACGGGGGTGCCCGCTGCGGGCCCGGCCTCCCGGGCAGGCGGGGTGGCGGTCTGGGTGGGTGGCGCATCCGGCGTCACGGGCGAAGCGGCGCCGCCCCGCGCATCCGGAACCACGGCCGGAGCCGCAGTCCCAGCACCCGCACCCGCCCCCGCCCCCGCCGACCGCGTGAGCTTCAGCCGCCGCGACACGATGCCGCCCGGGCGGAGGATCATGAGCACCACGACGATGAGCGCGAGGAGCCCGGTGCGGAACTCCGGGTGCTCCTGCACGATCGTCCAGTCGCGGGCGATCGCCTGGAAGAAGATCCACAGCGTGGCGCCCACCACGGGCCCCCAGTAGGTTCCCGCTCCGCCCAGGATGACCAGCGACAGCACGATGAAGTTGTCTTCGAGCGTGAAGCTGTCGGGGTTGATGAACTGCTGCATGTGCGCGAAGAACACGCCGGTCACGCCCGCGATCGAGGCTCCGCAGACGTAGGCGAGCAACTTGTAGCGGCGGGTGCGGATGCCCATCGACGACGCGACCAGCTCGTCTTCCCGGATGGCCACCCAGGCGCGCCCGATCGGCGACGCGATCACTCCGGCGAGCGCCGCCAGAACCACCACCACCATCGCCAGCACGACGTAGTAGTTCGCGGCGGGGCTCACCAGCTCGATGCCGCCCATGCCGAACGGCGGGATGTTGCGGATGCCCACCGAGCCGCCGGTGAGGTCGATCCAGTTGATCGAGACGATGCGCACGATCTCGCCGAACGCGAGCGTCATGATGGCGAGGTAGTCGCCGCGCGCCCGCAGCGTCGGGTAGCCGATGATCGCCCCCGCGAGGCCGGCGAGCAGCAGCGCGGCGACGAGGCTCACGGGGAACAGCCACCACAGGCTCTCGGGCTCGAACCCGAGCTGATCGATGAACAGGCGCACCGTGAGGATGGCCGTGGTGTAGGCGCCCACGATGAAGAAGGCGATGAAGCCGAGGTCGAGCAGCCCGGTGAGCCCGACGAGGATGTTGAGGCCCGAGGCGAGCGCGATGTAGATGAGCGCCAGCGCGGCGACCCGCACCCAGCGGTCGCCCGGAAGGAGATACGGGAGCAGCAGCGCCACGAGGGCGAGCAGCGCCGGCGGGAGGAGCCGCACCAGGCGGGGCAGCGGGCGGCGGAGGCCGGATGCGGGGGTCGTCGTGGTCATCGTCACACCTTCTGCACTTCCCGGCGACCGAGCAGACCCTGCGGCCGCAGCCACAGGATGAGCACGAGCACCCCGAACGCGATCACGTCGCGGTAGGCCGAACCCTGCGGCACGTAGGCCGCGGCGAGCTCCTCGACGAGGCCGATGACGACGCCGCCGACGAAGGCGCCGGGGATGCTCCCGATGCCTCCGAGCACCGCCGCCACCAATGCCTTGAGACCGGGGATGAACCCCATCGTCGCGGCGGCGAAACCGTACTTCTGCGAGTACAGGATGCCCGCGAGCGCCGCCATGATCGAGCCGAGCACGAAGGTGGTGGAGACCACCCGATCGACGCCGATTCCCATCAGCCTCGCCGCATCCTTGTCCTGCGCCGTCGCCCGGATGGCCCGCCCGATGGGCGAGAACCGCACCAGGGCCCAGAAGCCCGCAGCGGCGACGAGGGCGACGCCGAAGATGACGAGGTCGATGGGCTGGATGCGCGCGTCGAGGAAGGTGATGGCGCCGCCGAGGTCGGGGGCGGGCACCGGGGTGCGCGCCGCGCCGAAGAGGAAGGTGCCGACAGCCCGCAGGAGCATCGACACGGCTATCGCCGTGATGAGCATCGACAGGATGGGGGCGTTGCGCAGGGGCTTGTAGGCGATGCGCTCGATGAGCAGGCCCACGATCGCGCCGACCAGGAGGCCGATGCCGATCGCCGCCCACTGCGGGAGGGCGGGCCCGGCGAAGTCGGCGCCGGCGATCTGCGTGTTCGCGGCAGCGGCGACGAGGGCGCCGAACGCGCCGAACATGAACACCTCGCCGAAGGCGAAGTTCACCATGCCGAGCACGCCGTAGACGACGCTGAAGGAGACGGCCAACAGGCCGTAGATCCCTCCGACGGCGAGGCCGTTGATGAGCGTTTGAGTCATGATCTCCGGGTTCGGGTCGGGGCCGGGCGGGGAGGTGGCGAGTGCGGGGTTCGGGGGGGCCGGATGCTGTTGTTGGCCGGGTGCGGTTGCGGGCCGGATGCAGGCGGGGCCGCAATGCCGGTCAGCCGGGCGGGCGGGTGTGGTGCCCGCCCGGCTGTCTCCGGGGAGGAGGCCGGAGCCTATTCGGCGACGAACTCGCCGTCTTCGACCTTGAGGAAGATCAGCTCGCCGAGACGGTCGCCGCCGTCGTCGAAGCTGATGTCGCCCGTCACACCGTCGAAGCCTTCCGTGGCAGCCAGCGCCTCGGTGACGGCCGCGCGGTCGGTGCTTCCCGCATCCGTGATCGCCTGGGCCACGACGTTGGTGGCGTCGTAGGCGAGCGCCGCCCACGACGACGGGGCCTTGCCGTACTTCTCGGTGAAGGCCTCGACGAAGTCGGCCGAGGCGGGGGTGCCGGCGGCCGCCGTGAAGGCGGAGTAGACGGTCATGCCCTCGACGGCGTCACCGCCGAGGGAGGTGAGGTCGGGGCTCACGGCGCCATCGGTGCCGAAGATGGGCAGCTCCGAGCCGCTCGTGCGCAGCTGCTGAGCGATGGCCGCCGCCTCGGTGTAGAAACCACCGATGAAGATGCCGTCGGGCGAGTCGGCGAGCGCGGTGTTGATGGCGGTGGCGAAGTCGACGGCGCCGAGCTGGTAGGCCTGCGAGCTGGTGACCTCACCCCCGGCCTCCTCGAAGGCGCTGGTGAAGCTGTCGGCGACACCCTGACCGTAGTCGTCCTGCTGGTACAGCACGGCGATCTTCTCGACACCGCCGTCGTGCACGTGCGTTCCCATCTCCGCGCCCTGATAGGCGTCGGTGAAGACGTCGCGGAAGAACACGTCGCTCGCACCGCTGAGCTCGGGCGAGGTGACCGCCGAGGCGACGACCGGCAGGCCGCACTGGTCGTAGACCGGCAGGGCCGCCAGTGCGACGCTCGAGAAGCTGTAGCCGAGCACCGCCGCGGTGGAGGTGTCGTCGCAGAACTGCTGGGCGACCACCGGACCGTTGGCGGGCGAGCCCTCGTCGTCGGCCGAGACGATGCTCACCTCCTTGCCGTCGATGCCGCCCGCCTCGTTGAGCTGCTCGACGGCGAGGTCGACGCCCTCGCGCATCTCGAGCCCGTAGCTGGCGAAGTCGCCGGTGAGTGTCGCGGTGTAGCCGAGGGCGATGCCGCCCGAGCCCGAGTCGGAACCGGAGTCGGCACCCGAGCTGCTGGAGCAGGCGGCGAGGGCGAGCGAGAGCGCGGCGACCGCGGCCCCGGCGCCGGCGAGGCGCGAGAAGGTGGTGCGTCGGATCATGTCAATCAACCGTTTCTATCGTGAGGACGTTCTCGAAGCAGTGGTTGCCGGCCAGGGCGCTGACGCCGAGGGTGGCGCGGCCGCCGAGGCCGTTCTCCGGCCCGAAGAGGTCGCGGAAGAGGTCTGTGGCACCGCTCGAGATGAGGTGGACATCGGTGAAGCCCGGGGCGACGGCGACGTAGTTCAGCGAACCGACGAGGCCCTTGACCCGGTCGAGGGTTCCCAGCGCGAGCCTGATGGTCGCGAGGCAGTTGAGCGCGGTGAGGCGTGCCGCCTCGTAGCCCTGCTCGACCGTCACCTCGGCGCCGAGACGGCCCGCGTGCAGCGGGTCGCCCTCATGGCCGGGTGCGTCCTCGACGTGACCGGAGAGGAAGAGCAGGTTCCCGGTCTTGTGGAACGCCTTCATCGATCCGTACGAGAGGCCGTGGTAGGGCACGCTGGCGTAGTCCGGGATGACGAGGCCGAGTTCGGCTGCTCGTTCTTCGTGGGACAAGGTCACGGTACGACTCCTCGGGACGGATGCGGTGCGGGTTGCTAAATCGTGACAGCACACGGTCGAGCTGTCAACCGCGTTTCTTCTGTTTACCTGGCTGTAACATGCGGTAATCTTCGGAATCGGTTGTCGAAGGCAGGTTTGACCGCCTGAATGCTCCGCGCATCCGCCTGTTCTCGGGGATCGTGGCGCCACGAGATCCGCACACCGGGAGCCTGACTGGCCGAGACGGTGTTTCGCCCGTGTGCCGGGCGTGTTAATTCCTTCGCGACCTGCCCCGATCGGTTTGACAGCGGTTCGAGCGGGTTCCCATCATCGGAGTCGTCCCTCCCCCGGCAAGCGATACGGAGACCCGCATGTTTCACCTCGGATGGTTCGTCGGCAACGGCTACAGCGTGCAGTCGTGGGGCCGCGACTGGGCGGGCACCGACAACGACGACTGGTGGTCGCCGAGCCTCTACGCCGACGCCGCGCGAGCCCTCGAGCGCGCCTGCTTCGACTTCATGGTCTTCCAAGACGGGCTGATGGTGCCCGACGTGTTCGGCGGCAGCATGGAGGCCGACCTCAAGTTCGCCCAGGAGATCCCGCGTTCCGACCCCACGGCGATGGTGGCCGTGCTCACGCAGGTGACGAAGAACCTCGGCTACATCCCCACCATCTCCACCTCGTTCTACCCGCCCTTCATGGCGGCACGGATGCTCGCCACCCTCGACCAGCTGTCAGGCGGTCACGCTGGTGGCAACCTGGTCACCTCCGCCAGCGATCGCGCCGCGCAGAACTTCGGGCTCGAGGGTCACCACGACCACGACCTCCGCTACGGCATGGCCGAGGAGTGGACCGACCTCGTCACGCAGCTCTGGGACTCCTGGGAGCCCGGCGCCGTGATCATGGACACCGAGCGGCACGTCTTCGCCGACCACACCAAGGTGCACCCCATCCACTTCACCGGGCAGCACTACTCCTCGCGCGGGCCGCTCAACACGCCGCCCGGTCCGCAGGGCCGGCCCGTCATCTCACAGGCCGGCGGCTCGCCCGCGGGCCGCGAGTTCGGCGCGAGGTTCGCCGACGTCATCTTCTGCGTGCCGAACGGCATCGAGTCGATGAAGGCGTACCGCCGCGACATCCACGAGCGCATGGCGAAGTACGGTCGCTCACCGGAGGAGTGCAAGATCCTGTTCATGGTCGACCCGATCATCGGCGAGACCGACCAGGTGGCGCGCGACATCGCCGCCGCCCGCGCCGAGGCGAAGACCACCGACGCCTACGTCGAGGAGCACCTCTCGGTGATGTCGTACTTCTCGGGCATCGACTTCGCCCAGTTCGACCTCGACCAGCCGATGCCCGACCTCGACGGCAAGGTCAACGCCCAGCAGAGCACCATGGCGCGCTACCAGAAGGATGCGGCGGGCAAGACCCTGCGCGAGCTCGTCATCGCCCACAACATGGTGGCGACGATCGACCTCGTCGGCAGCCCCGACACCGTGGCGGCGAAGATGGGCGAGGTGATCGACGAGGTCGGCGGCGACGGGTTCCTGCTCTCGGGGCCGCTCAACCGCAAGAACATCGCCGAGATCACCGACGGGCTCGTGCCCGCGCTGAAGCGCCGCGGACTCACGCGGTCGTCGTACGCGGGTGCGACGCTGCGCGAGAACCTGCGGGAGTTCTAGGGGGTCGTCGGGGCGGGCGGGGCGGGCGGGGGCGGTGCGCCAGTCGACGCGCGTACACGGAGGTCGATGGTGAACACCTCGGCCTCGACGTCGCTGTGGCCGCCGGTCTCAGCCTCGACGTCGTCGCCGGCGTTGCCCGAACCGCCGCCGTCGCCCACGCCCTCGCCGTCGCCGTCGAGCGCCGAGAGCAGCATCGCCGCGCAGTGACGCCCGAAGTCGCGGGCGCGGAGGTCGATCGCCGTGATGGGCGGGTCGGCCATCTGCATGGCGAGACTGTCGGCGTAGGCGGTGATGAGAACATCCGTTCCCACCTCGAGGCCCAGGGCGCGTGCTGCCGACACGGCACCCACGGCCGAGCCGTCGGGAGCGGAGATGATGGCATCGGGGCGGTCGCCGCCGCCGAGCAGCTCGGTGGCCACGCGGCGCACGTCGTCGGGCATGAAGCGCTCGGGCGACTCGCGCACGATCGGCTGCACCCCGTTGTCGGCGCACCAGGCGAGATAGGCGTGGCGCACCTCGCTGCCCCAGACGGTGTTGGCCGGCGGCGCGATGAGCGCCGGGCGGGCGGCCCCGCGCTCGGCGACATGGTTCATGAGTGCGGTCATTCCCCTGCGGTGGTCGGAGTAGACGACACCCCACGGCGCCGGGAGGCCCGACGGCACGCGTTCACCCGACACCACCGGCAGCCGGCCCCCGAGGATGCGGCGCACCACGGGGTCGTCGTCGGGCGGGTCGATGAGGATGTAGCCGTCGACGTGCGCTCTGGCCCGCTCACCGGCGGCGGCGCCGGCGACGATGGTCACCGACTGCCCGCTGGCGGCGGCGGTCTCGACGGCTCCGAACACGAAGTCCATGTAGTAGGCCAGGCCGTTCGTGCTCTCGGGGAGGTACACGCCGAGGGCGCCCGCGCGGGCGCGGCGGAGGTTGCTCGCCCCCACGTTCACCGTGTAGTCGAGCTCGGCGGCCACGGCGCGCACCCGCGCCCGCGTCTCGTCCGAGAGCCGCCCCGTGCCGGCGAGCGCCAGCGACACCGTCGCCCGTGACACCCCCGCCGCCCGGGCGACATCCTCGAGGGTCGTCGCCCGCACACGATTCACGCTGAGAGGCTACCAGCCGCCCGCGACAGGGCGCCTCGCGCGGGTGCGCCCGCCCCTCGAGCGGGCGCGAAGTGCCGCCTCAGGCCTCTCGAAGGGGCACTTCGCGCCCACTCGGGCACCTCGAGCGGGCACTTCGCGCCCACTCGATCGCGGGGAGGCGGGGCGAGTGAGCGCGCGACCCGCGGGTCAGTCGGTGCCGAGGTCGAAGGCGGAGGCCTCGTTGGCGGCGTCGGTGGCCGCCTCGAGCTCCGACTCGGGGGAGCCCGCGGTGATGGCCGCGGCCTCGCCCGCCTCGAGGTCGCCCACGAGCTGCGCGGTCGCGCCGCCCACGATGCCCTGCCGCGCGTACTGCTCGAGGCGCGAACGGGTGTCGGCGATGTCGAGGTTGCGCATGGTGAGCTGGCCGATGCGGTCGAGCGGGCCGAAGGCCGCGTCGCCCACGCGCTCCATCGAGAGCTTGTCGGGGTGGTAGCTCAGCGAGGGACCCTCGGTGTTCAGGATGCTGTAGTCGTCTCCCCGACGCAGCTTCAGCGTGACGGTTCCGGTGACGGCCGAACCCACCCAGCGGCCGATTGACTCGCGCAGCATGAGCGCCTGCGGGTCGAGCCAGCGGCCCTCGTACATGAGGCGGCCGAGCTTGCGGCCCTCGAGGTGGTAGTTCGCCACGGTGTCTTCGTTGTGGATGGCGTTCAGCAGCCGCTCGTAGGCGATGTGCAGCAGCGCCATGCCCGGAGCCTCGTAGATGCCGCGCGACTTCGCCTCGATGATGCGGTTCTCGATCTGGTCGCTCATGCCGAGGCCGTGGCGGCCGCCGATGGCGTTGGCCTCGAGCACCAGGGCGACCGCGTCGTCGTACGCCGTGCCGTTGAGCGCGACCGGGCGGCCCGCCTCGAAGGTCACCGACACGATCTCCGATTCGATCGACACGTCGTCGCGCCAGAACGGCACGCCCATGATCGGCTCGACGATCTCGACGCCCGTGTCGAGCTGCTCGAGGGTCTTCGCCTCGTGAGTGGCACCCCAGATGTTGGCGTCGGTCGAGTACGCCTTCTCGGCCGAGGCGCGGTAGGGGAAGCCGCGGGCGACGAGCCACTCGCTCATCTCCTGCCGCCCGCCGAGCTCGGTGACGAAGGCCTCGTCGAGCCACGGCTTGTAGATGCGCAGGCGCGGGTTCGCCAGCAGGCCGTAGCGGTAGAACCGCTCGATGTCGTTGCCCTTGTAGGTCGAGCCGTCGCCCCAGATCTCGACGTCGTCCTCCTTCATCGCGCGCACGAGCAGCGTGCCCGTGACGGCGCGACCGAGGGGCGTGGTGTTGAAGTAGGTCTTGCCCCCGGAACGGATGTGGAACGCACCGCACTGCAGCGCATCCAGCCCCTCCTCCACGAGCGCCGCCCGGCAGTCGACCAGGCGGGCGATCTCGGCGCCGTACTCGCCGGCGCGACCGGGAACGGCCTCCACGTCGGGCTCGTCGGGCTGGCCGAGGTCGGCGGTGTAGGTGCAGGGCACCGCGCCCTTCTCGCGCATCCACGCGACGGCGACCGAGGTGTCGAGCCCGCCCGAGAACGCGATTCCGACGCGCTCGCCGACAGGGAGGGAGGTGAGGACTTTGGACATGTGCTCCAGTGTATTGAACCCGCGCGGGCGCGCCCGCCAGTCCCCGCTCGGGGGCTGCCACCCCGGCACGCGCCGACGCTAGGCTTCGGGCACCGACCCCCACGACGACCGAGGAGCTTCATGACGCCCGAACTCACCCGCCGCTCCCTGCTCGGACTCGCCGCCGCCGGCGGAGCGGGAGTCGCCTTCGGGGTCGCGGGAGCCGCTCCTGCGTCGGCCGCCACCCCCGCTGTCGGCACCGCAGCGGGTGTCGCGGGAGCAGCCGCCCGCGCCGCCTCGGTGCCCCGCGCCGCCGCGGCTCGCACCACTACGCTCGCCGCCGCCCCCGACCCGGGCCTCACCCCCTTCCCGCAGCAAGACGACCTCAACTTCCAGACCCTCACCGCCTACGGCGAGGCCGCCTACCAGTCCGGCGAGGTCGGCGAGGTGGCGAGCGCGGTGGCCGCCGTGCAGGCCGCCATCACCGCGGGAGGCGCCGAGGCCATCCCCGCCTACCAGCCCTACGCCGCCTCCTTCGAGGCGCTCGCCGCGCGCCTCGCCGCCGAGGCCGACGCCGAGCTCGCGGCGGGCCGCTACGTCACGGCGCGCTCCCGCTACCTGCGCGCGGCCTCCTACTACAACTGCGTGCTCTTCTTCGTTCTCGGCACGGATGCGCCGGGTCGCGAAGCCGAGATCTACGGCGCGATGCAGCGGTGCTGGGCTGCGGCGGCCGCGCTGCTCGAGCCGGTGCTGCAGCGGGTCGAGATCCCGGCGACGGTGCGCTTCCGCGAGCTCGACGGCTCGGTGACGACCCGCACCGTGACGATTCCGGCGTACTGGGGGCGTGCATCCGGAACCGGGGCGAAGCCCACCGTCATCATCAACAACGGCAGCGACGCCCAGTTCGTCGACATCTGGGCCTACGGCGGAGCGGCCGGCCTCGAGCGCGGCTACAACGTTCTGCTGTTCGAGGGGCCGGGGCAGGGTTCGCTGCTGTTCGAGCAGAACATCCCGTTCACGCCGTACTGGGAAGACGTCGTCACCCCGCTCGTCGACTTCGCGATCGCCCAGCCCGAGACGGATGCGCAGAAGGTCGCCCTCACCGGCTGGAGCTTCGGCGGCGTGCTGGTGATGCGTGCCGCGGCGGCCGAGCACCGGCTCGCCGCGGTGGTCGCCGACCCCGGCTTCTGGGACAACTCGGCACCCTGGCAGCCGCTCGTCACCGCCATGAACGACTACTTCGGCTCGGTCTCGAACGCGAATTGGAAGGAGCTGTTCGACGGCACCTCCCCCGCCTACGGGCCCGACGGGCAGGATGCGCTGAAGTTCCTGGTGAACAAGCGCGGCGAGATCTACGGCTCGGCGCTGCACGATCAGGCGTCGAGCG
This sequence comes from Herbiconiux sp. SALV-R1, assembly GCF_013113715.1. Lineage (GTDB taxonomy): Bacteria > Actinomycetota > Actinomycetes > Actinomycetales > Microbacteriaceae > Herbiconiux. The sequence goes on from NZ_CP053344.1 coordinate 3,628,319, forward strand.
GTGGGGTGATCACCGACATCGTGGGGCTGCTGGATGCGATCGATTCGTTCAGCGGCGACGCCGCACTGTTCGGGGAGGTCACCTCGCACGTGCTGCTCAACGAGTACGCCTCCGACGTGTTCTTCACCGGCCAGGGCGACCAGGTCGAGGCGTGGCTGACCAAGGCCGCCTCGGTCTCGACCCACCTCTTCGACTACCCCACCGGCACCGAGTTCCACTGCGCGCCCATGGCGCCGCAGGTGCGCAACGAGGTGGTGTTCGGGTGGCTCGACGAGGTCTTGGCCAACGCGCCCACCCCGCCTGCCCCTCCCGCACCCCCGGTGCCCCCGGCGCCTCCCGCCCCGCCCGCGCGCCCCGCCCTCGCCGACACGGGCGCCCCCGGTGCCGCCGCGGGCGTCACGGCAGCCATCGCCACGGGCGTCGCCGCCGCCGGCGCGGGTGCCGCGACCCTCGCCGCGCGCTCGCACCCCCGCTCAACCCGCTCCCCCGAGTAGCGCGGCATCGACCCGTCACGATCCGCCCTCTCAGGCACCGGGAGAGGGCGGTTTGTGACGGGTCGATTGTGCGCGGGGGCGCGTCAGCGCACCAGGGGCAGCCAGATGTCGTCGACGATCTCGAGGATGCGGGGGTCGGGAAGGGGCTTCAGTGTCATGACGAGGTCGTGGCGCACCAGGTCGGAGGGGAGCGTCGTGACGCCCTGCGGCCAGTCGCGCAGCGGGATCTCGCCGCGCGCGGCGGCGCGTTCGAGCATCCGTCTGCCCACCTCGGTGCGGCCCTCGAGCAGGCGGCGGCGCAGGTCGGCGGGTGACAGGCCGGTGTCGGCGTGGATGCTCGCCATGTACACGCTGATCACCGCCATGAACCCCGACCGGGTCGCGTTGAAGTCACGGAGTGCGGCGAGCATGTCGCCCCGGAGGGAGCCGGTGTCGGGCACCTCCCGGCGCGTGAACAGCCCGCCGTGCTGCAGCGCCGCCACGACGAGGTCGACCTTCGAGGGCCACCGGCGGTAGAGCACCGGTTTCGACGTGCCGGCGCGAGCGGCGACGCCGTCGTAGCCGAAGGCGGGGTAGCCCACCTCCTCGAGCTCGGCCCAGGCCGCATCGAGCAGCGCGTGCTCGAGCTCGGCACCGCGGCGGCGCGTCTTCACAAGATCCATTTGCGTATCTTATCGCAGCGGCGTACAGTTCTGCCGATAAGACACAACCGAGTATCTAAGGTCATCATGGACAAGAACCTCCGCCGCCTCGCCGTCGCCCTCGTCGTCGGCGCGATGGCGCCCCTGTTCGACGCGACCATCGTGAGCGTCGCGCTGCACACGCTGGCCGGCGACCTGAACGCGAGCATCGAGACCATCCAGTGGGTGAGCACGGGCTATCTGCTCGCCATGGGCGTCACCGTGCCGCTCGTCGGCTGGCTGCAGAACCGCCTCGGCGGCAGGCGTCTGTGGATGGCGGCGCTCGTCGTGTTCCTCGTCGGCAGCATCCTGTGCTCGCTCGCCTGGGACGCCGGGAGCCTCATCGCGTTCCGCGTCGTGCAGGGCGTGGGCGCCGGCGCCATGATGCCGCTGCTCACCACGCTTCTCATGCAGGCCGCCCGCGGCCAGGCGCTCGGCCGCACGATGGCGGTGGTCTCACTGCCGACCGCGCTCGGCCCCATCCTCGGCCCGGTGATCGGCGGCCTCCTCCTCGGCGCCGGCGCCTGGCCGTGGCTGTTCTGGGTTAACGTGCCGTTCGCGGCGGTCGCGCTCGTGCTGGCGTGGCGCTTCATCCCCGCCGACGGGCCGACCGGCACCGCGAAGCTCGACGTGGTCGGGCTCACGCTGCTCTCCCCCGCGGTCGTCGGGCTGCTCTACGGCCTCAGCAACGCCGGCAGCGCGGGCGGCTTCGCGCGGTTCGACGTGTGGGCGCCGCTCGCGGCGGGCGTCGCGCTGCTCGTCGCGTTCACGCTCTGGGCGACCCGCACGACGCGCCCGGCGCTCGTCGACCTCCGCCTCCTGCGGCACCGCCCGCTCGCCGCCGCGTCGGGCGCGATGTTCCTCATGGGAGCCGCCCTCTACGGCGGCATGCTCCTGCTCCCGCTGTCGTTCCAGGAGCTCCGCGGCACCGACGCGCTCGGCGCCGGACTCCTCCTCATCCCGCAGGGCGTCGGCTCGCTGCTCAGCCGCTCGCTCGCCGGGCGCCTCACCGATCGCATCGGAGCGCGCACCGTGGCCATCCTCGGCTTCGCCGTGGTGCTCGTGGCGACCATCCCGTTCGCCTTCGCCGACGCGAGCACGAACCTGTGGTGGATCAGCGCCGTGCTCGTGGTGCGGGGCATGGGGCTCGGGGCGGTGATGATCCCGATCATGGCGGTGGGCTTCGTCGGGCTCGAGCAGCACGAGATCCCCCACGCCAGCACCATCACCCGCCTCTCACAGCAGCTCGGCGGCGCCTTCGGCACTGCAGTGCTCGCCGTGGTGCTGGCCGGCGCCGCTGCGGGCGGCGGTGCGGCCGGCGGCGGGGCGGATGCGGTGGCCGCGTTCCAGCAATCGTTCTGGTGGGCGATCGCCATCACAGGCGTCGCCCTCCTCCTCTCGTTCCTCCTCCCCGGCCGCACCGCGGTCGCCGACGCGGAGGAGAAGCCGGAGACCGCCACCGCAGGCGCTGTCTCCTCCCGCGCCTGACGAGCGGGGCATCAATCCCCGATAGTCACCTCGATCACTTCCAGCGCAGGGATCCCCTGGAAGTCTCTGGGGTTGGCCGTGACGATGGGCAGCCCGTTCGCCAGAGCGACGGCGGCGATGAGGGCGTCGTAGGCTCGCGCGGCAGGTTTACGCCCACCCTGGCGCAGCGCCGCCGCGACCTGACCGAACGCCCGCGCCGCCGCAGCGTCGAGAGGCAGCGGTTCGAAGTCGGCCTCGGCCTGCTGCAGGTGGGCCAGGCGCGCCGCCCGAGTGATGTCGTCTGTCGCGACGAGCGGGCCGACACTCAACTCCGCGAGGGTGACGGTGCCAATCTGCAGTTCTTCGAGCAGCGCCTCGGGTTCGGCGACGCGGGCGAGCAGAATCACGGTCGAGGTGTCGACCAGCTCTCGAGGGTGCGCGCTCGCAGGGTCGGGTCGATGAGCTCGTCGATCTCGGACCGTATCAGATCGGTGTCGACAGCCGGAAGCATCCGTCGACGCTCGATCAACTCGCTCGTCGACAGGGTGCGGCGCGGCAAGGGACGAAGCTCGGCGACCTCGGCGCCGTCGCTCGTGACCGTGAGCGTCTCGCCGCGGGCCACCCGTGCAAGCACATCACCGCCATGATTGCGGAGTTGTCGCACACTCACCAGAGACATGGCTCCAGTGTGTCACGCGTGGGACACCCAAATCGAGAATAATTCAGCCAAAAGCGACGTGCTGGGTGACCCAGGCGTGCATGGCGACGGCGGCGGCGGCGGAGGCGTTGATGGAGCGGGTGGAGCCGAACTGGGAGATCTCGACCACCGCATCCGCTGCGGCGATGGCCTCGGCCGAGAGGCCGGGGCCCTCCTGCCCGAACAGCAGCACGCAGCGCTCGGGGAACGCGAAGGTCTCGATGATGACGCTGCCCGGCACGTTGTCGATCGCGATGATAGGCAATTCGGCCGCGCGGGCGACCTCGACGAAGGTGGCGACATCGGGGTGGTTCTGCACGTGCTGGTAGCGGTCGGTCACCATGGCCCCGCGCTTGTTCCAGCGCTTGCGGCCGATGATGTGCACGGTGTCGGCGGCGAACGCGTTGGCGCTGCGCACGATCGACCCGATGTTGAGGTCGTGCTGCCAGTTCTCGATGGCGACGTGGAACGGATGCCGGTGCTGGTCGAGGTCGGCGACGATCGCGTCCATGCGCCAGTAGCGGTAGCGGTCGATGACGTTGCGGGTGTCGCCGCGTTCGAGCAGCTCCGGGTCGTACTGCTCGCCCTCGGGCCACTCCCCCGCCCACGGGCCGACGCCCCCGGCGCTCAGTTCGACGCTCGCGGTGGGGCCGGATGCGCGGGGCTCGTTCACCCGCACAGGCTATCGCCCGCGGGGTGCGCGGCGCCCACAACAGTGCCCTCCGTGAACTGTATGAACTCGTATACAGCGCAATGGCGCGCATCCGTAGACTTGAGCGTGTGACTGAGACCCACCCATCCACCGAGATCCCCGGAGAGATCGCCCGCTCGTGGCTGCTCGTCTCCGCCCGCCGAACAGAGCAGTTCGACTCCGCCGCCAAGTCGCGTGCCGACCAGATCGTGCTCGACATCGAGGACGCCGTCGACCCGAAGCACAAGCCGGAGGCGCGCGGCGACGTCGTGGACTGGCTGTCGAACGGCGGCAGCGGCTGGGTGCGCATCAACGACCGCGCCAGCGACTTCTGGAGCGACGATGTCGACGAGCTGAAGGGCGTTCCCGGCCTCCGCGGCGTCATGCTCGCGAAGACCGAGTCGGCTGCCGACGTCACCGAGACCTTCGACCGCCTCGGCGGCACGACCCCCGTGCTCGTGCTCATCGAGTCGGCCCTCGGCATCGAGGAGGCCGTGTCCATCGCCCGGGCCCGCGGCGCCTACCGCCTCGCCTTCGGCTCCGGCGACTACCGGCGCGACACCGGCACCAGCGCCGAAGACATCGCGATGGCGTACCCGCGCTCCCGCCTCGTCATCGCGAGCCGGGTCGGCAAGCTCCCCGGCCCCATCGACGGACCCACCGTCTCGTCGAGCCACCCGGTGCTGCGCGAGCAGTCGGCCGTGGCCGTCGCGCTCGGGCTCACCGGCAAGCTCTGCCTCGACGTCGAGCAGCTGCCCGTCATCAACGAGGTCATCAGCCCCACCCAGTCGGATGTGACCTGGGCTCGCGACTTCCTCGACGACTTCGAGGCCCGCGGCCGCGTCATCCGCGACGGCAGCGACCTGCCCCGCCTCGGCCGCGCCGAGAAGATCGACAAGCTGGCCCGCGCCTTCGGCGTCGAGCCGCTGCCGAACGGCCGGTAGAGCCGCCTCTCACGACACGACGAAGGCCCCGGGTGTGCGACCCGGGGCCTTCGTGGTGGTGACGGATGCGGGCGAGACCGCCGAGCATCCGTCGGCTGTTCGCGAGACGGTCAGTGCTTGAACGCGTCTTTCACGTTCTCGCCGGCCTTCTTGGCGTCGGCCTTGGTCTGGTCGGCCTTGCCCTCGGCCTCGAGCTTCTCGTTGCCGGTGGCCTTGCCGAAGCCCTCCTTCGCCTTGCCGGCGATGTCTTCAGCGGCGTTGCGGATCTTGTCGTCGAGTCCCATGGTCTTTCTCCTTCTTCATAGTGGGTGGGGTGGTGGAGTCGGCGGCGCTCAGTTCAAGCGCCGCACGTCTCCGGCGAGGCGCGCCCTCAGCCCGCTGTGGATCGACACGAAGGTCGGCACGGCGTGCCCGGTGAGCGTCGCCAGGTTGGTGGTGAGCCGCGCCACGAGGGTCGCGACCTCCTGGGGCGAGGTGTTCTGACGGGGGGTGACCGAGACGTGCAGCACAGGACTGCCCTTCACCCGGTTGGCCGAGACGCTGCTCGAGAGGATCTCGTCGTGCGAGGCTAGGCTGCCCCGGATCGCATCGGCGGCGAACGACTCCTGCACCGTGATGGGGCCGATCGGGCTCTCGGAACCCGCGGTCTTCAGCACCGTGCGGGTGCGTCGGCCGCCGAGGTTCGCGACGATGACGATCGCCACGATGACGACGAGGGCCATCGCGCCGAGCACACCGATCGCGACCCAGCTGACGGTGGTGCCGTCGGCGACCCGGCTGGCCTGGTGGGCCGACTGGAGGCCGTTCACCGCACCGCCCACGGTCGTCTTCCAGGCGTCGCCGAAGGCGGGCCACAGCACGGCGGTACCGACGGCCGCGCCGATAGCGAGGAGCACCAGTCCGACGACGAGCAGCACGGCGCGGTTCAGACCACGGTTCGTCGAGTTCATGCCGCCGGCTCCTTCTCCTGTCGGTACTGCACGCGGGCCCGCACCCGAACCGTCGGGTCGAGTTCGTAGCGGTCGAGCTCGTCGGTCGCCGTACGGATGACGGCGAACCGGTCGATCTCGGTGCCCGCCTCGGGGTGCACGGTCACGTCGGCCGTGCGGTGGGCGATGCCCACGGTCACCTCGTCGCGCCGGAGCCCGAGCTCGTCGGCGACGTGCTGGGCAAGGGCGGAGGCGATCACGCCGTTGTCGACGACGACCGCATCCTGACCCATCCGGTGCTTGGGCAGCCGCCCCGCGCCGAGGGCGAGCACGATGAGCACCACGCCGAGCACGGCGATCACCACCGCTCCCGCCACGATCGCCGCGGCGGGCTGCGCCGAGGGCAGCGCGACCAGCCAGGCGAGCCCGGCGGCCGGGGCCACGAGCAGCGGCCTCGCGCCGGCGAGTCGCAGAACGACCTCGGTGCCCAGATAGGCGAGGGCGAGCGCGATGAGCACCAGCACGACGACCGTCGCCACCGTGCGGGGCGAGTGCGTCTCGCGCCGCACCACGCGGCGGAGTGCGGGATCGGTCATCTCACTCTCCTTCTCGGGGGAACGACCGCGCCGGTGACGACGACGGCCAGTCGGGTGATGTCACGACCGGTGACGTGGGCCAGGTGACTCTGCAGCTGCTGCTGCACGGCGGTCACCCGGTCGATCACCGACGAACCCGCGGCGATGGCCTCGGTGTCGTCGAGATCGGGGATGGGCAGGGGGGTGCGCACGCGCACGGCGTATCCGCCGCGCCATTCGGAGACCTCGACCTTCACCTCGCCCGACTCGACGCCGATGGCGTCGGCCGAGGCGCGGTGAACGATCTTCTCGATGACGCGATCGCGAACGCTGATCCGGCCTGCGGGTGCGCTCGTCGGGGCGGCCACGAGGAGTGAGGTGCTCATCAGGAGGTGCGCCTCCCCGAGAACACTCCCGCCAGGGCCCGGAGATCGAGCTGGCCGCTCATCACCCGGGCGACGACCGCCCCGATGACCATGAACAGCGCGACCAGCAGGAAGCCCCAGAAGCCGAACAGGAGCGCGGCGGCTGCGAGCACGGCGCCGATCAGGGCGCCGGAGACCGTGGCACTCATGCGACGCGCGACTCGGTCTGGTCGTCGCTGTCGTCACCGGGGATGTGCACGTCGTTCACGTCGACGTTCACCTCGACGACCTCGAGGCCCACCAGGCGGGTGATGGCGCTCGCCACGGCGGTGCGCACCTGGGAGGCGACCTGCTGGATGGGGGCCGGGTACTCCACGACGATGGTGATGTCGGCAGCGGCCTGGGTCTCGCCGACCTCGACCTTCACGCCCTGACCGAGGTCGGTGGCGTTGATGGCGTCACGGATGGCGCCGAAGGCGCGGGCTCCGCCGCCGCCGAGCGCGTACACGCCCTGCACCTCGCGGGCTGCGATGCCGGCGACCTTCGCCACGACGCCGTCGGCGATCGTGGTGCGGCCGGCAGCGGTGTCGTCGGTGGTGACGCGGCTGGTGGTCGTGGAGGAGCGGTCGACACGCGACGCGGAGGCCGGGGTGGTCGGCTTCGCGGGGGTGGTGGCCGCAGCGGTGGTGGGGGTGGTGTCTTCGGTGGCCATGACGGGTGTCCTTTCGCTCAGTACGTCAGTGCGTCTACCGGAGGGTGCATCGGGTCTGCCCCTCCGCGAGCATCGAATGCGTTGCTCACAGATGAGACGCGTCCCGCGCACGATTCGTCACAAAAAAGTTCGGAGAATTTTTGTGAGGGCGTCCGACGTCACATTCCGGACGCCTGCGTCGTCATCCAGGTGAGAGCACAGGAGGACGAGATGACGAAGATCCTGATCATCGGCGGAGGGTACGCGGGCTTCTACACGGCGTGGGGTCTCGAGCGGCGGCTGCGGCCCGGGGAGGCGGAGGTGACCGTCGTCGACCCGCGCCCGTACATGACCTACCAGCCGTTCCTGCCCGAGGTCGCCGCGGGGTCGGTGGAGCCGAGGCACACAGTGGTGTCGCTGCGGCGGCACCTCGCGCGCACCCGCGTGCTCGCCGGCAGCGTCGTGGAGCTGCGGCATGCCGAGCGCATCGCCGTGGTGCGACCCGCCGTGGGGCCCGATCGTGCGCTCGCCTACGACGTGGTGGTCGTGACGGCGGGAGCGGTCACCCGCACCTTCCCGGTGGCGGGGGTGCAGGAGGAGGCGATCGGACTCAAGACCGTCGAGGAGGGGGTCGCCGTGCGCGACGCCCTCCTCGGGGCCTTCGATCGGGCGTCGGTGCTGGAGCCCGGGCCGGAGCGGCGGCGCACACTGTCGGTCACCGTCGTCGGGGGCGGGTTCACCGGTGTCGAGCTGTTCGGCGAGCTCCTCTCGCTCGCCACCGCGCAGCTGAAGAAGTACCCGATGCTCGGCCCCGACGATCTCGACTTCCACCTCGTCGAGGCGGCAGGGCGCATCCTGCCCGAGGTGAGCGACGAGCCGGGGCGGTGGGTCGTGCGGCAGTTCGAGGAGCGGGGCGGGCGGGTGCACCTCGGCACGCAGCTGCGCTCGGCAGTCGACCGGCACATCGTGCTGTCGACCGGCGAGGAGTACGACACCGGCCTGCTCGTCTGGGCGGCGGGCAACGCCTCGAACCCGGTGGCCGCCCGGCACACCGACCTGCCGACGGATGCGCGCGGCCTCATCACCGTGAAGGCCGACCTGAGGGTGGTCGACACCGAGAGCGGGCACGTGGTCGAGGACGCGTGGGCGGCGGGTGACGACGCCGCCGTGCCCGACCTGGTGCTGCAGGCGGAGCGACCGGATGCGCGCACGGTTCCCAACGCGCAGCATGCGGTGAGGCAGGGCAGGCTGCTCGCCGAGAACCTCGTGCGGGCGTTGCGCGGCGAGCGGCCGCGGCCGTACCGGCACCGGAGCCTCGGGGTGGTGGCGACGCTCGGGCTCGGAACGGGGGTGTTCCAGTACCGTGGAATCGTGGTGAAGGGGCTGCTGGGGTGGGTGATGCATCGCGGGTACCACGTGCTCGCGGTGCCGACCTGGGAGCGTAAGGTGCGGGTGCTGCTGGTGTGGCTCTCGGCGCTGCTGTTCGGGCGTGACGTGGTGTCGTTGCCGGAGCTGCAGCATCCGCGGCGGGCGTTCGCGACCGGGGGTGCGCCGCGGGAGGAGACGCGGGAGGGGGTGTCGTGATGGGTTCCCCGGACTCGTCCGGCGCATCCGACCCGGCCGGCGCATCCGATTCGCCCGACTCGGCCGGCTCGGCCGACGACTCGCTCGCTCAGGTGCTCGGCGAGCGCCGGCACCTCTTGGCGGTGGCGTTCCGCATGCTCGGAACCTCCGCCGATGCGGAAGACGCGGTGCAGGAGGCGTACGCCCGCTGGTTCAGGCTGAGCGACGACGAGCGTGCCGGCATTCGGTCGCCCGAGGCCTGGCTCACGCGGGTGACGGCGAACGTGTGCCTCGACGTGCTCGGGTCGGCCCGTCACCGGCGCGAGCAGTACGTGGGCGAGTGGCTGCCCGAGCCGCTGTCGGGAACGGCGGTGGGCGGCGGATCGACCGCCGTCGACCCGCTCGACCGGGTGACGCTCGACGACTCGGTCACCATGGCGCTGCTCGTCATGCTCGAATCGCTCACCCCCGCCGAGCGGGTGGCGTTCGTGCTGCACGACGTGTTCGCGATGCCCTTCGACGAGATCGCCGAGGTCGTCGGCCGCACCCCGCAGGCGACGCGCAAGCTCGCCTCGACCGCCCGGCGCCACATCGCCGAGCGGCGCCGTCGGGAGGCGACGGTGGAGCGGCACGACGCCGTGGTGCGCGAGTTCTGGGCGGCGTGCGAGAGCGGCGACCTCACCGCGCTGCTGCAGGTGCTCGACCCCGCCGCGGTCACCCGCGTCGACGGTGGCGGCCAGGTGCGTGCCGCGCTCAAGCCCATCTTCGGCGCCGACAAGGTGGCACGCTTCCTGCTCGGCGGGCTCGCCAAACAGGGCGACCTCGTGCCCTCGCTCGAGACGGTGCACGGCCTCGCCGGCATCGTCTTCCGCCTCGACGGCATCGTCGCCGGCGTCGTCAGCCTCGGCGTCGAAGACGACCTCGTCACCGACATCTGGTTCACCATGAACCCCGCCAAACTCACCACCTGGAACCACCCCTGAATCCGAACCGCCAATCGCGTCACATTCGTGGGGGGTGTGCCGTCGGTGGGGTAGGGCGCGCAGTGGGTGGGCTCGGGAGGAGAGGGTGAGATGAAGGTCGTGGTGCTCGGGGGAACCGGGTTGGTCGGGGCTCAGGTGGTCGAGCGGATGCGCGGGGCCGGGCATGAGGTGGTGGCGGCGTCGCCGGGGAGCGGGGTCGACACGATCGCCGGCACCGGGTTGGCGGAGGCGTTCGCGGGAGCGGACGTGGTGGTCGACGTCGTGAACTCGCGGTCGTTCGACGGGGTGCTCGAGTTCTTCGAGACGTCGACGCGGAACGCGCTCGGTGCCGCGAGCGCCCAGGGGGTGGGCCACTACGTGCTGCTCTCGATCGTCGGCACCGAGCAGATCGCCGGGGCCGACTACACGATCGGCAAGACGCGGCAGGAGGAGCTGGTGCGCGCATCCGGTCTGGGCTTCTCGATCGTGCGGGCCACGCAGTTCTTCGAGTTCATCGGCACCCTGGCCGACGCGGCGACCGTCGACGGGGCCGTGCACGCAACAGCCGCATCCTTCCAGCCCGTGGCGGCCTCCGAGGTCGCCGAGGCGCTCGCCGACGTGGCGGCGGCGGAGCCGCTCGGCGGCACCCTCGACGTCGCCGGGCCCGAGCGGTCGACGCTCGACGAGACCTTCCGCACCGCTCTCGCCGCCACCGGCGACCCCCGCCAAGTCGTCACCGACGACGGCTTCAGCTACTTCGGCTCCCCGATCGCCCGCGACACCCTGGTGCCGGTGGGTGCGCATCCGCTCCGCCTCGGCACCACCACGTACGCCGCGTGGTCGGCATGAGCCTCACCGGGCGCCGGGTGGTGCTGTGGTTCCTGTCGGCGCTCGCGGCGGTCATCGGCGTGTGGTCGATGGTGTTCCCGCTCGAGTGGTACGAGACGTTCCCCGACGGGTCGGCGACGTGGGGGTTCGGGCCGTGGATCAGGCTCGACGGCCCGTTCAATGAGCACCTCATCCGCGATGTGGGCGCGATGTACCTGGCTCTCGCCGGCGCAGGCACGGTAGCCGCGCTCTCGCGCAGCCTCACCGCGGCGCGGGCGGTGGCCGTGGCGTGGATCGTGTTCTCCGCGCCCCACCTGGTCTACCACCTGGGCCACCTGCACGGGCTCGCGACCCTCGACGCGGTCGCCGAGCCGATCTCGCTCGCCCTCACGCTGGTGCTGCCGATACCGCTGCTGTTCGGAGCGTGGGCGAAGGCGGATGCGCAGGCGGCGCCACCTACAACCAGTGGTTGCGCTTGAAGACGGAGTAGAGGAGGACCATGAGCAGGATCATCCCCCCGATCGCCATCGGGTACCCGAACACCCAGTGCAGCTCGGGCATGTGCACGAAGTTCATGCCGTAGATGCCCGCGATGAGGCTCGGGGCGAAGAGGATGGCCGCCCAGGCGGAGATCTTCTTTACCTCGTCGCCCTGCTTGATGCTCGCCTCGGCGAGCTTGCGGGTGTCTTCAGCGAGGGTGAGGTTGTTCTCGCTGATGCGCTGCATCTCCTCGTTCTGCCGCTGCGTGGTCAGCGTGGAATGCACCGTCAGGGCGTTCTGCAGGGTGGCACGGAACGCATCCGCATGCCCCACCACCGCCAGCACGTGGTCGAGCACGTCGCGCAGACCCCGCTGCACCTCGATGTCGACCTTGTACTTCTCGGCGCCCTTCAGCAGCGCCTCGAGCATGACGGTGAGCGGATGCACGGCCCGCTGGAAATCCATCACCTCACCCAGCAGGTCGTAGATGCGCCGCGACACGTCGGGATCGCCGCCGAACAGCTGGCCCTCGATCTCGTCGATGTCGTTCTGCAGGCCCGCGATCACCGGCTCGTACTCGTCGACCACCTCGTCGAGGATGGCGTACAGCACCGCCTCGGGGCCGAGCGCGAGCAGCTCGGGGTTGCCCTCGAGCCGGTGCCGCACCGCCCCGAGGTTCGGCGATTCGGCGTGCCGCACCGTCACCACGAAGCCCGGCCCGATGAACACGTGGACCTCGCCGAACTCCACCCGCTCCTCGGCGTCGAGGTAGCGGGCGGGGCGCAGCACCACGAACAGCGTGTCGCCGTAGCGCTCGAGCTTCGAGCGCTGGTGACCGGTGAGCGCGTCTTCGACCGCCAGCTGGTGCAGCCCGAACTCGTTCTCGACCGAGCGGATCTCCTCGGCGTTCGGCCGGTACAGCCCGATCCAGGCCATGCCGCCCTTCTCACCCATCAGGGCGTAGGTCTCATCGAGACTGTGCGGGTCGGGCAGCCGCACGCCGTCGACGTACACGGCGTTGTCGATGAGGGTCATGTGCCGAGAGTACGACCAGCAGGTGAACGGAGGGCGACCGCCGTCACTCAGCCCCGGGCTTCGGCCCTCGCGCGCTCGAAAGCCGCCTTCAGCTCGCCCCCGACGAAGCGGCGGGCCGAGTGCGCGCCGTCGATCACGCCGCCCATGTAGAAGAACGGATGCACGAGGCCGGAGAACGTCACGCTCGTCACCGGCACCCCGGCCTCGGCGAGCGCCCGGGCGTAGGCGAGCCCCTCGTCGCGCAGCGGGTCGAGCTCGGCGACGATCACCGTGGCCGGCGGGAGCCCCGAGAGGTCGCCGGCCGCGGCCGGCGCGAGCCGCGCATCCGTCGTGTCGACACCCTTCGCGTAGCTGTCGTAGAAGTACTGCATGTCGCGCGCGGTGAGGAAGTGCCCCTCGGCGAACTCGACGTAGCTGCCCTCGACGCCGACACGGCCGGTTGTCGCGGGGTAGACGAGCGCCTGGTGCACGAGCCCGGCGTGGTCGCGCCCGAGCTGCTGCGCGGTGACCGCGGCGAGGTTGCCGCCCGCGCTGTCGCCGGCCACCGCGACCCGGCTCGCGTCGAGCTCGACCCCGGCCGAGCCCTCCAGGAGCGCGCGGGTGACGGCGAGCGCGTCGTCGACCGCGGCGGGGAACACGTGCTCGGGCGCCTTGCGGTAGTCGACGCTGACGACCGCCGCGTCTGAGGCGACGGCGAGCTCGCGCGCGGTGGTGTCGGCGATCTCGAGGTCGCCCAGCACCCAGCCGCCGCCGTGGAAGTACACGGTCACCGGCAGGTCTGGAGCGAGCGGCTTCGGGCTGTAGAGCCGCACCCCCACGCCGGCGACGGTCAGATCGCGCACGAGGTGCAGCGGCAGCGCGTCGCCCGTGAGCGGCACGGCGTTCTCGAGATCGGCACGGTTCTGCTCCACGCTCAGCGTGTCGAGGGGCGGCGCCCCGGCCACGATGTCGAGGAAGGCCTTGGCCTGCGGGTGAAGCGTCATGATGGGCTCAACTCCAGTCGTCTTGGTTGTGCAGCGCGTTCAGCACGTCGCTCAGCGTGCTCGAGCGGCGCACCGGGGTGGACCCCTTGCGCCGCCACAGCTCGGTGTCGGCCCCCGCGTCGTCGGCCTCTGGGAGCCGCAGTGCGAACCACACCCCGCGGGCGGGCCGATCGGTCTCGTTGACGTACACGTGGGGCCGGGTGGTGTCGAAGTGCACCGAGTCGCCCGCGCGCATCGGATGCTCGTCGAAGTCGATGCGCAGCACCAGTTCGCCCTCCACCAGCACGCCGAAGTCGTACCCCTGGTGCCGGCTGAAACGGGCCCCCGGGGTGGTGGAGGAGTGCGGCTCGAAGGTGACCATGAGGGGTTCGGCGATACCGCTCGCTCCCCCGGCCAGCAGCTCCAGGCGCACGCCGGAGCTGAGGTCGACGACCGGGTTGTCTTCGAAGCGCTGCACGGGCGCCACCAGGCGCCGCCGGCGCATGCGGCCCGAGGTGTCGGCCGCCTCGATGTCGAGCAGTTCGTCGATCGAGACCCCCAGGCGGGTGGCCAGCTGGTAGAGCGTGTTGAGCGAGGGCTGCACCTTGTCGGTCTCGATCTGCGAGAGCAGGCTCGGCGTCACGCCCATCGAATCGGCGAGCGACTTGAGGGTCAGCCCCTGGTCTTCGCGCGCGGCTCGGAGGCGCGCGCCGATCGCGGAGAGCGCGGTCACCGGCGCCCCTCACCGAAAGCTGCACTTAACTCGGACGTCGTCATCACAGTGCGACTTTAGCGGATTTCTGGGACTCTGCCCAGCATCCGTTTCAGTGGGGCTTGACAAAAGTCGCGGGTCTTGTAAATCTCTGTTCACGCGATGTCGCGTACCGCCGAAGCCGAGGAGACCCGCATGCCCACGACAGCCATCCGTCCGGAGATCGAGCAGATCGTCGCGAAGATCGACGAGCTGCGACCGCAGTTGGTCGCGGGCGGGCGCGAGGGCGATCAGAACCGGCGCATTCCGGCCGAGGTCTTCGACGCGGTCGCCGCGACGGGGGCGTTCAGCATCTCGGCCCCCACCAAGTTCGGCGGGCTCGCGGCGAACACCCGCGAGGCGCACGCCGTCGCCCGCGCGATCGGTCGCGGCGACGGGAGCCTGGCCTGGGTCGACGGCATCCTCGACTCGGGCGCGTGGGTGCTGAGCCTCATGGACGAGCGGGCGCAGCAGGACGTCTGGGGCGGCGAGGGCGGGCTCGACAACTTCATCTCGATCGTGCTCGCCACCACCTCCGACGCGACCCCGGTCGAAGGCGGCTACCGGGTCACCGGCAAGTGGGGCTACGGCACGGGCAGCATGCACGCGACCTGGTCGCTGCTCGGCATCCCGCTGAAGAACGAGCGCGGCGACATCGTCGACGCCGGCCTCGCGCTCATCCCCACCGCCGACCTCAGCTACGAGGACAACTGGTTCGTGGCCGGCATGAAGTCGACCGCCAGCGTGATGCAGATCGCCGACGACGTCTTCGTGCCCGAGCACCGCATCTTCCCGCTCACCGCGGCGGTCGAGGGCGGCTACCTGAGCGACAACCCCGAGGCGTCGTACGACACCATCTTCGTGCCGTCGCTGTTCATGAAGCTCGTGGGGCCGCACCTCGGCATGGGCCGCGCCGCACTCGACTTCGTCATCTCGAAGGCGGAGTCGAAGGCGATCGCCTACACCGGGTATGAGAAGCAGGCCGACTCGGCAATCTTCCAGTCGGCGGTGGCGAAGGCCGCCGTGCAGCTGAACGCCGCCGAGGCCGTCGCCGCGCAGGTCGCCGACCAGATCTTCGAGGCCACCGAGCGCGGGTACTACGCTCCCTACGCCGAGCGCATCGAGATGCGGGCCAAGGCGGGCTGGGTGGTCGAGAGCGTCACGAACCTCATCAACGAGCTCATCACCGCGCACGGTTCGGCCGGCTTCGCGGAGTCGTCGGTGCTGCAGCGCATCTGGCGCGACCAGGCCACCGCCGCGCGGCACGGCCACACGCTGTCGGCGAGCGGGTACGAGGCCTACGGCAAGGTGCTGTTCGGCCGGGAGGACGACGCCCGCTTCGTGCTCCCGATCGTCTGAGGCCGAGCGATGTCCAGCACCACGACAGAAGCACCGGTCTCGGCCGACGACTTCCGGTTCGCGTTCCGCGCGCATCCGGCCGGCGTGGCGATCGTCACAGCGGATGCGGGCGACGGCCCGGTCGCCATGACGGTGAGCTCGGTCGCCTCGGTGGCGATCGACCCGCCCACCCTCATGTTCTCGGCGTCGGCGCTGTCGTCGAGCACCCCCACCATCCGGCGGGCCGAGACGGTGGTCGTGCACATGCTCGCCTCCGACCAGATCGACCTGGCCAAGCTCGGCGCCCGCAGCGGTGCCGCCCGCTTCGGCGACGACGTCGAGTGGGGGCGCCTGCCCACCGGCGAGCCCTACTACCCGGGCGCGAACTGGCTGCGCGGCCGCATCACGCAGCGGGTGGAGGTGAACGGGTCGACGCTCGTCATCGTCGAGGCCATCGAGGCCAAGCCGCGCACCGAGCACGCCGCCGTCGACCCGACGCCGTTGGTGTATCACAACCGGTCGTGGCACGTGCTGACCGAGAAGTCCACCCTGCCCGAGTCGGTCGTGCCCTTCTATAAGGTTTTCGGACGAGACGAATGACCCCCTGACTTCCGACCCCTCCACCCCTCCACCCCTACCCCTCGGCGCCGACGCGCCGGAACGAGAGAGAGCACCATGACCAACGACCGCATCAGCCGCATCCCCGCCCCCGTCGTGCCCGGCATCTCCGACAGCACCCGCGTCACCGCGGGCGACCTCGTGTTCATCTCGGGGCAGGTCGGGTTCGAGGCCGACGGATCGGTGCCGAGCGACTTCGCGCGCGCCATCGAGCTCACCTACGGCGAGCTCGAGCGCGCCCTCACCGCCGCCGGCGCGGGCTGGGAAGACCTCGTGCGCGTGAACGTCTACATCACCGAGCTCGACCAGGAGAAGCTCACCATCTGGCGCGAGACCCGCAATAAGATCGTGCAGACACCCGAGCCCTCGGCCAGCACCGTCATCGGCGTGCACTCCCTCTACAACGGCGCCACCATCGAGATCGACGCCATCGCCGCGGTCTGAGCACGGGGCTCCGTCGCGTCGGGGCGGCGGCGCTCGGGGCGGCGGCGCTCGGGCGCGCCCCTTAGGCGCCCGTCACGGTGAGGGCGATGAGCACCACGTTCAGGGCGACGATGAGGAGGGCGACCGTCCAGGCGACGACCCTCACGAGCATCCGGTCGGTGAATTCGCCCATGAGGGTGCGGTTGCCGGTGAGGCGGATGAGCGGGATGAGCGCGAACGGGATGCCGATGCTGAGGAACACCTGGCTGAGCACGAGCGCCCAGGTCGGGTCGATGCCCGCGCCCAGCACGAGGAGCGCCGGGATGAGGGTCACCACGCGCCGCACCAGGATGGGCACCCGCACCTTGAGCAGGCCCTTCATGATGACCGACCCCGCGTAGGCCCCGACCGAGGTCGACGCGAGGCCCGAGGCGAGGAGTCCGACGGCGAAGATCGTCGCGATCACCGGGCCGAGGGCCGCCGCGATGGCGTCGTAGGCGCCGGGGATGGTGTCGGTGCCCTCGACGCCGCGCAGGCTCGAGGCGGCGAGCAGCAGCATCGCGATGTTCACGGCGCCGGCCAGCACCAGGGCGATCACCACGTCGAAGCGGGTGACCTTGAGGAGCGAACGGATGCGCCCGGTCGCCTCCTCGAAGCGCGGCACGGGAGCCGTCTCGACGCGTGCCGACTCGCTGCCCGTGAAGTCGCTCTTCTCGGCGACGGCGGCGAAGGCGGCGTGGTGGCGGTCGCGGGCGAGGGCGGAGTGCAGGTAGATGGCGTGCGGCATGACGGTGGCGCCGAGCATGCTGGCGGCGAGCAGCACGGTGGGTGCGCCCTCGAAGCGGGGCACGAGGCCGCCGGCGGCCTCGGGCCAGTCGATGCCCGAGACGAAGGTGCCGGCGAGGAAGCCGAAGGCGATCACCGCGAGCAGGCCGATGATGATGAACTCGAAGCTGCGCTGCCGCCTCGACGACTGCACGAGCAGCAGCACGATCGACACCACGCCCACGATGGCGCCGCCGACGACGAGCGGCACGCCGAACAGCAGGTTGAGGGCGAGTGCGCCGCCGATGACCTCGGCGACGTCGGTGGCGGCGGCGACGAGCTCGGCCTGCAGCCAGTAGGCGCGGCGCGTCCAGGGTTGGGTGCGGGCGCCGACGTGCTCGGGGAGGGTGCGACCGGTGACGAGCCCGAGCTTCGCCGACTGGTACTGGATGAGCATGGCCATGAGGTTGGCGAGCACCAGCACCCAGACCAGCAGGTAGCCGTACTGGGCACCGGAGGTGAGGTTCGCGGCGACGTTGCCCGGGTCGACGTAGGCGATCGAGGCGACGAACGCGGGGCCGAGCAGCACGATGCCGTGCCACCAGCGCGGACGCACGGGTGCGGGAGTCGGCCCCGGTGCGGGAACGGATGCGGCCGGCGTCGTCGGCGCCGCAGATTTAGGCATGCCTAAAAATAGCAGGAGGTGAACGGATGTCGTCAAGGGGGTGCGCGCATCCGTCGACCCGTGACGGGGCCGCGCATGCCCGCGCTTCCCGCGCGGCAGTAGGCTCGAGCCCGTGACCGAACAGGGCGGCCTTCTCACGGCGGATGGGCTCGCCTTCGTGACCGAGCGCCACCTCGCGACCCTCTCGACGCTGCGCCGAGACGGCTCACCCCACGTCGTCGCGGTCGGCTTCACCTTCGACGCCGAGACCGGCACCGTGCGCATCATCACGAACGGCCCCAGCCAGAAGGTGCTCAACGTGCGCCGCGACGGCCGCGCGGCGGTCTCCCAGGTCGACGGGGGTCGCTGGCTCACCCTCGAGGGCCACGCCACCGTGCTCGACGACCCCGCCTCCGTGCAGGATGCGGTGGACCGCTACGCCCTCCGCTACCGCCAGCCCCAGCCCAACCCCCAGCGCGTCGTCATCGCCCTCACCGTCACCCGCGCCCTGGGCTCCGCCCCCCTCCTCGCCCGCTGACATCCGTCGGTAGCCACCAGCCTTACCGACACATCCGGCAAGAAGTGTCGGTACGGATGCGGTTCAGCGGGTGAGCGGGGGTTCCCAGCGGCGGGCGTAGTGGGCCATGGGTTGGAGGGAGCGGAGGAGTTCGGCGCCTCGGTCGGTGAGGCGGTAGTAGATGCTGACGGGGGTGGTGGGTTCGACGGTGCGTGCGACGAGGCCGGCGGCTTCGAGTTCGCGCAGGCGCACGCTGAGCATGCGGGCGGAGAGGCCCTCGACGCGCTGTTCGATCTCGGTGAAGCGTTCGGCGCCCCTGCCGATGGCGAGGAAGATGCCGCTCGACCAGCGCTTCCCGATGATCTCCATCACCCCGGCGAGGCGCCGGCATTCCTCGTCGTCGATGCGGAGGGGATGAGTCACATACGAAAAGTAAGCGGGTTACGGGGTGTTTGTCAAGGAGGTACCGCATCCGGAGGCTGGTGGCATGCCCGATTACCTCCACCCCCTCCGCTTCGGCAGCTTCATCACCCCGATCGCGGCGGCCCCGCAGCATCCGGTCGACCTCGCCCTGCTCAGCGAGGAGCTGGGACTGGATCTCGTCACCTTCCAAGACCACCCGTACCAGGCCGCGTTCCAGGACACCTGGACCCTCCTCGCGTGGGTCGCCGCGAAGACCTCGCGCATCCACGTCTCCGGGAACGTGCTCAACCTCCCGCTGCGTCAGCCCGCCGTGCTGGCGCGCGCCCTGGCGAGCCTGGACAGGTTGAGTGGCGGCCGGGTGGAGCTCGGCATCGGCACGGGCGGGTACTTCGACGCGATGGCGACGATGGGCGCGCCGTTGCTGACCCCGCCGGAGGCGGTCAGCGCGCTCGATGAGGCGCTCGACATCATCCGGGGCATCTGGGACACGACCGACCCGACGCCGCTGCACGTGGACGGGAGGTACCACCGCGTGGCGGGTGCCGCGCGAGGGCCGGCTCCGGCACACGACATCCCCATCTGGGTGGGTGCGTACAAGCCGCGCATGCAGCGCATCCTGGGTCGCAAGGGCGACGGGTGGCTGCCGAGTCTGCCGTGGCTGAAGCCGGGCGACATCGAGCGGGGCAACCAGATCATCGACGACTCCGCCCGCAGCGCCGGCCGGTCGCCGAGCGACGTGACCCGGCTGATGAACATCACGCCGCAGTACGACGCCGACGACCTCGCCGAGCTCGCCGTCGAGCACGGGGTCAGCGTCTTCATCCTGGGCTCCGACGACCCGCGCGAGCTCGAGAGGTTCGCCATCCAGACCGCCCCGCGCATCCGCAGCCGGGTCGAGACCGCCCGCCGCTCGCTCACGAGGCCGGCCGCGGCATCCGGCCCCCGGTCGTTCCAGGGCGAGCCGCTCCCCGGCACGCTCGCGCACCGGATGCTGATGCCCGGTGACCGGGGCTACGAACGGTACACCTCGGGGTACTTCCGCGGAGCCCGCCCCGGCCTGGTCATCCGCCCGGAGTCACCGGCGGAGGTTCAGGATGCGGTGCGGTTCGCCTCACGCCACCGCGACCTTCCCTTGGGCCTGCTGAGCGGGGGCCACGGCCTCTCCGGGCGGTCGCTCAACGACGGCGGCATCGTGATCGCGCTCGACGCCCTGAACGGGATCGACGTCAGCAAGGCCACCGGCGCCCGCGACGGCTCGGGTGCCCGCGAGGGCAGCGCCGCCACCACCGTGCGAGTCGGCCCGGGCGCCCGCTGGGGCGAGGTCGCGAAGGCGCTCTCCCCGTACGGCCTCGCGATCACGGCCGGCGACTTCGGCGGCGTCGGGGTCGGCGGCCTCGCCACCACCGCGGGCATCGGGTGGTTCGTCCGCGAGCGGGGCCTCACGATCGACCACCTGCGGGCCGTTGAGCTCGTCACCGCCGACGGCGAACTCGTGCGCGCGAGCGCCACCGAGAACCCCGACCTGTTCTGGGCGGTGCGGGGCGCGGGCGCGAACTTCGGCGTCGTGGTGTCGTTCGAGTTCGAGCCCCACCCCGTCTCGCAGCAGGTGGGCTTCGCCGTGCTCGTCTACACACCCGACGACGTCGCCGCCTTCCTCGAAGACTGGGGAGCGGCGATCGAGAACGCCGACCCGACGGTGACCGGCACGCTCATGATCGGCCCCACCGGGCCCGGCGCGCAGACCGTGGTGCAGGCCCTCATCGTGGTCGACGAGCACGACCCCGACACGGTGGTCGAGCGGCTGCAGCCTTTCGCCCGCCTCGCGCCAATGACCGACCAGTCGGTGCAGCTGGTGCCGTACGCTGCCCTGCTCGACCTCCCCGGCGGCGAGCAGCACGGGCGGGGCGAGCCTCACGGGCACTCCGGCCTCGTGCGCCACCTCGACCACGATGTAGCCGTCAAGCTCACCGCGCTGCTGTCGTCGAGGTCGTCGTTCATCGTGTCGATCCGCTCCGCCGGCGGTGCGGTCGCGCATCAGTCGACGGATGCTGCGGCCTACGCGTGGCGCGACGCGAACTTCCTCATCGCCATGCTCGGCAGCGGAACCGGCGAGGTCGAGCAGCGCTGGGCCGAGCTGGTTCCGGCACTGGAAGGCATGTACCTCAGCTTCGAGACCGACACCGGCCCCGAGGTGCTCGCCCGCGCCTTCCCGCCCGCCCACCTGGAACGCCTGCGCCACCTCAAGGCCGCCTGGGACCCGACCGGCCTCTTCCGCGACAACTTCTTCATAGAGCCGGCCCCGCTCGGCGCGTAGCGCCGGGCTGGCGGAGGGCGGGGCGAGCGCGAGAGCCGGGGGTGGCGGGGAGGAGGAAGGCGGTGGTGGGGAGGTCGTCGTAGGGCGGGGGGCGGCGGAACATGGTGAGGGTGCCGTAGAGCTCGGCGTAGGGCGCCCAGGCACGCTCGACCGGCAGGGAGGCGAGGTCGGGGTGCCGGGCCAGGGGGCCCAGCACGAGCATCCGGCGGCGGAGGGATCGGCGTACGAGGGTCGCACCGTCGCTCACGAGCGCCGCGACCATCACGCCGAGCTGGTTCGAGGGGTCGAGGCCCGGCACCGACGAGGTGGCGGGGATGCCGAAGCACCGGAGTTCGGCGACGTCGCCGAACGTCACCAGGGGAACCTCGTTGCCTCCGGCCACCACCGTGAAGGCCAGCGCGGAGTCGCGGCGCGGGGTGACGACGACCTCGGCGCGCGTGTCGGCGGCCGGGTCGTCGTCTTGGTCGTAGTCGGGTCGCGGGGTGTAGGCGACCTCGGCGCATCCGTCGAGTTCGTCGGCGAGGAAGCCGGCCCACCACGACACCGCGTCACCCTGCGCCCCCATGCTCCTCGAGCCTGGCACCGCGCGGCGAGAACCGCTCGTCGGGCTCAGGCCTGCTGGATGCGCACGAGGTTGCCGGCGGGGTCGCGCACGGCGGCGTCGCGGGCGCCCCAGAACTGGTCGGCGGGCTCCTGCAGCACCTCGACGCCCGGGGTGGCGGCGACCTTCTCGAAGGTGGCATCGAGATCGGCGGTGCTGAACTGCACCTGGCCGAGCTCGCCCTTGGCGAGGAGTGCGGCGAGCGCCGCCCCGTCTTCGGCGGAGCGGCCCGCCTGGGGCTGCGACAGCACGATCTGGATCTCGGGCTGCGACTCGGAGGTGAGGGTGATCCAGCGGAAGCCCTCGTGGGCGACCTCGTTCTGCACCGAGAGCCCGAGGGTGTCGCGGTAGAACAGCAGGGCGGCGTCGGGGTCGTCGACGGAGATGTGCACGTGGCTGATCGAAACTGTCATGGCTGCGACGTTACCGAGCGGCGCGCTCCTGCGTTTCTCGGAAACTGCTCGATGCGAGGGTCTCGAGCCCGGTCACCAGGAGGTCGACGCCGAAGGCGAAGCCTGCAGCCTGCTCACCGGGGCGCGCGGTGGACTCCGCCGCGTTCGGCTCGAGCGCCGCGGAGGGGGCGACGATGCCGAACGCGTCGTACTGCATCCGCTGCTGCTCGTGCGACACGTGCCCGAGGACGAAGTGCAGCAGGGCCGTGGCGGCCTGCGTGGTCGTCGCATCGTCGAAGCCGCCGAGGGCGACGGATGCTCGCAACCGTTCGAGGGCGCGCCCGGCACCGAGACCAAGGGCGTAGGTGCTCGAGACCACTTCGGCCCCGTCGCGATAGGCGAGGAGGGCGTCGCGGAGGGCGTGCGCCTCGGCTCTCACGATGCGCGCCCAGTCGGCCGGCGCGGGCTGCTCGCTGGTCGCAGCATCCGCACTCCTTTCCCCCACGATGCGGTCGGAGAGCTCGGCGATGAGCGTCTGCTTGTTCTCGAAGTGCCAGTACAGGGCGCTCGGCTGCACGTCGAGGGCGGCGGCGAGGCGCCTCATGGTGAGCTCGGCCAGGCCGTGGTCGTCGAGGATGCGCAGGGCGGTCTGGGCGACGTCGTCACGCCGGTGCCGACGCGGAGTTTCGAATCGTGCCACAGCCCCACTATAGTGAACGGCGTTCAGGTGAACACCGTTCAGGAGGACGAGGACATGAGCAGGTTCCGCATCGACGCGACCGACATCGCCCGCATCGCCGTGCTGGCGGCGGTGATCGCGGCCCTCGGCCTGCCCGGGGCCTTCTCGGTGTTCGGCGCGGTGCCCATCACCGCGCAGACGCTCGGGGTGATGCTGGCGGGCACGATCCTCGGTGCCTGGCGCGGCTTCCTCTCCCTGCTCGTCTTCCTCGCGCTCGTGGCGATCGGGCTGCCGCTGCTCTCGGGCGGCCACGGCGGCCTCGCCGTGTTCGTCGGCCCCACCGCCGGTTACCTCGTGGGGTGGCTGCTCGGCGCCGCCGTGGTCGGCTGGATCGTGCACTACCGCGGTCGCACGCTCACGTGGCTGCGGACGGTCGCGGGTCTCGTCGTCGGGGGCATCGTCGTGATCTACGCCGTCGGCATCCCGGTGCAGTCGCTCGTGACACGCCTGCCGCTGCCCGAGACGCTGCTGCAGAGCACTGTCTTCCTGCCCGGCGACACGGTGAAGGTGGTGCTGGCGGCGATCATCACGATGACGCTCGTGCGGGCCTACCCGCGGGCGTTCCGGCACGCCTCGGGAGCGCCGGTGGAGGCGGCCCCGGCGAGCGAGGGCGCTCGGGTGTCGTGACGGCTCCGTCTCAGGAGGCGGGCGGCGAGGCGGCCCCCGTCGTCGAGCTCTCCCACGTCTCCGTGCGGCTCGGCGAGACCCTCGCCCTCGACGACGTCTCGGTGCGCCTCGACGCCCGCCGCATCGCGGTGATCGGCTCGAACGGGTCGGGCAAGAGCACCTTCGCGCGCCTCGTCGGCGGCCTCACCCGCGCCACCTCGGGCAGCGTCGCGGTGCACGGCATCGACCCCGTGCGCCAGACGGCGGAACTCCGGCGGGCTGTCGGCTTCGTGTTCAGCAACCCCGACGCGCAGATCGTCATGCCCACCGTCGCCGAAGACGCGGCGTTCTCCCTGCGCGGTTCGGGCCGCTCCAAGGCCGAGATCGCCGCGCTCGTCGACGAGGCCCTCGCCGAGTTCGGCCTCAGCGAGCTCGCCGACCGCCCGGCGCACGAGCTCTCGGGCGGGCAGAAGCAGCTGCTCGCTCTGTGCGGAGCATTCATCCGCCGGCCGGGCCTGCTCATCGCCGACGAACCCACCGCCTACCTCGACGCGCGCAACAGCCGCGCCGTGGCGCGCCACCTGCTGAACACGGATGCGCGCCACCAGCTCCTGCTCGTCACCCACGACCTCGAGCTGGCCGCCCGCTGCGACGCGGCGGTGCTCTTCGACGACGGCCGGGTGGCGGCGCAGGGCGAGCCGGCCGTCGTGATCGCGGCGTACCTCGACAGTCTCGAGAGCATCCTGTGATCACCCTCTACAAGCCCGGCACCGGGTGGCTGCACCGGATGCCCGCCGGCCCGAAGGCCGCCGGGATCCTCGTCGTGGTGCTCGCCATCTCGCTGCTGCCCACGAGCTGGTGGTCGGCCGGAGTCGCGGCGGTCGTCGTCGTGCTCGCGTACCTCCTGTCGGGCCTCGGCCTGCGGGAGCTCGGCCGGCAGACGATCGCCGTGCGGTGGATCATCGTGATCACCCTCGCCGCCCAGCTCCTGTTCCTCCCCACGGAGGCGGCGGTGGCGAACTCCATCCGCGTGGTGGCCGCACTCCTGCTGGCGTCGCTGCTCGTGCTGAGCACGCGCGTGGCCGATCTGCTCGACGCCTTCGAGCGCGCGCTCGGGCCGTTCCGGCGGCTCGGCCTCGACCCGTCGCGGGTGGCGCTGATGCTCGCGGTGGCGGTGAACACCATCCCGGTGCTCGCGCGGCTGGCGACGACGGTGCGCGAGGCCCAGCGGGCCCGCGGTGTGCGCACGGGGCCTGTCGCCTTCGTGGTGCCGTTCCTCGTGGTCGCCCTGAAGCACGCCGACGAGCTCGGCGAGGCCCTCACCGCCCGCGGCGTGCGGTGAGCAGCGCTAGGGTCGGGTGATGGGCAAGCTCTTCGACGAGATCGACGACACACTGGCGACGTGGATCGAGGCACAACCCCTCTGGTTCGTCGCCACCGCACCGCTCGCGCAGGACGGGCACGTCAACGTCTCACCGCGCGGGCACGACACGCTCTCGGTGCTCGGGCCGCGGCGAGTGGCCTGGGTCGACTACACCGGCAGCGGGGTCGAGACCATCGCGCACCTGCGCGAGAACGGGCGCATCTGCTTGATGTTCGTGTCGTACGACGGTCGTCCCCGCATCGTGCGGCTGCACGGCACGGGTTCCGTGCTCCTTCCCGGCGAGACCGGGTTCGACGAGGTCGTGGCCAGGCACCCGGCCAATCCGAGCACGCGTGCCGTCATCGCCGTCGACGTCACCCGCATCAGTGATTCCTGCGGGTGGGGCGTGCCGGTGATGGACGTGCGCGAGGAACGGGAGCTCATCCGTCTGCAGGCCGAGAAGAAGGGGCCCGACGGGATGGCGGACTACCGCCGCCAGAAGAACGCGGTCAGCATCGACGGCCTGCCCGGGCTCTAGGCGCCCGGGGCCTTCACGACTGGCTAGGGTGTGCTCATGGCGACGACGGTTCTCGTGCACGGGGCGATGCACGGCGGATGGGCGTGGTCGGCGGTCGCGACGAGGCTGCGGGCCGAAGGGCACACGGTCTTCACGCCCACGCTCACCGGGCAGGGCGATCGGCGCGGAAGCCTTACACCCGAGGTCGGCGTGGGCACGCACGTCACCGATCTCACCGAGCTGCTCTGGTTCGAAGACCTGCGCGACATCGTGCTGGTGCTGCACTCCTATGCCGGAGTGCTCGCCGGTCCGGTGGTGGAGGCGTGCGCCGACCGCATCCGCTCGGTCGTGTTCGCGGGCGCCTTCGTCGTGCACCCCGGCCAGAGCCTCGCCGACGTGGAGCCGCCCGCGGTCGCGGAGCGCTACCGCGAGACCGCGCAGCAGCACGGCGACGGCTGGCGCCTCCCCGCCACCAGCGCGTTCCTCGCCCAGTGGGCCGTCACCGACCCCGCGCTGCAGGCCTTCGTGGGGCCGCGCCTCACCGATTTCCCGCTGAAGTCGGTGACCGACGCCGTCGTCTTCGACCCCGCATCCCTCGCCGCCGTGCCCCGCATCTACATCGAGCACACGGCGCCGCCCCTGCCCTCCCTCGAGCACTCCCGCACCACGGCGGTCGCCGACGGCGCGACCCTCCGCACCCTCGCTACCGGCCACGACATGATGCTCGCCGACCCCGACGGCACCGCCGCCCTGCTCTCCGAGCTCCTGGCCGTCACTCCCCCGACGGGGCGAGGCTGAGAATGCGGCGCGTGAGCTCGGAGTCGGCGTGCTCGAGGTCGTCGAGCTCGTCGAAGTGATTGAGGCCGGCACGTTCCCAGCACTCCGCCGTGAGACCGGCCCCCGTCCAGGCCCGGTGGAAGTCGAGTGACTGCCGGCGGTACTCCCGCGGCTGACGCTCTCCGAACGTCAGCAGCAACGGCGGGGCGCTGACCGGCAGGTTCAGGATGGGGCTCTCCCGCAGCACCTGGTCGGCCGTGAGCTTCAGGTACGGCTGGTCGCTCGTGAACGGGATCGGCCGCAGGTCGAAGATACCGGTGATCGCGCATCCGCCGCTGATGACGGATGCGGGCAACCCGTAGTCGCCCTCCCAGTCGGTGGCGAGGAGCCGCCCCACCAGGTGACCGCCGGCCGAGTGGCCGACGACGACGAGACGCTCGACGTCGGCCCCGTACGAGCCCCCGTTGCGATAGGCCCAGGCCACGGAGGCCCTGACCTGGCGGGTGATCTCGTCGATCGTCACGGCGGGGCACAGGGCGTAGGTGGGAACGACGACGGTGGCGCCCGCGGCGACGAGCCCGGTGGCGACGAAGCTGAACTCCGTGCTGGTGAGCTCGATCCACGACCCCCCGTGTACGAACACGACGAGGGGCCCGCCCGGGCGACCGGGGAAGACGTCGAGGGTCTCGGCCCTGGTCGGACCGTACGGGATGCTCAGCTCGCAGTCGAGGTCGTGACGGGCCTTCTCCGACCGGGCGTTGTAGGAGGCGAGGTAGGAGTCGTAGTCGCGGCCCTCGGAGTGCTGCGGCAGCGACGCCAGGAGGTCGTACTGCTCGTCGAGGGCCTCCGTGGTCTCGAATGCGGTGCCGTCGGGAGCGCGGTAGAGGATCGTCATAGCGCTGGTCTAGCACCCCGTCGGCGGGGCTCTCAAGGCGCCACACACCCGCGGCGGCGCGAACTGGCTTCGAGCACAGAACCTCGCCCGCGCTCCTGGCTCGCCACCAGTTCGCCCGCCGGAACCCGGCGGTTACGGTACAGGAACTGTCGAAAGAAACCGTCGATGCGCGATCCGATCCGGGTGGTGGCGCCGGCGAGAGGAGGACCCGATGCCCGAGACCACAGCAACGATCGCACCGACGGAGTCGCCGCGAGGGACGGGCCGGTCGCGCCGGCTCCACGTGAGCGACGAGTTCGACGGCGTCATGGCCCGGATCGCCGAGATCGCCCCCATGATCCGCGAAGACGGTCCGGCGGGCGAAGACCTCGGGCGGCCGACGCCCCGTGTGCTCGAGGCCCTGAAGGAGATCGGGGTGTTCCGCGCGATGCTGCCGCGCGAGGTCGGCGGGTTCGAGTTCAGCCCGCGGCAGCAGTTGCAGCTCATGGAGGCACTCTCCTGGCACGAGGCGTCGACGGGCTGGACGGTTCTGGGTGTCATCGACCAGACCGCCCTGGTCGCCGCCTACGTCGACGACATCGCCGTCGACGAGTACTTCGGCGACGGCTTCGCCATCTTCTCGGGCCAGGGCACACGACCGGGGCGGGGCCGGCGCGTCGAGGGCGGGTACGTGATCTCGGGCGAGTGGCAGTTCAACTCGGGGTCGTCGGTCTCCACCCACCTCGAGACCGCCGTGGTCGGCGACGACGGGCGGTTCGTCATGGCGACGCTGCCGCGGGAGAAGTCGACCGACGTCGACAACTGGGACGTGCTGGGCCTCCGCGCGAGCTCCTCTCACGACTACCGGGTCGACGAGGTCTTCGTCGCCGACACACACACCTACGACCCCGTCGACGGGGTCGCCCGCCGCGGGGGCGCGATGTTCGACGTCGGTCTCGCCTATCTCGCCACCCTGCAGCACGCCGGCTGGGCGCTCGGGGTCTGCAAGCGCCTGCTCGAGGAGATCAGGCTCCTCGCCCGCCAGAAGGCCTCACGCCGGGGCGCCTCCACGTCGACCGACCAGTTCTACGCCGCCTACGCCTCGATGGAGGCCCAGTACCGCAGCGCCCGGGCGTTCCTGCTCGAGCTCTGGGGAGACGTCGAGCGCACCGTCGACGCGGCCGAGGCCCCGAGCGCCGAGCAGATCTCGCTCATGCAGCTCGGAACGGTGACGGCGAACCGCACGGCCCAGTCGATCGCCACCGAGGTGGCGACCTGGGCGGGCACCACCCTCATCAGGAAGGGCGCGATCCAGCGCTACTTCCGCGACGCCTACACGGGTGTCGAGCACCTGGTGTGCAGCCCGCCGGTGCAGCAGGCGGTCGGCAAGCAGCTCTCCGGCAGCGCGGCGGAGGGGGCGCGCTGGGTGTTCTACGACCTCGTCGAGTCGGCCGGCCAGAGCTGACGTGACCCTCACCGGGGTTCGCAGTATCCTCGGAGACCCGGGACGGAGGAGGCCTCACATGCCGCGAGGCAGGGATGCGGGCGGTGCCGCGCCCTGGATGGGGAGGTTGAGCCCGAGCCAGCCCGTCGTCGCCGACACCGACGCGATGTCGGAGGACGGCCTCATCATCTGCGACAGGTTCGGCCTCGAGGCCTTCGCGTGGAGCTTCGAGAACGCCGAGCTGACGGTGGCGGCCATCTTCGAGGCGACCCCGTCGATCGCGGCGGAGGCCGGTCTGCACAGCATCTTCATGCGGGGTCTTCGCGCCTCCGTGCTCCGCGAGATGCGGATGGCCGACGGCGAAGACCTCGACCCCATGACCGACGAGTGCGCCGACGTCGCACGCGACTTCGCACGCCGCGGCCTCGACCTCACGACGATGCTCGAGACCATCCGCATCGGCAGCCGCGTGTCGTCGGCCGAGTACATCCGGGCAGCGAGCGTGCTGATCGAAGACCCTGAAGAGCGAGCGGATGCGATCGCCCGGCTCATGGACGTCTTCTTCGGTTCTCTGGTGCGGTTCTCGGCGGAGATGTCGGAGATCTACGAGAGCGAGCGGTCCCGGTGGGACACCTCCCGATCGGCCGAGCGTCTGGCGATGGTCAACTCGCTGCTGGCCGGGCGCACGCTCGACCGGCGACGGATGAGCGACGTCTTGAACTACGACCTCGACGGGCGGCACGTCGCCCTCGTGGCCTGGACGGCGGGAGCCGACGGCTCGGCGAGGCTCGGGAGCGTCGTGACCGCGGAGCTGGAGGCGCTCGGGGCGAGCGATCCGCTCGTCGTCGACGTCGGGCTGGGTGCGGCCTGGGGCTGGGGCATCGTGACCGACCGGGGGCTCACGGTGCCGGCGGCCGATCCGCCTCACGGCGTCTCCGTCGCCGTCAGTCAGGTCAGACCGGGCAGGGCCGGGTTCGCACGGGCCCACCGGGAGGCGATGAAGGTCGAGCAGCTGCTCAAGTTCGCCGTGCCGACGGTGCCGCGACGCGTCTGGCACGCCGACGTGGAGCTCGCCACACTGCTGGCCTCCGACCTCGAGAGTGCCCGCTACTTCGTGCGCGGCCAGCTCGGGCAGCTCGCCCTCGACGACGAGCGCATGGAACGCCTGCGCACCACGCTGTGGCTGTACCTGGAGAACGAGCGCAGTGTGGCGACCGTGGCGAACCTCCAGTTCATCGCGCGCAACACCGTCACCTACCGCGTGAAGCAGGCGGAGACCCTCATCGGCAGACGCGTCGAAGACGCACGCCTCAACCTCCAGCCGGCCCTCCTGCTCGCCAGGATCCTCGGTCGCCGGGTGCTGACCGAGGCGCCGCCCGACTAGGCACCCGCCACGACTGGGCTCGCGCCCAACTCCGGGCCGCCTCGCCTGTGGCGTGACCAGTGGGAGTCGCCGCGCGAAACCCGTTAGCCTCCTGACCACCCTTCCTAGCTGGCCTCGGCGACATGCGATCGGGAGGACAGTCCGGCATCCCGGCCGGTCGCGTTGCTAAGGAGCAGCCATGGTACTGAAATCCGGCGAGACGTCCGTCTCGACCTCGGGATCCACCGAGGCGGGGGCTCCGGGCCAGCGGCTCCGACACGGCAAGCTCGGTGTGTTCGCGATCGTCTTCTTCGTCATCGCGGCGGTCGCCCCGCTCGGCAGCATCGTCGGAGGCGCACCCGTCGTCTTCGCCGCGATCGGGGTGACGGCCCCGATGGCCTATCTCGCCGTGGGAGTGCTGTTCGCCGTGTTCGCCGCGGGCTTCGTGGTGATGAGCCGGCACGTCACGAACGCGGCCGGTTTCGTGGCCTTCATCGCGAAGGGGCTCGGCGCCCGATTCGGCGGAGCGCTCGCCGCGGTCGCCGTGCTCGGCTACGTGGCGCTGGTCTGCGGGCTGTGGGCGATCACCGCCGGCATCGCGGAGTCGACCATGCTCGGCTTCGGGCTCGCGGTGCCCGGGTGGGTGTGGTGGATCGTCGGCCTCGTGATCGTCACGACGCTCTGCGCGGTCGGCATCGACGTGAGCCTCCGGGTGCTGGGCGTGCTCGTCGTGCTCGAGATCTGCACGCTCCTCTTCCTCGCCATCGTGGTGATCGCGGGTGGCGGCGCCACGGGCTCGTTCGACCTGGCGTCGTTCAACCCCACGAACGTCGTGCCCTCGGGCGTGGGCATCGCCATCCTCTTCGCGGCGACCTGCTACGCCGGCTTCGAAGCCACCGTGGTGTTCTCGGAGGAGGCGAAGAACCCGAGGCGCACCATCCCTCGGGCCGCCTACCTCGCCATCGCGGTCATCGGCATCTTCTACGCCTTCATCACCTGGGTGCTCGCCAACGCGTGGGGCGCGGGCGAGGTGCAGGCCGCCGCGCAGGCCGACCCGGTGGGCTTCGTCTTCGCGGTCGCCGCCACCTACGGGCCGTCGTGGCTCCCGGGCGCCCTCGGCGTCATCATGCTCGTGAGCTCGATGGCCATGTTCATCGGCTTCCACAATCTGCTCTCGCGCTACCTGTTCTCACTGGGCCGCTCCGGGATGCTGCCCGCCGCCCTCGCCCGCACCAGCAAGAGCGGCACCCCGCGGGTTGCCGTGCTCGGGTTCTCCGCCGTCGTGTTCGTGGTGGTCGGCGGGTTCATCGTCTTCGGCGCCGACCTGATGACCGTCATCTACCCCTGGCTGACCTCGCTCGGCACGGTCGCCCTCGTGCTCGTGCTGCTGTTCACCTGCGTGGCCATCGTGGCGTACTTCGCCGGCAAGGGGGCGGCCGACGCCACGGTCTGGCACACCAGGATCGCTCCCGTGCTGGCGGGGATCGGCTTCCTCGTCATCCTCCTGCTCGCGGTCGTCAACTACGACGCCCTCCTCGGCGGCTCGGGCGGGGTCGCGCGATGGCTGATCCTGCTCATCCCGGTGGCCTTCGTCGCCGGTCTGTGGCGGGCGGGTCAGCAGCGCCGGGCCGGCCGCGAGCTGGTCTTCGACGACAGCCCGGTCTAGCTGTACCGACCGGGCGGGCGGAGGAATCACGACCGTGGTCCCTGCGGCGACGAGCCCCGATGCCACGAAGTCGCGGCGGCGGCCGCGAGCAGTCCAGCCGCGAGGGTAAACCCGACACCGGGGCCGAGCACCGAGATCCCGATCACCGCCACCGTGCCGGCTCCCGCTGCGACCTGCTGCACGGTGCTGAGCAGAGTGCTAGCGTGCGGCAACAGTGCGGGCGGCTGCTCGGCCAGCGACCCGAGGTAGAGTGGGGTGACCGTGAGGGCGAAGCCCACCGCCAGGGTGAGGTGCAGCACGAGCAGCAGCACGACACCGCCCCGATCGAGCAGCGCGAAACCCGCCGTCGGCGCGGCCATGATCGCGAAGCCGGGAACGGTGAGGCGGGCGGGCGGCACCCGCTCGGCGATGCGCCCCACGAGCGGAGCCAGCAGCCCCATCAACACCCCGCCCGGGAGCATCACGAGCCCCGCCGTGACGGGTTCGAGGCCGAGCTCAGTGATGGCGACGATGGGGAGCAGGGCGAAGACGCCGAAGAGCCCGGCCATGCCGACCGCGATGGACGTCGCGCCCCGCCCGAGCCCAGGGTGCGCGAAGGCTCTGAGGTCGAGGACGGGGACTGCTCCGCGGTCGGCAAGACGCCGCTGTCGCAGCACGAACGCGATCGCGCACACCGCCCCGACCGCGGCGAGGGCGAGGGCTGCCACCAGCAGCGCTGTGCTCCCGTGGGTGCTTCGGAGTAGCTGGTGCACTACCCCATCGAGGGCAACCATCGTTCCGCCGACGGCCAGTACAGCGAGCGCCGCCGAGGCGCCGTCGACGCGCGAT
This sequence comes from Herbiconiux sp. SALV-R1, assembly GCF_013113715.1. GTDB lineage: Bacteria > Actinomycetota > Actinomycetes > Actinomycetales > Microbacteriaceae > Herbiconiux. The sequence continues at coordinate 3,660,665 of NZ_CP053344.1, forward strand.
CGGACGACTGACCGGGGCACCCCGCTGCCCCATCGCGGAAGGGTGCGGGCGGCGACCGCGCCCGAGAGCACCGCGGACGGGATGAAGAGGAGCCGCCAGTCGCCCGCCGACAGAAGGATGCCGGAGACTACGGGGCCGCATGCAGGCGCGATGCCGATGACGAGGGAGACGGCGCCCATCGTGCGGCCACGTGTGGCACGCGGGGAGTCGCGCATCACCGTGGTGGTGAGGAGCGGAAGCAGCGCCGCTCCCCCGGCGGCCTGCACCACCCGGGCAAGCACGAGCAGCCAGAGCTGGCCGGAGAGCAGCGCGATCACACTCCCGGCCGCGAACATGAGGCTGCAGACCGCGAGGGTGCGGGTGGGTCCCAAGCGATCGATGATGGTGCCGCTCAGCGGCAGCACGCAGCCGATCGTCAGCAGATAGGCCGACACGAGCCACTGGGCCGACGCTGCCGAGGCGCCGAACTCGCTCATCAGCGCTGGGAGGGCGACGCCGATCATGGTCTCGTTGAGCATGACGGTGAAGGCGGCGGCGATCAGCCACCCGAAAAGGTTCGGGGAACGCATGGCGGTGGGGGCGATGGCGCCGTGGCGCGGCCGCGCTCAGCGCGCCCAGTCGAGGGCGAGCACACCTCGGCGGCGGGCGAGCTCGAGCAGGGCGGAGCGTGTCGCCGGTGAGAGCGCCGGGTACGGCGAGCGCGTACGACTGCTCGCGATCACGCCGCCTTCGGCGAGTAGGGCCTTCGCCGCGGCGAGCCCGCACTGCCTGTTCTCGAAGTGGATGAGGGGAAGCACGTCCTCCCACAGCCTCGTCGCCGTGTCACGGTCTCCGGCCCGGAAGCGGCGCACGACGTCGCCGAGGATCTCGGGGGCCACGCAACTGGCCATCGACCCGACGGCTCCGTTCTCGAGGTCGGGGACGAGCGTCACACCCTCCTCCCCATCGAAGAGTCCCGGCAGCGACTCGCCCGCCGCTGCACCGAGGGCCGCGATCTTCGCCGCCGTGCCCGGCACCTCCACCTTCGCGTACCTCAGGCGGGGGATCTCGGCAGCCAGCTCGGCGAGCAACGACACCGGGAGGGCGACTCCGCTGAGCGGTGCGTCCTGCACCATGATGTCGGCATCGAGCCCGTCGGCCACGGTGTGGAAGAACTCCCGCACCCCGTCGTCGCCCGGGCGCAGCGTGCTGCCCACGAACGGGGGCATGAGCATCACCGCGGCGGCACCGGCACTCGCCGCCTCGCGACTTCGCGTCGCAGCGACGCGGGCGCTGTAGTGACTGGTCGCCACCACCACCGGCAGCCGCCCGTCGGCGGCCCGCACCGTGGCGTCGAGCACGAGCCGCCGCTCGGCGTCGTCGAGCGAGAACTGCTCGGAGTAGTTGGCGAGCACGCAGACCGCGTCGGCTCGGGCGCCGACGAGGAAGTCGACGATGCGCCGCTGGCCGTCGAGGTCGAGGGACTCGTCCTCGTGGAAGGGAGTGGGGGCGACGGGGATGATCCCCGTGAGGATGTCGGTCATGGCTCTCCGAAGACGTCGTTGACCGAATCATTGAATCATATAATGATTGGAAGATGGCACTCTCCTCGTCGCCCGGCCCTGCATCCGGCCCGCGGTTCCGCACCCTCCACCGCCACGTCATCCACACCCTGGGGTCCCGCATCGCCGCGGGTGCCTTCGCGCCCGGTGAGACACTGCCTCCCGAACCCGCACTCTGCGAGTCACTCGGTGTCAGCCGCGGCGCCCTGCGCGAGGCGGTCAAGGCCCTCGTGGCGAAGGGGATGCTCGAGCTCAGGCCGCGCACGGGCACTCGCGTGCTCCCCCGCGAGCACTGGAACCTCCTCGATCCCGAGGTGCTGTCCTGGTCGAGCGACCACGACCGCGAGGGGCTCATTCGCCACCTCATCGAACTGCGCGGGCTGATCGAGCCCGGGGCCGCCGCGCTGGCCGCGACGAGGGCCGATGCCGAGGCGGCGCGTCGGCTCGCCGAGACGGCGGCGGCCATGGGGGCGGCGGCCGACCGCGGCGATGCCGACGGGTTCACCGAGGCCGACGTCGCCTTCCATCGCGTGCTCCTGCGCAGCACGGGCAACCCATTGCTGGCCTCGTTGAACGGCTCGCTGTCAATCGCCCTGCATACGAGCTTCGAGACCACGTCCTCAGTGCGGGGTGCCGCCGATGACACACTGCCGCTGCACCGCGCCGTCGCCGAGGCCGTGGCCGCGGGCGACGCGGAGGCGGCTCGGAGCGCGATGGACGACATCATCAGCACGGCCGACCGGCATCTGACGGCCGCGGCGGAGCGGGGAGTCATCCTGTGAGGATCGCCGCGGTCGACACCGTCACGGTCAACGCCATCCTCCGCAACTGGGTGTTCGTGAAGGTCACCACCGACGACGGCCTCGTGGGTTGGGGCGAGGCGACACTGGAGTGGAAGGCCAGGGCCGTCGCAGGAGCGGTCGCCGATCTCGCCGAGATCGTCGTCGGTCAGGATCCACGCCGAATCGAGTACCTCTGGCAGGCGATGTTCCGCGACCACTTCTTCAAGGGCGGCGCGGTGACGATGAGTGCCCTGTCCGGCATCGACCAGGCGCTCTGGGACGTCACCGCACGATCGCTCGACGTGCCGGCCTACCAGCTCCTCGGTGGGGCGGTGCGCGACTCGCTCCGTATGTACGACCACCTCGGCGGCGGCGACAGTTCGGTGGTCTACGGCCCGGCCAGCGTGGAGGCCTTCGCGACGGCCGCGCGCCGCTCGGTCGACGACGGGTTCACCGCCCTGAAGATCCTCGCGGTGCCGAGCGGCAACGGACTGCCCAGCCGGCCCGACATCGACGGCGCCGCCGCCCTCATGCAGGCGGTGCGCGAGGCGGTCGGCCCGAACGTCGACATCATGGTCGACCTGCACGGGCGCACCACGGCGGCCGCGGCGATCGCTTACGGTCGCGCGCTCGCCCCTTTCGATCCCTGGTTCTTCGAGGAGCCGTGCGCTCCCGGCAACCCGCTCGACCTCGCGCGGGTAGCCGACGCCCTCCCCTTCCCGGTCGCCACCGGCGAGCGTCTGATCGGCCTCGTGGAGTTCCGCGAGCATCTCGCCCTGGGAGCTGTGGCCGTGCTGCAGCCCGACATCTGCCACGTGGGCGGGCCCACCGCCTTGAAGAAGATCGCCGCCCTGGCCGAGAGCCACGGCATCCCGCTCGCCCCGCACAACCCGCTCGGCCCGATCGCGACGGCCGTGAACCAGCACGTGGCCTTCGCCACCCCCGGGGTGGTCATCCAGGAGGTGATGCGGAGCGACGTGCCCTGGCGCGACGAGGTCGTGAGCAGCAGCTTCCCCATCGTCGGAGGGTCGATCGGGCTGCCGCCGGGGCCCGGATGGGGCATCACGGTCGACGAGGAGGCCGCGGCCGAGCATCCTTACCGCACCGAGGTGCAGATCACCACCCGCGACCGCGACGGCTCGGTGGCGGACTGGTGACCGGCCGGACCGCCCTCGTCTCCGGAGGCGCTCGGGGAATCGGAGCCGCGGTGGTGCGCCGCCTCGCGGCGGCGGGGTACGGCGTGGTCGTGGCCGACATCGACGGCGAGGCCGCTCGCCGGCTCGCCCGAGAGCTGGACACCGCCGAGGTCGTCGCCGCGCCCACTGACGTGCGCGACGCCGAGCAGTGCTCGGCCGCGGTGGCGCGCGCGATCGAGCGGTGGGGCCGGCTCGACGTGCTGGTGAACAACGCCGGCCGCAACGCCTATCACGAAGCCGTCAGCATGACCGAGGAGGAGTGGGACGAGGTGTTCTCGGTCGATCTCAAGGCGGTGTGGTTACTCAGCCGCGCCGCGCTGCCCCACCTCGTCGAGGCCGGGGAGGGGGCGATCGTCAACGTGTCCTCGATCCACGGGCGGCTGACGACGCCCGGCATGTTCCCCTACGCCGCGGCGAAGTCGGGCGTGGAGGGTCTGACGAGGAGCCTCGCGCTCGACCTGGCTCCCCGGGGCGTGCGGGTGAATGCCGTGGCACCCGGCTGGACGAGGACGCACCTCGTCGCCGAGTGGCTGGCCAGACAGAGCGACCCGGTCGGTGCGCTCGCCCGGGTGGAGGCCGCCCACCCCCTGGGGCGCATGGCCGAGCCCGACGACGTGGCCGCCGTGGTCGCGTTCCTCGCCTCTCGTGAAGCGCGCGCCGTGACGGGAGCGGTGTACCCGGTCGACTGCGGGCTCTCCGCCATGTTCTCGGTGGGGTGAGCCGGCTCTCACCCCGCGTAGGCGTGCACGGCGCCACCCGTCACGCCCACGTCCGTGACCCGGAAGAGCGCCCCCGCGCTCGGCTCAGCGTCGTGACCCAAGCCGTGACGCGAGGTGGTGATCACGAGATCCCTGCCGTCGAAGGCCATCGCGGTCGGCTGACGCACCGGCAGCTCGACGACGGCGTCGAGCTTTCCGGCGCGGTCGTAGCGGTGCACCGCTCCCCCGCCGAAGAGGGCGACCCACACGCCGTCCTCCGAGTCGACCGCGAGCCCGTCGTAGCCGCCCCCCGCCCGCGACCCGTCGAGCACCACCCAGGGTCGGCGGTCGTGGAGCCCCCACACCGGGTTCCAGGTGAGCCGGTCGATCCGCCCCGTCGCCGTGTCGACGTAGCAGGCGGTCGCGCCGTCGGCGAGGAAGCCCAGCCCGTTCGAGATCGTGACGCCGTGCAGCTCCCGGCGCGCCCGCCCGTCGGCATCGATCTCCAGTAGGAAGCCCGCACCCGGTTCGGCGTCCACGTGCATGGTTCCGAGGTGCAGTCGCCCGTCGGGCGAGCAGGCACCCTCGTTGGAGCGCACGCCCCGAGCATCCCAGAGCCGTGGGCCCTTGGTGAGATCGGCGTCGAGGTCGTCGCCATCGGAGAGCGCGATCGAGTTCTCGAGAGCGACCACCCAGCCGGCCCCGACGCGCGGGCGCAGGAGGGCGGCGACGCCGCCGACGGTGCGGCGCAGCACGGACCCGTCGGGCTGCAGTTCGAGCACGTCGCCCGCGAGCATATCGACCCAGCGCACGCCCGACCAGCGCTCGGAGGTCGCCGGCCCCTCGCCGTGCGCGCACAGCGGGGGAGTCAGCTGCTCGGCCCTCACGAGGCCTCCTGGCGCGCCCCGTCGCGGATGAGGGCGGTCATCCGACGGTGCCACGCTGCGTCGGCCCAGAGCGCCGGAAAGTGCGGTTCGGCGAAGTTCGAGGTGCAGATGCCCGTCCAGCCGAGCCGCAGGGCGGTCGGCACGGCGAACTCCGCCACGTCCTTCACGTACTCCCACGCCGTGCGCCCCTCGGGCGAGCGGAAGTCGTCGAGCAGGATGTGCGACCAGCCCTCCGTCGTCCACAGCGGAACGTCGAGGCTCCTGGCCACCCCAGCCCAGCGCTCCATCTGCTCGCCCAGTGCGGCATGCCACCGCGCCCGATCGGGCCAGTACACGGTGTCGAGGCTGTCGACCTGCTTCTGCCACGCCCCGGGGAAGCCGTGCTCCTCGAGCGAGAAGTTCGTCAGAGCCGCGTAGTCGGCCACGTTGCTCGACAGCCAGACGTGCGTCTCGACGAGGTCGAGAGCGCTGTAGTCGAGGTCGAAGAGCGACTCGCTCACGGGCGCCAAGGAGTAGGTGAACGCGATGCCCGGCCAGCGCTCGCGCAGAGACTCCGTGGCGGCGAAGAACCGCTCGATCTCCGCGCGCTGCCCACGCGACCAGACCCAGCCCTCCGCCGTCGGCTGACCGGGGATGCTCGGCTCCTGGTGCTCGGGCCGGCCGAAGATCGACTCGTGCACCGCGGGCAGCCAGTCGTCGAGGGGGAACTCGTTGCAGAGGTCGACGTACTCGACGGCGTCGAGCACCTCGGCGCGCTCGAGCACCTCCAGCGTCTCCCGCCAGACCCTGGCCAGGTCGTCGGGGGTGCGGATGCCGAGGCGGCGGTGCTCGTCGTCGTCGTTGAACCAGCTCGACAGCGCCACCGTGACGCCGCGAGCGCGGCACCCTTTGACGAACTCGACCAGCGACGCTCCCGGGTCGCGCACCTCGATCTTGCGACCGTGCGGGCCCCACATGAAGTGATCGGGTTGCGGATGCACGGCGAACGACTCCGCCTGCGCCCCCTCGCGGTCGGTGGCGACGAGGTGGGGGAAGGCGTCGATACGCACGCAGTCGTAGCCGCGATCGGCGAGCTCGTCGAGCACGCGGTCGACGTCGGCGTACTCGCGTTGCTCGCCGGTGCGGCGGAGCAGCCACGAGAACTCCCACATCGTGACGGCCTTGGGTGGCGCGATGGCGAAGCCGGTCGGGGTGCGGTCGGTCATGGTCGTCGTTCCTTCGTGAGTGGGTGTCGGCGGTCGAGGTGGCGGTCGCCGCCGGCGGTCAGACGTCCATCACCGAGCCGTCGGCGCCGTAGGCGCTGCTCGGCACGGCGATGGGACGGGCGGGCACGTCGAGCAGGGCCTCGACGTCGAGGTCGATGCCGAGACCGGGCCTGTCGGGGACGGTGAGCGATGCTCCCTCGAGGGTCCACGGCTCGACCGACACCTCCGACCTCCGGGGCTCGTCGGGGCACAGCTCGAGGAGGGAGAAGCTCGGCACGGCGAGGGCGACCTGCGCCGATGCCGCCGTCGACACGGGGCCGGCCGGGTTGTGCGGGGCCAGCACCGCGCGGTAGGTGTCGGCGAGGGAGGCGATGCGCGTCACCTCGCTGATGCCGCCGGCGTGGCAGAGATCAGGTTGCACGACATCGACGAGTCCCCTCTCCAGCGCGGGACGGAACTCCGCGCGCGAGAACAGCCGCTCTCCGAACGCCACCGAGATGCCATGGTCACGGGCGACCGCGGCGACCGGCGCGACGAGCTCGGGGCTCTCGGGGGCGATGGGCTCCTCGATCCAGCGGATGCGGAAGGGGGCGAGGGCGCGGAGGAGACGGATGGCCTCGTCGGGCCGCGACCGCCCGTGGTTGTCGATGAGCACGTCGACGTCCCAGCCCACCGCATCCCGGAGCGCCGAGAGCCGCTCGACCGCCCGGCCGAGTCGCTCGTGCTCCGGCAGCACGCTGTCGGACACCCAGGCCCCGGTCTTCAGCACCCGCACCCCTGACTCGACGAGCGCCCGGGCATCCGCCGCCGTGCGTTCGGGGTCGTAGATGGCGACATGCCGGTAGGTGTCGACCCGGTCGCGCACCGGCCCGCCGAGCAGCACGTGCACGGGCACACCGAGCCGCTTGCCCCTGATGTCCCAGAGCGCCTGGTCGATGGCGGCCACCGCGCTCGCCAGCACGATGCCGCCGCGCCAGAATCCGTGCCGGGTCGCCTCCTGCCAACGGCGCTCCACCGCCATCGCGTCGAGCCCGATCATCCTGGCTCCGAGTTCCTCGACCGCGGCGCGCACGGTGCCCTCCCACAGCTCGGTCGACGCCTCGCCCCAGCCGTGCATCCCGTCGGCGGTCTCGACCCGCACGAAGAGCCAGTTGCGCACGCCGCCGAAGGTGGCGAAGGTCTGCACGCGGGCGATGACGGTGGGCGAGCGGTCAGCCACAGTCCACCAGCACCTTCAGCGCGCCCGAACCACCGTCGGCCAGCAGGGCGAAGCCGTGCTCCACCACCTCGGCGAGCGGGATGCGGTGGGTGACGAGGTCGGCGACGGGCAGCGTGCCCGAGGCTATGAGGTCGAGGGCCACTGCACTGTCGTCGTCCCAGAGATGGGCGGCCGACCCGGCGATCGTCTTCTCGCCGAGCACCAGGTCGACGAGGTCGAGCTCGACGGCTCCGGCCCGCAGCCCGAGGGCGATGATGCGTCCGCCCCTCCTGGCGAGGTCGCAGGCGAGCCCCAGGCCCGCGGCGGCGCCGCTGCACTCGAAGACCACGTCGAAGCCGCCGAGCGGCTCCGCCCTCGCGATCGCCGTCGCCTCGTCGGGCGCCGCCCCGCGTTCCGCCCCGAACCGGACGGCGCGCGCGCGACGATCGACGTCGGGGTCGACCATGAGACCGACCGCCCAGCCGCGGGCCCGAGCGACTCGGGCGACGAGCTGTCCGACGGTGCCCGAGCCGACGACGGCCACGCGGCCCGCCGTCGCTCCGGCGGCACGCACCGCGCGCACGGCGACCGACGCCGGCTCCACCAGGGCCGCCTCCTCGGCCGTCACCCCGCCGGGCACCTCGAGGCACGTGGCCGCGCGGGCCACCATGAGCTCGGCGAGTCCGCCGTCCTCGGTCTGGCCGCGCACGGCGAGGGTGCTGCACAGCCCCACCTCGTGCCGCGCGCACCACCAGCACTCGCCGCAGCCGAGCACCACATCCGGCACGACGAGCGCTCCTTCGCGCGGCCCCGAGCCGTCGGCCGCGGCACGGACGACCCGCCCGACCACCTCGTGGCCGAGCACGATCGGAGCCACCGATCCGCGGCGCGGATGGGGCTCGGGGGCCACCGGAACGGCGATCGGCCCGCTCCGGTACTCCTCGAGGTCCGATCCGCAGATGCCGCACCAGGCGACGCGCAGAAGGAGTTCATCGGGTGCGGGCTCCGGTTCGGGCACCTCGTCGAGCCGCACGTCGGCACGGCCGTGCCAGCGCACCGCTCTCACGGCGATCCGGGCGCCGAGACGAGCACGCGGCTCTCCCAGGCGGCGAGGGTGAGGCTCCCGCCCAGGCCACGGCCAGTGACCGCATCGGTGACCGACCGCCCGGCCAGGTCGGGCGCGGCGACCTCGACGCCCTCCCAGGAGTGGTTGGCCACGAACCAGAGGGTGGAGCCGGCCGGTGTCGTCGCACTCGAGACCCGCACCGACTCCGGCACGTCCTGCCAGACGGCCGCGGCCGGGGTCACGTCGCGCTCGGCGAGCGCCCAGCCGATGAGCCGTGTCATGGTGCCGGCGTCGGGCAGAGTACCCACCCAGGTCATCCGGCCCGCCCCGACCTCGTTGCTGGTGATGGCGGCGGCCCGCTCGAGGAAGGGATGCTCGTAGCCGGCGACGACCTCGGCGCCCTCGGTCGTCAGCACGTCGGCCCACCCCTCCCCCGTCGACGACTCGTCGGTGACGGGATGCCCGCCGGAGAGCGGCACGGGCCGGGTGAGGGTCGTGAACTCCTGGTAGCTCGCGCCGACGGCCTCCCGCAGTACCCCGGGCGCCCGGGTCGCCCGCACCCGCGACCACTCGTCGGCGTACCCGGTGCGGAAGGTCACGATGACGTGCGCCCCGGAACGGGCGTGGGCGACGAGACGCTCCAGCAGGGCGTCGTCGGCGATGTAGAGCGCCGGCACCACGAGCACCGACTGACCGCTCCAGTCGCTGTCGGGATGCACGATGCGCACCTGGGCGCCCGCCCCGAGCGCCGCGTCGTAGCAGCGCATGAGGATGCGGTGGTAGCTGTGCGGGTCCGGCCGGTCGGTTCCGGGGATCTGCAGCGGGGGGAGGAACTGCAGCGCGCGGAGGCTGTCGCGCGAGGCGAGCACCGCCACGTCGGCGTCGGGGACGAGACCGGCGACGACCGGTTCGAGCCGCCGCAGCTCGGCCCCGATGTCGGAGACTTCGGCGAAGATGCGGCCCGGCTCCAGGTCGTGACCGAGCACGCCCTGCCAGTAGGTCTCGGCGCCGTAGTGGAGCGTGTGCCAGTGCCAGTAGGCGAGCAGGTCGGCGCCGCGTGCGAGCAGCGAGTGCGCGACCAGCTTCAGCTGGCCAGGGTACGGCGGCGCATTCGTCGCGTGCTCCCCGATGGTGCCTGCCTGCGCCTCGGTCACCCAAAACGAGGAGCCGCGCGGCCCGCGGAGCGAGTAGGCGGTGTCGGCGCGCCACGCCATGGTCGATGCGGTGCGGTCGAGCAGCCACCACGGGCCGAGGCCCTGCGTCAGCGACGGATCGGGGTCGGGCAGCGCCAGCGCGTCCTGCATCGGGAAGTAGATGTTGGTGGCCGTGTGGTCCAGCGCCTCGGAGATGGCGCGAGGGCCGGTGGCGGCGAGGCTGTCGCCCGCCACGACGTCGTGCACGACGGGGACGCCCTCGGGCAGGATCGAGCGAAGGAGGTCACGCTGCCACGACACGAACTCCACGGTCAGCGACTCCTGGAACCTGCCCCACTCGAGGGCGTAACCCGGGTTCGTGTTGCCGACGGGTGCCCAGAGGTCGTCGATGGTGGTGAGCCGGTGGCTCCAGTAGTCGAGGCCCCACCGGGCGTTGATCTCCTCCACCGTGCCGACGTGGTCGAGCACCCACTGCCGGAACCGGTCGACGAGGGCGGGCCCGGCGAGCTCGTGCACGCCGATCTCGTTGTCGACCTGCCACGCGATGACGCCGGGATGCGCGCCGAAGCGCTCCGCCATCGCCCGCACGATGCGCTCGACATGCCGGCGATAGACGGGGTTCGTGAAGTCGAGGTTCTGACGCGCGCCGTAGGGAAGGGTGCTGCCGCCGGCCGTGGTGGCCATCACCTCCGGATACCGCCGGGAGAGCCACGGCGGCACCGCGTAGCTCGGCGTGCCGAGCACGACGGCGAGCCCGAGCTCGTAGGCGCGGTCGACCACCTCGGCGAGCGCCTCGAACGAGATCTCGCCCTCCTCCGGCTCGTACGATGCCCAGGTCGATTCGCCGAGGCGGATGACGGTGAAGCCCGCCTCCACCATGAGTCGCAAGTCCTCCTCCACGCGACGCACCGGCTGGTACTCCGCGTAGTAGCTGGCGCCGTAGAGCATCATGCCTCCACGAGCGCGCGTGCGGTCACCGACACCGGGGTGACCAGGGCACGATCGCGGCCGAGCACCCGGGTCTCGCCGCCGAGCTCGATGCGGGCGGCCAGCCCCTCGGCTCCCGCGGATTCGGCGACGATGAACTCGAAGGCTCCGGGTTCCACCAGCCACTGCAGCTCGCGGGAGACCAGCGCGAGCCGGTCGGCTGGGACGGAGAACTCGACGACCGCTGACTCTCCCGCGGCGAGCTCCACGCGTGCCCAGCCGAGGAGGGCGCGCATCGGCCGCGTGACGGAGGCGAACAGGTCGCGCCCGTACAGCTGCACGACGTCGGCACCGGATCGGCGACCGGTGTTGCGCACCGTCACCGACACGCTGAGTGTGCCGGAGGTATCGCTGCGATCGGCCGTCACCGACAGCTCGTCGTAGGAGAAGGAGGTGTACGACCCGCCATGGCCGAAGTGCCACAGCGGCGCCGGGTCGACACTCGACACCGGGTTGTCTCCGCCGAGACGGGGGTGCAGGTAGGAGTAGGGCTCGCCACCCGGAACCCGGGGCATGCTCACCGGGAGGTGACCGCTGGGGTTGAGGCGCCCGCTCAGCACGCCCGCCACCGCCGCGGCGCCCGCCTCGCCGGGGAAGAAGGCCTGCACCACCGAGGCAGCCCGCCCCGCCCAGCGCGTGAGCGGATACGGCCGACCGGTGACGAGCACGAGCACCACGGGCGTCCCCGTCTCGAGCACGGCGTCGACGAGTTCGCCCTGCCTGCCGGGCAGCACGAGGTCGTCGGTGTCACTGCCCTCACCTACGGTCCCCCGCCCGAAGAGGCCGGCGCGGTCGCCCACCACGACGACGGCGACATCGGCGCCGCGCGCCAGTTCAGCGGCAGCGCGGATGCCGGCGGCGGCCTCCTCGGGGTCCTCCTGGTCGGCGCGCACACGGCACCCTTCGGCGTGCACGACCGTCGCCGACCCGTCGAGCTCGGCCCGGAGGGCATCGAGCACGGTCGGCACCTCGATGCCGATCGGCGTGCCCTCGGGCACCTCGACGTGGTTGGTGAAGCTGTAGTTGCCCATCATCGCCTCGGCGGAGTGGGCGTTGGGGCCAAGGACGGCGACGGTGCGCGGCGGTGCCACGGCCGCGCCGGATACGTCGGTGCCGAGGGGCAGCAGCCCTGAGTCGTTCTTGAGCAGCACCACCGAGCGCTCGGCGATGCGCAGGGCCACAGCGCGCGACTCGACCGGGTCGAGGTCGATCGGGCCGTCGTCGTCGCCCGTCTCCGCGAACACTCCGAGGTCGACCTTCTGCCTGAGCACCCGCTCCAGGGCGCGGTCGACCAGGGCGATGTCGACGGCGCCGCTCTCGATCGCCGCCTTGAGCGGTTCCAGGTAGGCGTTGCCGGTGGGCAGCTCGACGTCGACCCCGGCCGTGAGCGCCTTCACCGCCGCCTCCTCGAGATCGGCCGCCACGTCGTGGAGGGTGTGCAAGAAGGCGACCCCGAAATAGTCGGCGACCACCGTTCCCTCGAATCCCCAGTCGTCGCGCAGCAGTCCGGTGAGGATGTTCGGGTCGGCGGCCACGGGGACCCCATCGATCTCGGCGTACGAGTGCATCACCGACGACGGCCGGGCGAGCTTCACCGCCATCTCGAAGGGCACCGCGAACTGCTCGAGCAGTTCGCGCCGACCGATGTGCACGGGCGCGAGGTTGCGGCCGGCCTGTGAGTTCGAGTACGCCAGGAAGTGCTTCAGCGTCGCACCCGGGCCCTGCGACTGAATGCCGTCGATGTAGGCGCTGGCGATCAGGCCGACGAGGTACGGGTCTTCGGAGATGCACTCCTCCACCCGGCCCCATCGCGGATCGCGCACGAGGTCGAGCACGGGCGCGAGCCCGAGGTGAATGCCGAGCCCCGCCATCGACGAGCCGATGCGCCGACCCATCTCCCGCACCGACTCGGCATCCCATGATGCTCCCCAAGCCAGCGGAGACGGGTAGGTCGTCGCCCCGTAGAGCTGGAGCCCGGTGAGGCACTCCTCGTGAACGAGCGCCGGGATGCCCAGGCGGCTGTTCGCACTGACGCGCTGCTGGATGGCCCGCAGCGAGCTGCGCATCTCGTCGGCACGCACCACCCGGCTGCCGAGTGGGCGGGTGAGCTGGCCGAGCCCGTGGCCGATGTAGTCGTCGAGTTCGCCCACCTTCGAGAGCATCTCGTGCTGCATCGGGGCGACGTCGGCTCCGCCGGCCGCCGAGACGTCGAGCCAGAGGCCGATCAGTTGGGCGAGTTTCTCGTCGAGCGACATGGCCGCGATCAGGGCGGGAACGTCGGGGGTTTCGGGCAGGGGAGTGCGATCGGTCATGAGTGATTCGTTCCTCGAGAGATGGGTCGTGAGCGGGATGGGCGCGGGGCGGGTCAGCCCTTCACGGCGCCCTCCATGATTCCGGCGACCAGCTGCTTGCCGGCGGCCAGGAAGAGCAGCAGCAGCGGCAGGGTGGCGATGACCGAGGCGGTCATCGTGACCGAGTAGTCGATCGAGTACGCCGTGCGCAGCTGCTGGATGGCGACCTGGGAGGTGAACATGTCGGGCGAGTTCAGGATGATGAGCGGCCAGAGGAAGTCGTTCCACGCACCCATCGCGGCGAACAGCCCGAACACGGCAGCTGATCCCCGGATGTTCGGGAGCACGACCGACCAGTAGGTGCGGAAGGTGCCGCAGCCGTCGATCTTGGCGGCTTCGACGAGCTCGTCGGGGATCGACCCCATCACGACCTGGCGCATCCAGAACACCCCGAAGGCCGACACGGCACCCGGCACGATGAGTGCCTGGAGCGTGTTCACCCATCCGAGGTTCACCATGATCATGTAGAGCGGCACGATGCCGAGCTGCGCCGGGATCGCCATCGTGGCGATGACTGTGACGAGCAGTGCGTTGCGGCCCCGGAACCTGAGCTTCGCGAAGGCGAAGCCGGCCAGGCTGCAGAAGAAGACCTGGAGCACCGCGACCGACACCGCGACGATGGCGCTGTTGAGGATGGAGCGGGCGAACGGCACCCTGGTCTGGGCATAGGCAGCGTTGTCGACGAAGTTGCCGCCGGGGAGGAACGTGGGCGGGAACTGCGAGACGGCGGCCGAGGTGTTCGAGCCCACCACGAACATCCAGTACAGCGGCGCGATGCTGCCGAGCACGCCGATGACGAGCACGGCGTAGCCCAGCCAGCTCATCCGCTGGCGAGGCGACTTGCGGCGCCGGGCGCGGTCGGGGGCCTCGCGGTTCGAGCGCTGCGCGGCGCGCGACGGGGGCTTGCGGGCGCCCGTCCGGGGCTGGTCGATGACGGTGCTGCTCATCATGCGCTCCTGATCAGTCGGGCGAGCAAGAAGTTGATGCCCGCGATCATCAGCACGATGAAGAGCAGGGCGATCGCGATGGCGGAGGCGTAGCCGAAGTGGAAGGAGTTGAAGGCCTGTCCGTACACCAGCAGGGTCATCGTGAGGCCCTGCCCGCGGTTGCCGCCCATGGCGTCTGTGAAGAGGAGCGCCTCGGTGAAGATCTGCATGCCGCCGACGGTGGAGGTGACCACGCTGAACAGGATGGTCGGCCTGATGAGCGGGAGGGTCACGCTGAAGAAGGTGCGGAACCGGCCGGCCCCGTCGATCTCGGCCGACTCGTAGAGCGAGGCGGGGACGGCCTGCATCGCCGCGAGCATGATCAGCGCGTTGAAGCCGGTCCAGCGCCAGATGACCATGATGGCGATCACCACCTGCGTGGTGAAGGGGTCGGCGTCCCAGGCGATGGGAGGAAGGCCGAGCAGCTGGAGCACCCAGGCGATCGGGCCGTAGTCGCGGCTGAACAGCGAGGAGAAGACGATGCTCACCGTCACCAGCGGGGTGATGTTCGGCACCAGCAGGGCCATCCGCCAGAATGTCTTCGCCCGGAGGCCGCGGTTGTTCAGCACCGACGCGATGATGAGGCTCAGGATGAGGCCCGGGATGGTCGACAGCAGGAAGATCGAGAAGGTGTTGCCGATCGCCTTCCAGAACCGCGGGTCCTGCAGCATGGCGCTGTAGTTGTCGAGACCGATGAACTCGTGCGTGGTCTCGAGCGGCGCCCAGTCGTGCAGCGACACCCAGCCGGTGTAGATCAGGGGGCCGGCCCCGAAGGCCAGGAAAATGAGGAAGAAGGGGGCGATGTAGGTGTAGGGGGCGATGCGCTCCCGGAAACCCACGCGTCGCGGTTTGCGCAGCGCGCTGGTGGGGTGGTCGACGACCGTAGCGGTCACGGGCGTTCCTTTCGGTAGGCGGTGCCCGCGCCCAGTCCGGGGGCGCGGGCACCTCGAAGGCGAGGTCAGCCGTTCGTCTCGCGGGCGGCGGCCTCGATCGCCTCATTCCACGACTCGTCGGGAGCCTGGCCCTGCTCGACCCGGCCGACACCGGCCTCGAACTGCTGCTCGACCACCCGGGAGTCCGGGCCGATCGGGTAGCCGTTCAGTGACTTCACGCTGTCGATGTAGATCTCGCCCAGTGGCGCGTCGCTGAAGAAGGGGTCGGTGAGGTCGACGACCGCCGGGTCTTCGTAGAGGGAGGGTGTCGACGGGAAGGTGCGGTTGTCCTCGAAGAGTGCCAGCTGCTGCTCCGGTGCCTCGAGCCAGGTGATGAAGTCGTACGCCTCCTTGGCGTGCTTCGAGGCCTTCGGCACGGCAAGGAACGAGCCGCCGTCGTTGCCGACCACTCCGGGCAGCGTCGCGACATCCCACTGACCCTCGGTGTCGGGCGCCTGCTGCTTGATGGTCGACAGGAGCCATGCCGGGGCGGGGATGGTGGCGAAGGCGCCGTTCGACATGCCCGCCAGCCACTCGGGCGACCAGGTCGCCAGGTCGGCCGAGAGTCCACCCTCGATGGCGTCCATGCTGTAGTCCCAGGCCTGCCGGATCGCGGGGTTGTCCTCGTAGATCAGGTTGCCGTCGGCGTCGTAGTACTTCTCGTCGGCCTGATTAGAGGCGGCGCGATAGATGGCCTTGCCGGCGTCGACGAAGCTCTTGCCGGTAGCCGCGTAGTACTTCTTGCCGGTGTCGATGTAGCCCTGCCAGTCGGGCCAGAGTGCCGACACCTCGTCGCGGTCGGTGGGCAGACCCGCCGCCGCGAACAGGTCTTTGCGATAGGCGATCGCCATGCCACCGACGTCGGTGGGGATGGCGACGACGCTGCCGTCGGAAGCGACCCCGGTCTTCCAGCGCCAGTCGAGGTAGTCGCCGGCCAGATCTTCGGCCCCGAAATCGCGGAGGTCGGTGAACGCGCCGGAGTTGTCGACGAACTCACCCATGTAATCCACGGCGATCTGGGCGATGTCCGGGCCCTGCCCGGCGATGAGCGACGTGAGCAGCGTCTGGTGCGCCGCGTCGTAGTCGCTGATCTTCGACTGGATGTCGATGTTCGGATGTTCCGCCTCGTACTTCTCCACCAAGGGGGCGGAGAGATCTGCGAAGCCCCACATGTTGAGGACGATCTTCTCGTCGCCCCCGTCTGCTGACGACCCGCCGGATGCACACCCTGTCAGGAGCAGGGTGAGCGTGGCCGTTGCCGCCAAGGCAGCTTTCGTAGGTGCCTTCATTGCCACAACCTCTCGGTACCGGGAGAGCTCATTCTCATCCCGTGCCGCCACATTTCCAGAGACAGGCTGCCGTGTCAATACATTTCGCGAAAGTTATTAGAAACTATCGTTCCGTGGGCGCAGTCGCTGTGGATTCACGCACCACGAGCTCGGTGGCGATCTCCACGGCAGGGCCGGAGGGGCGGCCCGCTGCGGTCGCGAGCAGCGCGTCGAGGGCGTGCCGAGCCATGTCGAGAATGGGTTCGCGCACCGTGGTGAGCGGCGGTGCCGCCCACTGGGCGACGGAGACGTCGTTGAACCCCACGACACTGAGATCGGCGGGGATACGGATGTCGAGCCGGCGGGCCGCCTCGTACACGCCGAGCGCCTGCTCGTCCGATGCGGCGAACACCGCCGTGGGCCGGTCGGGCGACTCGAGGAGTGCGAGTCCGGCATCGCGGCCCGCCTCGTAGCCGAACTCGGCGAAGACAAGCCGATCGTCGGCGATGTCGACCCCGCTCGCGAGCGCTGCGGCGCGGAAACCGTCGGCGCGGGCACGACTGAACAGCACGTCTGCCGGTCCCGCGATCATGGCGAGGCGGCGGTGCCCGAGGCCCAGCAGGTGCTCCGTGGCGGTGTAGGCGCCGCGCCAGTGGGTGACGCCGATCGTCGGGGTGTCGGTGTCGTCGCCCGCGTCGCCCGGGTCGATCAACACCGCGGGGATGCCGATCTCGTCGAAGCGCCGGCGCTGTTCGTCGACGGGGCGCACGACGGCGAACACGACGCCGTCGGCGGAACGGGTGGCCACACCCTCCAGCCAGGAGTCATCCCCCGGCCGGGTGCGCGACACGACCACCGACAGACCGCGCTCGAACGCTGCCTCCTCGACGGCCACCACGAGCGCTGTCGACCAGGGGCTGCTCAACTCGCCGAGCACGAGCTCGACGATCCGGCTCGCGGTCGACCTCCGTGGCTCGTACTCGTGCTCCCGCAACATCGCCGACACGCGGAGCCGGGTGGAATCGGAGACCCCGGGTTTGCCGTTCAGCACTTTCGACACGGTGGGCACCGAGACCCCCGCCAGTTCGGCGATGTCGGCGATCGTGACCCGCCCCGATGCGGTGGTCTGGCTCATCTGCGAGGTTCCCCTTTTCACTCGGCGGCGTTGACTCGGCGCTGCAATGCTTATTATCCTCGACCACGATACTTTTGCGAAAGAAAGTTGTGCCATGACAAGGCTGTTCTTGGTAGGCGCGGGCTTCATCGCCCGCGAGCACGCGAATGCCGCGTTCGACCAGCGTGTGATTCCCGGCGAGGTCGAGCTCCACGTGACCGATTCTAATTCGGCGGTGCTCGACGACTTCGTCGACCACTTCCCCCAGGCCATCGCCCACCCCGATGCCACGACCATGTTCGACGTGCCACGGCGTGCCGGCGACATCGCGGTCATCGCCACCCCGCCGGTGTCGCATCACGCTCTCGTGCTGCAGGCGCTCGACGCGGGGCTGCACGTGCTCTGCGAGAAGCCGCTGATGATGACGTCGGCCGAAGCCGCCGACGTCGAGGAGACCGCTCGCGTCACCGGGCTGGTGCTCGAGTGCTGCGACATCCGCTTCGACGCGTTGCCCGCCACCCAGCAGGTGCGACGGGTCATCGCCGACGGCACCATCGGCTCCCCGTACCACGTGACCTTCGTGAACACGGCGCAGCGCGCCCGCACCGGCTTCGACCACCTGGCACAGTCGGGCTGGTTCCGCGACCCGTCGGTCAGCGGCGGCGGCGTGATGATGGACTGGGGCCCCTACGACATCGCGGTGCTCGACGAGGTGCTGCGGCCCGTGCGGGTCGAGATCGTGCACGCCTGGGCGAGCGCACCGCGCACCGGTGGCCCCTTCGAGGAGGAGGCCACGCGCCTCGAGCAGCACGTCGGCGCAGCCATGGTGCTGGAGGACGGCGACGGCACCCGCGTTCCCGTCACCTACGAGCGTGCCGCCGCCACGCACGGTGAGGAGCGCTCGACCGTGCAGGTCGAGGGCTCCGACGGCGCGGTCACCTGGGACTGGCTCGACTGGATGGGCGACGGCTCGGTGCGGCTGAGCGCCGACAGCGCCGGCGCTCCCACGCAGTCGACGACCTCCCACCCCCTCCCCGAGGTGGGCTTCCACGCCCGCCCGCTCGCCCGGATGGTCGGTCTCGTCGACGGGGGCCGCATGGCACCCGAAGAGGCCGTGGCCGTGACCGACGCGGCCGTGTTCCGCTTCGACTGGGTGCGCGCGGTGCTCGAGTGCGCCGAGACCGGGCGACCGGTCACCGTGATGCGCGCCCCCCAGTTGCTCGCGCAGGGTGTCGCATGAGCTGGGCGGTCTACGGCATGGACGTGGGCTTCTACAGCCACACGGGCAGGTACCCGCTGCGCACGCGCTGCGAGATGCTCGCCGATCTCGGCTTCGAGGCCACGAACCTCACCCTCTGGAGCGAGGCCGCGTGGGACGAGCTGCCCGCCCTCGAGCGAACCGCGGCGGCTTCCGGACTCACCGTGGCGTCGCTGTACCTCACCGTCGACCTCGCCGCTCCCCTCGACTCGCCCGACACCGCTCGCGCGCTCGACCTGATCGCGTCGCGGCCCTCCGCCCCCGTCGAGCTCACCCTCACCTCCTCGGCCGAGGGCATGGCTCCGAGCGATCCCGCGGGCGACGCCGCCGCGCTGCGGTTCATCGACGAGGCGCTCGCCCGATCGGGCGGCGACACGGAGCTACGGCTCTACCCGCACTTCGCGTTCTGGATGGAGCGGGTCTCCGACGCCGTGCGGCTCGCCTCCGCTTTCGACGGGGCGCCGGTGGGACTGACCTTCCCCGCCTTCCACGTCTATGCGCTCGAGGGCACGGGCTTCTCCGCGGCGCTCGAGCAGGCGCTCCCCCTCGTGCGCGGGGTCAATACGAACGGCAGCCGGCGGCTCGCCGGTCAGTACTTCCCCGTCACGATCGAGCCGTTGGGCGACGGCGACTTCGACAACTTCTCCTTTCTCGGCCGACTCCGCGACGCGGGGTACGACGGAACGGTCGGCATCCAGGCCTACGGGGTGGGCGGCGACCCGTACGCCGCGTTCGGGCGCTCTCTGCGGGTACTCCGCGACATCGAGTCGCGGCTGGATGCGCATCCTGAGTGGGCGCGCACGGCTCCCGAGACGCTCTGAGCTAGAAGGTCGCCCGCCAGGCCCGCAGCTCGGCCAGGGTCTCGCGCGCCAGGTCGTCCTGGGTCGGCGCGAACGGCCGCCAGATCGATGCGGCGGTGGCGATGGAGGCGTTGTCGGCGGTGAACGACTCGAAACCGAGCATGCCCCGGTAGCCGATCCTCACCAGGTCGTCGCGGATCCCCGCCCAGTCGAGGTGGTCGCGCAGGGGCACCCCGCGGTCGTTGCCGCACACCTGCAGGTGCAGCAGCCTGTCGCCGGCGAGGTCGAAGGCCGCCGAGAGCGACGTCTCCTCGATGTTCATGTGATAGGTGTCGAGGTTGAGCCCGACGGTCTCCGCGGGCAGCGGATCGATCGCCTCGAGCAGCTGCTCGGTGGTGTTGAACAGGCTCGTCTCGTAGCGGTTGAGGGGCTCGACGGCCAGGCGCACGCCCCGCTCGCCGGCGTAGTCGCCGAGCCGGCCCCAGGCGTCACGGAGCTCGGCGATCGCCGCACGGCGTGCCGCGGCGTCGATGCGCCCCGTCCGCCCTACGGAGGTGTACATCGGGCCTATGACGAGGCCGGAGCCCTGGAGCTGCGCGACGTCGATGGCCCGCCGCAGGTAGTCGGACGTGGCGGCGATGACCTCCGGGTCGGCCGCGGCGAGCTCGCGGCCGGGGCCGAGCACCGCGCCGACCGCGGAGACGAGGCCGTGCTCGTGCAGCAGCTCTGCGGCGGCATGGGCATCCCAGTCGCCCGGGTTCTCGAAGGCCAGCTCGATGCCCTCGTAGCCCCACTCCGAGATGGTGGCGACCGTGCGGGCGAGGCGCTCGTCGTCGAGGGGCGAGTGCCACACGAAGGTGTTAACCGCGATCGGCAGGCCGAGCGGCGCGGAGGCGTCGGCGGGGGTCATCGCGAGGCCTCCCTGTCGGCGATCCAGCGGCCGTTCCGGCGGGTGGCGGCGTCGGGGTCGGCCTCCGCGGACGGCGACTCGTCTTCGAAGGTCACCCAGCCGCCGAAGCCGATCGACTCGAGGTGGGCGAGCACTCCCTCGATGTCGACGACACCCTCACCGGTGGGCGCCCAGGTGCCGTCGGCGTGCAGGTCTTTCACGTGAACGTGGTCGACCCGGTCACCCCAGTCGCGCACCACTGCGAGCGGGTCGAGCCCACCCTTCGCGAGATGGCCGAGGTCGGGCGTGAACCCGACACCCTCGGGCAGCAGCTGGGCGAGCACCTCGTAGTCCTCCGGGGTGCGGAACACCGATCCCGCCGGCGAGTTCGCGTGGAAGGTCGTGGCGACGCCGCGCGCCTCGGCCCGGTCGCGGATGTCGCGCACGCAGCACATGATGTGGTGCCGACGCGCCTCGAGATCGCTCCGGTCGGCGCCGGGCAGGGGAACGAGCACGAGGCGGGCGCCGAGCGCCACCGCAGCGTCGATCGCGCGATCGGCGCGGGAGCGCTCCTCGGCGGTCTCGACGTCGGCGAGCCAGTCCTCGGCCACCACCAGTGCGGCCAGGGAGAGGCCGTGGTGCCGGTCGAGCTCGCGCCTGAGCGTCGCCGCATCCCACGGCTCGCCGAGCATCGCGAGCTCGGGCTCGAAACCGGAGAAGCCGGCGCCTGCGACGACGTCGACGAGGTGGCCGACGCGGCCGCGCCAGGTGTCGATGCTCATCTGCCAGCTGTAGGTCTGGCAGGCGTAGCGAAGGCGGTGGGTCATCGGAGCCACTCCCTGACGGTGTCGTTGAACGAGTCGAGTTCTTCCCAGTGGTGCACGTGGCCCGTCGCGAACCGACGGAGTTCCGCCGACGGGATCCCGGCCGCGACCTCGGCGGAGAGGTGCGACCGGATGAAGGCGTCCTGCTCGCCGAGCGTCACGAGGGTGGGGCAGCGGATGCCGGCCAGCCGGTCGAGCGTGAAGTGCGACCTGCACGCAGCCACCTGACTGGCGAAGGCCTCCGCCGACAGCGCGGGCGCGGCGTCCAGGCCCAACGACTGCTCGGTGGCGTGCCGGTTGATGTGGTCGGGGGTCCAGACCAGGTCGCGGAGCGCCTCGTTCAGCAGGCGGTGGTCGCCCGTCGCCCGGAGCCTCCCGAGCAGCGACAGGATGCTCGCGGTGAACGGGTCGACGCGCGCCCACGGGGCGACGAGCACCAGCCGGGAGACGAGCTCCGGCCGTGCGATGGCGAGCTCCTGGGCGATGCAGGCGCCCATCGAGATGCCCGCCACTGCCGCGGGCCCGGCGCCGACCCTCTCGAGGAGCGTGGCGACATCCTTGGCCAGTTCGGCCGTGGTCGCGGGGCCGGCCACCTCGGGCGATCCGGCGCTGCCGCGGTTCTCCACCAGGATGCAGCGGTGCGATTGCGACCAGGCGTCGACGTGTGGCTGCCAGGCCGCCGCCGGGGCGCCGAGCCCCATCAGCAGCACCAGCGGCGGTGCGTCGACGGGACCCTGCTCGGAGTGGTCGAGCGCCACACTCATGCCGCGGCGCCCTCGACGGGTAGCCGCAGGCACCACCGCGCTGCGTTGCGGAGGAATGCGCGCACCTCGGGCTGCAGGAGGTCGTCGGGCGACCCGAGGCTCGTGTAGACGATGCGCTGCCCGCCCCGCTCGCGCGCCCACGCCACCGCGGACGGGGCGGGATCCGTCTCGGGGTCGATCGGGTCGCCGTGCAGCAGCACCACCGCATCGGCGGGCGGGTCGGTGACGTAGAGCCACGAGGTCACAGCGAACCGTCGGGGCAGGTGCGTGAGAATCGGGTGCTCGCCCACCGCCGTCACGCGGGTCGTCGAGCTGTGCCCGTGGTGCCTCGTCCAGGCCGAGCCGATCACCGAGCCGGCGAACGATCGCGCCCACCCCTCCCACGGCGACCCCTCGACGGGGTGGAAGGCGTGATTCGAGGTGCGCAGCGCGAGCAGCGACCCGCCCCGCTCGACGTAGGCGGCGAGCGCCGCCATCTCGTCGTCGGGCAGCACACGGAAGCGGGTGTAGAGCAGCAGGAGGTCGGCGTCGCCGAGACCCTCGGGGCCGTCGAGCCGCCCGAAGCTCGACTCCGGGAACTCCGGGTAGTCCTCCAGCACGTCGGCGACCCGGTAGTCGAGCTCGGCACCGGTGTCCGCGGCGATCGATCGGGCGATCGGCAGCATGGTGCGGTCCGACTCGTACTCCCCCTCGCCCGTGAGCGCGACAATCCTCGTCACAGCGCCTCCTCCCCGAACGGCAGGAGCACGACCTTGCCGCAGCGCCCCGTGTCCTGCAGGTCCATCGCCTCCGAGACCCGCTCCAGATCGAAGCGATCGGTGATGGCGGTGTCGAGGGCGTCGGTCGAAGAGCGGATGGTCGAGATCATGGCACTGCCGTGCACCTGGTGGTTCCAGTGCCAGCAACCGTGGATGTCGAGGCCGAGCGGAACGAGCGGCGGCAGGCTGATGTCGCTCCCCCAGGCGATGATGGCCATGCGCGCCCGCCGGGCGGAGAGCCCCGCGAGCACAGCGGGGTTGGCGGCCACCCCGCTGGTCTCGATCGAGGCGTCGACACCCCAGCCCCCGGTCTCGGCGCGCACCAGCTCGCCGAGCTCGGGGTCGAAGGGGTCGAGCACGCGCGCGCCGAGCGCGGTGGCCAGCTCCACTCGGTGGGGGTGGGTCTCGAGCGCGAGCACCCGCGCACCCCGGGAACGGCCGTGGATGACGGCACCGAGCCCCACCGGCCCGAGGCCGGCCACGAGCACCGTGTCGGTGGCGCCGAGGTGCATCCGGGTCGCGGCGGTGAAGCTCGGCCCGAGCAGGCAGCACGCCGCCGAGGCGTGCAGCAGGTCGATGTCGTCGGGCACGGGCAGCAGCAGCCAGTCGGGCTTCAGCACGTACTGGGCGAAGGTCGCCGTGCCGTAGCTCTGGCCCGTCTCGGCGAGCACGTCGCGGGGGAAGGGGCAGTAGATGTGCTCGCCGGCGGTGCAATAGCGGCACCGACCGCACCCGAACTGCGGCATCACCACGACGCGGTCGCCCACCGACACCCGGTGCGAGCGCCCGGCGTCAACGACGACGCCCGCCGCCTCGTGCCCGAGCGAGTCGGAGAGGTTGCCCGCCCGCCTGTCCTTGTGCTCGGTGCACATCGGGGCGACCACGATCTTCACGACGACGAGATCGTCGTGGGCGACTGGCTCGGGGCGGTCGACGACCTCGACCACGCCGGGTGCCGTGATGGCGGCGGCTCTCATCGGACCTCCTCCTTCGCGCGGCGCTCCAGCAGATCATCCCGCAGCGCGGCAAGCAGCGGAACGGCGGTCGCCGCATCCGTCTCGGTGGTGGGGCAGAAGCAGAAGTCCACCGTCCACCACGCGGCGTCGGCGGCCGCGGAGCCGAGCGCGTCGAGCACGGCCGCGAAGTCGATCTCTCCCGCGCCGAACGGCAGGTGGTTGCTCGTCTCCCCGTCGTGCAGCGACCCGTCGCCGTCGATGAGATGCAGGTGCCGCACGTGCTCGCGCAGCTCGCGCGCCAGCTCGGCCGCGCCGCCGGCGAGGAGCTCGGGATCACGGCCCTGCCGGGCGCCGTGGGCGGCGATGGCGTGGGCGTGCGAGGTGTCGAACAGGATGCCGAAGTTGTCGTGCGCCACGTCGTCGGCGAGTCGCCGGATCTCGCTCGGGCGGTTGAGCCAGAAGCCCGGCTCGAACTCCCAGACGAGGCGGACGCCGTGGTCGCCGAGCAGCTCGGCGGAGGTCCGCCAGGTGCTCACGAGGCGGGCGTAGTCCGGCACCTCGGCGGCCTGCGCCTCGGCCGGCGGGCTGATCGTGTCGACCCGGACGGTCGTGATGCCCGCTGCCTGCGCAAACGCCGCGATGCTGCGCATGCGGGAGAGGTAGTCACGCTCGGCGGCGAGACCGGGCGGGGTCGCGGTGAGATCGGGTGCGAAGGCCGAGACGCCGAGGCCGAGGTCGCGGATGCTCGACGCAAGTTCTGCGGCGGCGCGGCGGTCGTAGTCCTCGTCGTGAGGGTGCGGCCGGAAGCCGTTGATCTCGACCCCGTCGTACCCGGTGCGCGCGCTGTAGTCGAGGAACCGCTGCCAGCTCCAGGGCGCGGGCTCGAACGGCCCGAAGGCGAAAGCCCAGCTGCCGAGGGCGATGCGGGGCGTGGTGTCGACGTCGTCGTCCATGAACAGGTCCTTTGCGTTGCTCGTTCCTCAACGCTAATCAGCGGCCCCGCGGCCCGGCTTGGACGATCCGATCCCTTAATTGGAGAATCCGACTTTCGATGCCCCGCGAGGATTGTGCCGCGCGAGCTCCGCCATCGATGATGGTGCCACACGAGGAGGTGACATGGTGCAACGAGACGACGAGACGATCCTGGCCAGGAGCGCCGCGCTGCTGTCGGTGTTCGACCATGTGCCCGACGTCTTCGTGTTCGTCAAGAACGCCCGCCGCGAGTTCGTCGCCGTCACCCAGCCCTTCGTCACCCTGATGGGCTGCGAATCGGCCGCCGAACTGCTCGGCAAACGCGACGAGGAGCTCTCACCCGAGTACCTCGTCGTGCACTACCGCGACTACGACGAGGCAATCCTCCGCACCGGAGACCCCCTCGTCGACCTCGTGGAGCTCGTGCGCAATCGCGACGGCTCCTACGACTGGTTCATCAGCACCAAGAGCGCCATCCGCGACGAGACCAGTCGCGTGATCGGCATCATGGGGGTCACCCGCAGCCTCACCAACCGCGACCCGGCCGCGGTGCGACTGCTGAGCCTCACGCCGGCGGTCGAACTCATCTCGAGGGAGTTCGCCCGGCCGATCAAGGTCGAGGAGCTCGCGGCCCTGGTGCTCATGTCGCCGAGCCACTTCAACCGCCTGTTCAAGCAGCACTTCGCCACCACACCGTACAAGTACCTCATGAGGGTGCGGCTAATGGCCGCCTGCGACCTGCTGGCCACCACCACCCTCCCAGTGTCGGCCATCAGCTCGCGCACGGGCTTCTACGACGCCAGCCACCTCACGAACGAGTTCCGCCGCGAGCACGGCATGAGTCCGAACGAGTACCGGTCGCGGTTCCGCACGGGCCCGTCGTACCGCACCGAGCGCCTGCCGATGGTGGGCACGGAGGCGGCGACCGCTCCGCCCGCTCCCCTCGCCGCCCTCTGAGGCGGCATCCTCCGAGACGGCGTCCCCTGAGACGACCGCCACCCCGCCGCCCCCCCTCCGCCGGGTCGATCGAACCTGCTCGCGCGCCCCGGCCGCTCGCCCGTATCCCGCACCATCCGCATCCCATCACACCCACAACCACACCCGAGGAGAAGACGATGACGTCATCCCGCCCCACCCGCCGAAGCCTCGCCCGCCTCGGTCTCGCCGCACTCGCCGCGGTCTCCATCGCCGCCACCGCCGGCTGCGCCGGCTCCGGCGACGGCGACTCCAGCGCCAAGGAGATATCGATCATCAACCGCTGGTCCGACCCCATCGGCAAGGCCGCCGCGGAGGAGATGTTCGAGGCCTTCACCGCCGAAACCGGCATCACGGTGAAGAACAACTCGCAGCCCTCGAGCGGCGACACCTATCAGCCCGCGGTGCGCTCGGCGCTGTCGTCGTCGAACGCCCCGAGCCTCGCCGTCGACAACGCCGGCCCCAACACGGCCGAGTACGCCAAGTCGGGCGCCGTGCGCGACATCACCGACTTCTTCGACGAGACGCTCGCCGACCGCTCGAGCGCCGGCGCCACCTCGGGCGAGATGTACGACGGAAAGCTCTACGGCATCAGCGCCGGAGCCGTCGTCGGCAACCTCATCTGGTACAACCCCGACTACCTCGCCGAGTTCGGCATCGACGCCGCCGACATCACCACCTACGAGGAGTGGATGCAGGCGATGGAGACCATCAAGAAGGCGGGCGGCACCCCCATCGTGCTCGGCGCGAAGGACCAGTGGCCGGGTGGCCATTACCTCAACGACTTCGTGCAGCGCGCGCTCGGCTCCGAGCAGACCACCGCACTCTACGAGCGCACCGTGAACCCGGATGCCCCCGACTCACCGAAGTGGACCGATCCGGCCGTCGTCGGCGCCTTCCAGGACTACGTCGACATGAAGCCGCTGTTCCAGGACGGCTTCCTCGGCGAGGCCCAGGCCACCGCCGACAGTCTCTTCCTGAGCGGCGACGTGGGCTTCTACGAGATGGGCAGCTGGTACCTCACCGCCATCCAGAACGCGAAGCCCGACTTCGAGCCCGGAGTGATGCTCTTCCCGGCCCTCGAAGACGGGGCGGGCTCGGGCGACGAGGTCACCCTCGGCAACGACTCCTTGATGGTGAGTGCCGACGCCGACCCCGAGGCGGCAGAGGCCTTCCTCGAGTTCTTCACCCGGCCCGACGTCGCCGCGAAGTTCGGTGCCGCCACGAGCAAGATCATGCCCTACGAGATCGACGAGTCGCTCAGCACGGTCGATGACATCATCGCCCCCCAGTGGGAGGCCATCAACGGCTTCGCCACCGGCGGCGAGGCCGCCCTGTTCAACGACCAGGCGATCGACGTGAACATCTACCAGACCTACATCTGGCAGGGCAGCGTCGGCCTCATGTCGGGCGACGTCACCCCCGAGGAGCTCGCGTCCCAGCTCGAGCAAGCGACCGTCGACGCGCAGAAGGCGAACGGCTGACCCTCCCATGCGCACCACGTGGCAGGCGTACGGGCTGATCGCCCCGGCAGGCATCCTGTACGCCCTTTTCCAGCTGGTGCCGATCCTCGGCGCCTTCGTGCTCAGTTTCACGTCGTGGAACGGCATCAACCTGTCGCGCATCGAGTTCACCGGGCTCGACAACTACGTACGGTTGATGCAAGACGAGTTGTTCTGGCGCGCGGTGCTGCACAACCTCATCGTCGCCCTCCTGGTGTTCGTGTTCATGACCGTCGGCAGCTTCCTGATCGCCGCGATCATCCATGCGGGCATCAGGGGCGGCGCGTTCTTCAGGATCGTCTTCTTCGCCCCGGTGGTCATCTCCTCGGTGGCCATCGCGATGTTGGCGATCTTCTTCTTCAGCCCCTCGCAGGGCCTCATCAACGAGGCCCTGCGAGGGCTGGGGCTCGGGGTGCTGGCCCAGCCCTGGCTCGGCAGCGCCGAATGGGCACTGCCCGCGGTGTCGGCCACCTACATCCTGCAGAACTTCGGCTTCTCGGTCATCCTCTTCCTCAGCGCCCTGACCCAGGTGAACGACGAGATGTGCGAGGCGGCCGAGGTCGACGGCGCGTCTCAGGGCCGCATCCTGTGGGGCATCGTCCTCCCCACCATCCGGCCGATCGCCTCGGTGGTGGTGCTGCTCGGCTTCATCAACTCGTTCCGTCTCTTCGACACGGTGTACGTGATGACCGGGGGCGGCCCCTTTCACGCCTCCGACACCATCGTCACCTACCTCTACGGCACGGCCTTCGGGGGTAACCAGGTCGGCTACGCCAACGCCATCGGGGTCGCGCTGTTCCTCATCCTCTGCGTCATCGCCGTGGTGCAGCTGCGGCTCACCCGTGAGCGGAAGGACGTCATCGCATGAGGTTCTCGCGCTTCACGTCGTTCTCGCGCGCCGTCTCCTACATCTGGCTCGGCGGTCTCGCGCTGATCGTGCTGTTCCCCATCGCATGGCTCACCCTGAGCGTGTTCAAAGACTCGAACGCCATCGTCGCCGATCCTTTCGCGCTGCCCACCGCGCTGTCGTTCGACAACATCGTCGACGCCTGGGAGCAGGGCGACTTCGGCAGGCGGTACCTCAACAGCGCCATCGTCACGATCGTCGCCGTCACGGGCATCCTGGTTCTCGAGGGAGCCGCCGCCTACGCCTTCGCGCGGCTGCGCTTCCCCGGGGCCGCCATCCTGTTCGGCATCTTCGTGGCCGGCCAGCTCGTGCCGTCGCAGGTAATCGTGCTGCCGTCGGCACTGCAGATCTCGGCGATGGGGCTAAGCGACACCCTGGTCTCGCTCATCCTGCAGTACCTCAGCTGGGCGCCCTTCGCCATCCTGTTCCTGCGCGCGGCCTTCATGGCCGTGCCGAAGGAGCTCGAGGAGGCGGCTCGCATCGACGGTGCGGGGCTCTTCACCATCCTCTGGCGGGTCATCCTGCCCATGACGCGCTCGGCCTTCGCCACCGTCGGCACGATTTACGCGTTGTGGATCTGGAACGACTTCCTCTTCCCCCTCGTCTACCTGCAGTCGGCCGACAACTTCACCGTTCCGCTCGGCCTGGCGCAGTTCCAGGGGTCGTACACCACCTACTGGGGCTACCTGGTGGGCGCCATCGTAGTGGCCGTCTGGCCGCCGCTCCTGGTCTACGGGTTGCTCAGCCGGCAACTGCAAGACCGTCTCTCCTTCGCAGGATCGAAAGGATGACCATGCGAGCTCAGGTCGCCGGTGCGCCGGTCAGTTTCGGGGTGTTCGAACTCACCCCCGAGGGGGCCGACGTGATCGGCCCCGATGAGATGGCCGAGGTGCTGCAGAGCACCGGCTACACCGGCATCGACCTCGGCCCGGTCGGCTACCTCGGTCGTGACGCCGCGCTGCGCGATCGGCTCACACGGCACGGTCTCGAGCTGGCCGGCGGATGGATCGACCTCCCGTTCAGCGACGACGCCGCCTTCGAGGCGGCGCTCGGCCGGCTCGACGACGCCCTTGACGTGCAGTCGGCGGTCGTTCCGCCGCAGGCGGGCACGACGCCCGCGCTGCCGCCGCGGCCGACTCTCGCCGACTCGGGCGACGATCGGCGCCGGGCGCACCCGGGAGGCGGCGCCGGCCTCGAGCTCGACACCCGCGGTTGGGACGCGCTCGAGCGCAACGTCGCCCACGCGGTGTCGGTGGTGCGCGCCCGCGGCCTCGAGCCCACGTTCCACCACCACGCCTGCACCTACGTGGAGACGCCCCCCGAGATCGACGAGTTCCTCGCCCGCACCGACGTGGGCCTCACCTTCGACACGGGGCACCTGCTGCTCGGCGGCGGCGACCCGCTCACGGCCTGGAACCGGTGGCGGTCGCGCATCGATCATCTGCACCTCAAGGATGTACGGGTCGACCGGATGCGCGAGGTCACCTCCGCGGGGGGCGGGATGGTCGAGGTCTGGTCGGGCGGCGTCTTCGTGCCGCTCGGCGAGGGCGACCTCGACATCGTCGCGCTGATGGACGCAGTCGCCTCCTCCGACTACGCGGGCTGGGTCGTCGTGGAGCAGGACGTGATGCCCGGCCCCGGCCACGACCGCGCATCCTTCACCCGCGACCACACCGTCAACCGCGAGGTGCTGCGCCGATGGCTGTGACCGCAGCCCGCACGCCTTGCCGCCCCTCCGCTTCCCGAAAGGACCTGTCATGACCGACCTCGCCCCTCCGACCCCCGCGCCCGCCCTGGGCGTCGGCGTGATCGGCTTCGGCTGGATGGGCCGGGTGCACACCCAGGCCTACAGCCGGGTGACGCACCACTTCGACGACCTCGGGTCGACACCTCGCCTGATCGCCGTGGCCGACGAGGTGCCCGGGCGAGCCGCCGAAGCCGCCCGCCGCTACGGCTTCGCCCGCTCGAGCGACGACTGGAGCTCGCTGCTCGCCGACGACGAGATCGAGGCGATCAGCGTGACCGCGCCGAACTTCTTGCACCGCGAAATCGGCGTCGCTGTCGCCGAGGCGGGCAAGCACCTGTGGATCGAGAAGCCCGTCGGCGTGACGGCCGACGACGCCCGGGCCGTGCGCGACGCGGTCGAGCGCGCCGGGGTGCGGGCGACCGTGGGCTTCAACTACCGAAACCCGCCGGCCGTGCGGGCAGCACGCGAGCTGATCTCCTCCGGCTCCCTCGGTGAACTCACGCATGCCTCGTTCCGGCTGCTGAGCGACTACGCCGCCGACCCCGCCGGCGCGCTGTCGTGGCGCTACGCCTTCGCCACGGCCGGTCACGGCGTGCTGGGCGACCTCGCCGTGCACGGGCTCGATCTCGCCTGGTTCCTCATGGGCGACGTCGCCGAGGTCGTGGCCGACACCACGGTGTTCATCGGCGAGCGCGCCGTGCCCTCCGGGGCAACGAGCGGGCACCAGCGGGTCGAGGGCGGAACCATGGGGCAGGTCGAGAACGAGGACTACCTTGCGGGCATCTTGCGCTTCACGAGCGGCGCCCGGGCCACCGTCGAGGTGAGCCGGGTCGCCGTCGGCGAGCAGAACGACTACGGCTTCACCGTGCACGGAACCCGCGGCAGCGTCTCCTGGGACTTCAGGCGGCTGGGCGAGCTGCAGGTGAGCCGCGGCGACCGCTACCAGGACCTCCCGGTGTCCAGGACCTTCGCGGTGCCGGGAGACGGCGACTACGCGGCCTTCCAGCCGGGGGCGGCGATCAGCATGGGCTACGACGACCTCAAGGTCATCGAGGCGGCCGGCTTCCTCCGCTCTATCGCCGACGGTGCGCCCCACGGGGCCGGCCTCGACGACGCCGTGCGCGCCGCCGAGACCGCCGAGGCGCTGTCGGACTCCGCCGCCACCGGCCGCTGGGTCTCGGTCGCGTCGTCGGGGGTGGCGCGATGACCGCCGCGGAGCCGCGCAGCGTGCGCGTCGGCGTCATCGGTGCCGGCATCATGGGCGCCGACCACGCCCGCATCATCGACGCCTTCGTGGGCTCGGCCCGGGTCGAGGCGGTCGCCGACGTCGACCGGGCGCGCGCGCAGGCCGTGGCGGAGAGGATCGCGGCTCGCCATGGCACATCCGTCCGCGCTCCCCGGGTGAGCCCGGACGCGCGGTCGCTCATCGACGACCCCGAGGTCGACGCCGTCATCATCGCGTCGCACGACTCCACCCACGCCGAGCTCGCCCTCGCGTGCCTCGCCGCCGGCAAGCCGGTGCTCTGCGAGAAGCCCCTGGCCCCGACGGTCGAGGAGTGCCGGCGGGTCGTCGAGGCCGACGACCGGGCTGCCGCGCTGCACGGGCGCCGGCTGGTGTCAGTGGGCTTCATGCGCCGCTTCGACCCCGCCTACGCCGAGCAGAAGGCTGCCGTCACGGCCGGCGACATCGGCACGCCGCTCCTCGTGCACGGCATCAGTCGCGGGGTCTCCTCGGCGCCGGGCTCCACCAGCGAGGGCAGCATCACGGGCTCGGCCATCCACGAGTTCGACACCATCCCGTGGCTGCTCGACAGCCCGATCACGGCCGTCAGCTGGCAGGCGCCCCGGGCGACCGGGACAGAGACGGGACTGCAGGACCCGCAGGTGATGCTCATCCGCACGGCCGACGGAGTGCTGTCGACGCTCGAGACCTTTCTCAACGCCCGCTACGGCTACGACATCCTCTGCGAGGTCGTCGGCGAGACCGGCACCCGGGCGCTGCGCGACCCCGCCCGGGTGGTGGCCAAGGGCTCGCTCGCCACGTCGCTCAGCTTCGCGCCCGACTGGAGGCAGCGCTTCGAAGACGCCTATCGGCTCGAGCTCACCGCCTGGATCACCGCGCTGCAGGACGGCTCGGAGTCGCCTCTCGCCACCGCTCGCGACGGGCTCGCCGCCACCGCGGTCGCCGCCGCCGCCATCTCGTCGATGAACTCCGACGGGCGCTGGGTGCAGATCGATGACTGAGTTCCCCCGCACCCTACCGGCCCCGCGCACCCCCGACCCCCGCGATGCTCCGTCGCTCCGCTGGGGGGTGGTGGGCACGGGGTGGATCGCGGAGCGCTTCGTCGCCGCCCTCCTGGCCGGCACCGGCCAGCGGGTCGCGGCCGTCGCCTCGCGGTCGCTGCCCCGCGCCGAGCGCTTCGTGCGCGAGAACGCTCCCGCCGGTGCCGTCGCCTACGGCCGTTACGAGCAGCTGTACTCAGACCCCCAAGTCGACGTCGTCTACGTCGCGACCCCGCACACCGAGCACCTGGGCTCCGCTCTCGACGCGATCGCCCACGGCAAGCACGTGCTGGTCGAGAAACCGATCGGGCTCGACGCGGTCGAGGCCGCCCGCGTGCGGGATGAGGCCGAGGCGGCCGGGGTCTTCTGCGCCGAGGCACTCTGGTCGGCGTTCCTGCCGAAGTTCGACGTAATCCGTCAGCTACTCGAGGACGGGGTGCTCGGCAGCATCCAGACCGTGCAAGCCGAGGTGGGCGAGCGGCTGCCCGAGTCGCACCGCATCTTCGACCCCTCGCTCGCCGGAGGCCCTCTCCTCGACCTCGGCACCTACCCCGTGGCGCTCGCCACCGCGGTGCTCGGCGACCCCGACACAGTCGTCGCGCGCGGCATCGCGCATCCCCTCGGCGTGCTCGCCCAGGTCGGCGCGGTGCTCGGCTACCCGGGCGCGCAGGCGGTGCTGCACTCCACCCTCGCGGCAGACACCCCCGTCTCGGCGGTCGTGGCGGGTGAACGCGCCACCATCGTGTTCCCCCGCGACTTCTACCTGCCGGGTGACTTCGAGCTGCGCGGCCCCGGAGGTCGCGTGCTGCAGCACAGCGAGCCCGCCGTGCGCCACGAGTCGTTGCACTTCGAGGCGGCGGAGGTCGCCCGCTGCATCGCCGAGGGCCGCACCGAGACGCCGCTGCGCCGGCCAGCCGAATCGGTGCTCACGCTCACCGTCATGGATGCCATCCGCCGTGAGGCCGGCGACCGGCACCCCGAACGCGCCTGACCCGGAGAGGACACCATGACCGCAGACCACACCGCGGAGACCCGCTGGGTACACCGGCGCGGCGAGCTCGCGCGCGACGGCTGGGAGAGCGTGGTCGACGCCTCCCTGCCGGGCTGCTCGCACACCACCCTGCGGGTCGCCGAGCTCGGCCCGGGCGAGCGCCTCGATCTCGGGCCGGCAGGCACCGAGCGCCTCGTCGTCCCGCTGGCCGGGTCGTTCGAGGTGGAGCACGAAGACGGGGCGGCGCCCCCTTCTGTCAGCACGCTCGCGGGTCGCCGGTCCGTGTTCGACGGGCCGACCGACGTGCTCTACCTGTCTTGCTCGACGACGGGCACGGTGCGCGGCGAAGGCCGGGTGGCGGTGGCGGGATCGCCCACGAGCGAATGGCATCCTTCGCGCATCGTGCGGAGCGACGAGGTGCCCGTCGAGCTCCGCGGCGCGGGTCGCTCCAGTCGTCAGGTGCACGATCTCGGCACGCCGGCGGTGCTGGAGGCGGCCCGATTGATCGTGTGCGAGGTCATCACACCGGCCGGCAACTGGTCGTCGTATCCCCCGCACAAGCACGACGAGTCGGTTCCCGGCCACGAGACGCGGCTCGAGGAGATCTACTACTTCGAGTCGGCACCCGAGCGCGACCCGCAGCAGGCCGTCGCTGGTGCCGACGCTCCCGACCCCGCCGCCGCCTTCGGGCTGTTCAGCACCTCCTCGTCGCCGGCCGGTGCGATCGAGATCGACGCCCGGGTGCGGTCGGGCGACATCGCCCTCGTGCCCTACGGCTATCACGGCCCGGCCGTCGCGGCCCCCGGCTACGACCTCTACTACCTGAACGTGATGGCGGGCCCCGGCCCCGAACGCGCCTGGCTGATCAGCGACGATCCCGCACACGCCTGGGTGCGACGCGGCTGGCTCGCCGAGCCGGTCGACCCGCGTCTGCCGTTCCTCGCCCCGTCTCCGGAAGGACCACGACCATGACCACCCAGCGGATGACCGTCGCCCAGGCGCTGATGAGCTTCCTCGCCCACCAGTGGACCGTCGACGGCGCCCACCGCGAGCGCACCGTGGCGGGCACCTTCGGCATCTTCGGCCACGGCAACGTCGCGGGCATCGGGCAGGCCCTCCACCAGCTCGACCTCGACGAGCCCGGCCTCATGCCCTACCACCAGGCCCGCACCGAGCAGGCGATGGTGCACCAGGCCGTCGGGTACGCCCGGATGCGCCGCCGGCTCGGCACCTTCGCCTCGGCGGCCTCGGTGGGTCCGGGCGCCGCCAACATGCTCACCGGCGCAGCCCTCGCCACCGCGAACCGCCTTCCGGCCCTCCTGCTGCCGAGCGACACCTTCGCCACCCGGGTCGCCGACCCCGTGCTGCAGCAGCTCGAGCTGCCCCACGACACCGGTGTGCAGGTCACCGACGCCTTCCGGCCGCTCTCGCGCTACTTCGACCGCGTCCAGCGACCCGAGCAGCTCTTCTCCATCGCGCTCGCCGCGATGCGCGTGCTCACCGACCCCGCCGAGACCGGGGCCGTCACCATCGCGCTCCCCGAAGACGTGCAGGCGGAGGCCGTCGACGTGCCGGAGGAGTTCCTGCGTGACCGTGAGTGGCATCTGCGCCGGCCTCTGCCCGAGCGTGGAGCGCTCGAGCGCGCGGCCACGGCGATCGCGCGCGCCCGCCGGCCCCTCGTCATCGCCGGTGGCGGCGTGATCTACTCCGGTGCCGAAGACGCGCTGCGCCGATTCGCGGAGTCCACGGGCATCCCGGTCGCCACAACCCAGGCGGGCGGCGGGTCGCTGGCGTGGGACCACCCGCTCTCCCTCGGCGGGGTCGGGGCGACGGGCAGCCGGGCAGCGAACGACGTCGCGGCGGCGGCCGACGTGGTGATCGGCATCGGCACCCGCTACAGCGACTTCACCACGGCCAGCCGCACCGCCTTCCAGAACCCCGACGTGCTGTTCGTGAACGTCAACGTGGCATCCTTCGACGCCTACAAGCACGGCAGCGAGCTGCCGGTGGTCGCCGACGCGCGCGAGGCGATCATCGGCCTAGAGCGATCGTTGGAGCGCTACCGAGTGCCGAGTTCGTTCTCGGAGCACGTCGAGCGGCTGCGCTCCGAGTGGATCGCGACCGTCGACGAGGCGCTCGCCCCCACCGGAGCGGAGATGCCCGGCCAGCCCGAGATCATCGGCGCGGTGCGCTCTGCTGCCGGCGAGCGCGACGTGGTGGTGCAGGCGGCCGGGTCGCTGCCCGGCGACCTGCACAAGCTGTGGCGGGTGAGCGATCCGCTCGGCTACCACGTCGAGTACGCCTTCTCGTGCATGGGCTACGAGATCGCGGGGGGCCTCGGCGCGCGGCGGGGTGTGCTCGCCGGCGGGCTCGGCGACCGCGATGTCATCGTCATGGTGGGCGATGGCTCGTACCTCATGCTGCACACCGAGCTCGTCACCGCCGTCGCGGAGGGGCTCAAGATCGTCGTGGTGCTCATCCAGAATCACGGCTACGCCTCCATCGGGCATCTCTCCGAGACCGTGGGGTCGGAGCGGTACGGCACTCGCTACCGCGACGCTGCCGACCCGGAACGCCTCCTGCCGGTCGACCTCGCGGCGAACGCTCGCAGCTACGGCGTCGACGTGATCGAGGTGCAGGCCGGGCCGGATGTCGTCGCGCGGCTGTCGGATGCGGTGCGCGCGGCGAAGGCCTCACCCCGGTCGACCGTCATCCACGTCGAGAGCGATCCTCTGGTCTACGCGCCCGACGGCGCGGGCTGGTGGGACGTTCCGGTGGCGGAGGTGTCGACCGTGCGGTCGACCCGGGAGGCGCATGAGACCTACTTGTCGCACCGGGCGTCTCAGCGGCCGCTGCTGGGCTCGCCCACATCCCCCGTCCACCGGGATTCCATCTCCGGTCCCGAATCCACATCCGCATCCGCATCCGCATCTGAAGGGCGACCCTCGTGACCGCACCCCTCTCCCCCCTGCTCGAGGCCACCCGCCGCTTCCCGACTCGGCTCTGGAACGACTCCGCCGACCCCGACGAGCTCACCCGCTCGATCGCGTTCGGGGCCGTCGGCGCCACCTGCAACCCGGTAATCGCGCTGGCCGCCATCCGGAAGCGGCTCGACGTCTGGGGCCCGCGCATCCGTGAGCTGGCCGACGAGCGGCCGACCGCCGGCGAGTCCGAGCTGGGCTGGGCCGTGGTCGAAGAGCTGTCGGTGCAGGCCGCGGCGCTGCTCGAACCGAGCTTCGAGGCTTCGGGCGGCCGGGACGGCAGGCTATCCGTCCAGACCGACCCCCGGTTGCACCGCGATGCCGACGCGCTCGTCGCCCAGGCGGTGCGCTTCTCGGAGCTCGCCCCGAACATCATCGTGAAGATCCCGGCCACGTCGACGGGCATCCGGGCGATCGAGGAGGCGACCTACCGCGGCGTGAGCATCAACGCCACGGTGAGCTTCACGGTCGCCCAGGCCGTCGCGGTGGCCGAGGCGATCGAGCGCGGGCTCGACCGGCGGGCCGACGACGGTCTCGACGAGCACGAGTTCGGTTCGGTCGTCACCATCATGGGCGGCCGCCTCGACGATTGGCTGAAGTCGTGGGTCGCCGACCAGCGCATCCTCATCGACCCCGGCGCCATGGAATGGGCGGGGGTGGCGGCCCTGAAGAAGGCACACGCTCTCTTCCGCGAGCGGGGCTACCGGTCGCGCGTGCTGTCGGCGGCGTTCCGCAACCACCTGCAGTGGTCGGAGCTGCAGGGGGGCGACCTCGTGGTCTCGCCGCCGTTCGACTGGCAGGCCCGCATCGACGAGAACGCCCTGCCCGTGCTCGAGCGGATCGACGAGCCCGTACCGGCCGCCGCGCTGGCCGAACTCAGGCGCCTGTCGGAGTTCCACCGCGCCTACGACGAGCACGGCCTGTCGATCGAGGAGTTCGACACCTTCGGCGCCACCGTCAGAACCCTCCGCCAGTTCCTCGAGGCCGACGCTCAGCTCGATGCCCTCGTACGCGACATACTTGTGCCGGCGGTGTGAGAACTCGAGAGCTTGACCCGTGCACGACGCGATGGTCGAAGGCCATCGGCAGCTCGTCTAGGCACGCCGCCCGATACAACTAGCTCCGGCGCCTCTTCCGCTCCACCGCAGCGCGGATGCGGCGGGCGCGTTCGGTGACGGGGCGGTCGACCATGGTGCCGTCGACGCTCGCGACACCCTCCCCGTCGCCCTCCGCCGCGAGGATGCGCTCGGCCCACGCCACCTCGTCGGCGGTGGGGGCGAAGGCCTCGCGCACGGCGTCGAGCTGACGGGGGTGGATGCAGAGCTTGCCGCCGAAGCCGAACGAGCGAGCGCGGGCGGCCGCGGCGCGCACGGGGTCGAGGTCGGTGAACTCGACGGAGGGCGAGTCGAGGGGCCCGGCGAGTCCCGCGACGCGGGACGCGAGGGTGAGCTGGAAGCGGGCGATGTCGACGACCTCGGGCGCGGTGGTGTCGAGGTCGAGCGCGAGGTCGATGCCCCCTAGGGCCAGCCGCGCGACCCCCGGCGTCTGCGCGAGGGCGGGTGCCGCGGCGAGCCCCGCCGCGCTCTCGACGAGGGGGATGATGCCGGCGTCGCCGGCGCGCATCCGTACCGCCTCGATCGCGTCGGGCGACTCGGTCTTCGCCAGGGCCACGCCCACGAGACCCCCGCCGATCGTCGCGAGCAGCTCGAGGTCGGCGGTGTGCTCGGGCGATGCGGCTCCGTTCACCCGCAACACGAACGACGACGGATGCGCGGCGACGGCCTCGACGACCGCCTCACGGGCGAGGGCTTTGCGGTCGGCCGCCACCGCATCCTCGAGATCGACGATGACGAGGTCGGCGCCGCTCGCGAGGGCCTTGCCGAAGCGATCGGGGCGGTCGCCCGGCACGAACAGGGCCGTGGTGGCCGCGGAGAGTCGGGCGGAGGGGTGGGGCTGCTGCGCGATGCTCACCTGTCGATCATGGCGCATGTCGATTGCGGACAGAAAGCGACCTGAATGCTCGAGAGGGTGGATGCAGTGCCGGACAGTCCGGCCGGCGGCTCCGCCGCGACCCCCTAGGAGACCTCATGTCGACCTCACCCGTTGCCCACCTCAACTTCCACGGCCAGGCCCGCGAGGCCCTCGAGTTCTACGCCGGGGTGTTCGACGGCACCACGAGCATCCGCACCTACGGCGACTTCGGCATGCCGGCCGCGCTGCCCGACGCCGACAAGGTCGTGTTCGGGCGGGTCGACGGCGCCGACGGCTTCGCCGTGATGGCCTACGACGTGCCGGGCGCTGCGGAAGGGTCGCTGCAGGGCGGCTCGACCTCGCGGCGGGATGGCGTGACGATCACCGACCAGCCGTTCTTCCTCGCCCTCGACGCCCCGACGCTCGAGGCCGCAGAGCTCAGGTGGTCGGCCCTCGCCGTAGGCGCGACCGTGGTCGAGCCGCTCGCCGCGTCGGCCTGGTCGGCCGGGTTCGGCATGCTCACCGACCGCTTCGGGGTGACCTGGACGGTGAGCGTGGCCGGCTGACCGGCAGCGCCGAGCGGGGTGCGGCGGGGCGGGGTGCGGGGCGCGGTGCGGGGTGCGGCGGCGCGTGTCAATCCGCCGCGCCCCGCGGCTCCGAATGTCGATCATGGGCCACAGTCTCCCGGTCGCACTGGCGTGCCGGTACATCCACGCGAACGCCCACCGCGACATCGGCCTCGACGACATCACCCAGGCTGCCCGTCTCTCGCCGCGAGGGCTGCAGTACGCGTTCCGCAAGCAGTTGGGCGTCACCCCGCTCGGATACCTGCGTGAGGTGCGACTGGCGCGTGCTCATGACGATCTGCTCGCCGAGGGTTCGGCGCCGGAGCGCCACGCGACCGTGAACGAGATCGCACGGCGCTGGTTCTTCACGCATCCGTCGCGCTTCGCGGCAACGTACTTCGCGGCGTACGGCGTCTACCCGAACGACGAGTTGCGACCCGCTCACGCCTCGGGGCCTCTCGCTCGCGGATAGGCGCGTGGCGCGGGCCGGCGAGTTGCAAAGAATCGCTTGCAACATTTCCTTTGCAGAGATAGCTTTGCATCATGAGCGAAGAGGAGACGAGGCGGCCGGCTGACCGCTCACTCGACATGACGGCGCTGCGGGGTCTCGCGCATCCGTTGCGGGTACGGATGCTCGACGTGCTGTCGACGTACGGCCCGCAGACCGCGAGCAGTCTCGCCGAGCGGCTCGCCGAGTCGTCGGGGGTGACCAGCTACCATCTGCGACAGCTGGAGCAGCACCACTTCATCCGCGAGGTCAAGGGGCGGGGCACCGCGCGGGAGCGGTGGTGGGAGCGCGTGCCCGGCGGCATCTCGATCGACAGCGCCACCCTGCCCTCCACCGCTGCCGCCCGCGCGGCGAACGCCATCGTCACCACGGAATGGCACCGCAATCGTGAGGCGCTGCTCGGCGACTTCGTACGCCGCGGTGAGCACGAGCTCAGCCGCGACTGGATCGAGGCGTCGGTGGTGAACACCGCCAACGCGCGGGTCACCAGCGAGCAGCTGGCCGAGCTCACCGCCGAGCTCGAGCGGGTGACCGACGAGTTCCTCGACCGGCACCGCCACCAGTTCGGAACCGACCTGCCCGGCACGCGGCCGGTGCAGATACAGCTGAGTGCTTTCCCGGTGCTCGATGCCGGAGAAGCGCCCGACCCCCGCAGCACGCACAGTGAGGAGTAGACCATGACCGCCATTCAGAGCGCCCCGCGTGGGGTCGATCTCGTCGCCATCCGGCTCGGCACGCTGCTGCAGCGGTGGGGGCGCGAGCGCGCGGGTCGTCGCGCCCTCGAGTTCGAGCGGATCGACCCGCGTGACCACCAGCGCATGCTCGCCGAGCTCGAGTCTGCGCGAGCGCAGCGCGAGGCGTGGGTGCCGCGCATCCGGTGACCTCAGCGCGGGATGCGCGGCGGCGCCGGGCTAGGAGCCGCCGGCTCGGCCGCCACCGGTCTCCGGCATCGTCGGTTCAGGCGTCAACCCTCTCCGGCATCACCGGTTAAGGCGTCACCGGACTCGTGCGACGCAGGTTCAGGCGTCACCGGACTCGTGCGACGCAGGTTCAGGCATGACCGGGCCACAATGACGCGGGCTCCAGCATCACCGGTTTCGGGTGCCGGGTCAGGGGTCGCCAGCTCGGGCATCACAGGGGCTGAGGCGTCGCCGACTCGGACATCGCGAGCTCGACCTCGGGCTCGGGCTCGGGCTCGGCCAGCTAAGGCGTCGCCAGCTCGGGCGTCGCCGGCTCCACCTCGAAGTACAGGTGGGTGTGGAGGCTGCAGCCGGGGTTGAAGGGGGCGGCGCACTCGGGGCAGCCGGTGGTGGCGAGGTAGTCGGCGATGGTGAGCTCGCTGCCGCACACGCCGCAGAGCACGGCTCGGCGGACGCGGTCGGCGAGCGGCCAGACCGCGGGCGGGTGGTCGGCGGTCTGCTCGTGGCAGAGGTGACAAGGGTAGTAGTCGCCGCAACAGGCGAACCGGATGGCGATGACATCGAGAGGGCCGCGATAGTGCACGCACCGCGTCTCATCGTCGACAGTGGGCCCCAGCACGCGCGGGCGCGGGTGGGTGGCGGCGTCCACAGCGCGCGTGGCCGTGGCCGCGTGCACAGCGGCGCGCGCGGGTGCGGCGGCGGGCACCGGCGCGGGCGGCGCCGCGGGGCGGGCGGGTTTTCGGGGGCGGGTGAGGATCATGGTGCGGCAGCTGGGCACGACGAGGAGGTCGCTGTGGTCGCGGGCGCGGTAGGCGGCGGGGGACTCGCCGACGAGTTCGGTGAACTTGGTGGTGAACGATCCGAGGCTGGTGCAGCCGACGGCGATGCAGACGTCGCGCACGGTGAGGTCGCCGGCGCGCAGCAGCGCCTTCGCCCTCTCGATGCGGCGGGTCATGAGGTAGGAGTACGGCGTCTCGGAGTACGCCTCACGGAACCGCCGGCTGAAGTGCGCCGGCGACATGAGGGCGGTGCGTGCCAGTGAGGCGACGTCGAGCGGGTGGGCGAACTCCCGGTCCATGCGGTCGCGGGCGCGACGCAGCAGGCGCAGTTCGTCGAGCTCGGGCGCGGCCATCCACCCATTCTGCCGCTCCTCCGTGCGCGACGACATGTCGCGAGATCGCGACAGCTCGGCGACCCGTCTGCGACAGGTCTTCAATAGCGTGGAGACATGCACTCCCCCGCCCGTCTGACCGCTGCCGCCTCCGCCCTCACATTGGCCCTGACGCTCGCCGCGTGCTCAGCCCCGAGCGCCACCGACGGCTCC
The DNA here is from genome assembly GCF_013113715.1 of Herbiconiux sp. SALV-R1. Classification (GTDB taxonomy): domain Bacteria; phylum Actinomycetota; class Actinomycetes; order Actinomycetales; family Microbacteriaceae; genus Herbiconiux. The sequence continues at coordinate 3,701,926 of NZ_CP053344.1, forward strand.
GACGGCGCCGGGCCCCGCAGCACCAGCACCGCGACCCCGAGCGCCCCGGCCGGCCCTGCCGGCCCCGCCCGCGCATCCGTCGCCACCGTCGCGGGGTACGACGTGGGCGACTTCCCGCCCGTGCCGCTGTTCACGCTGCCCGACCTGGCGCTGCTCGACGCGTCGGCCTCGGCGTTCACCATCGACGTGCGCTCGGAGCTCGTCGACGTGCCGGGGGTCGAGGTCGCCCCCGCCCACTGCGATGCTTCGGGCGCCGTGGTCTCAGGCGACGGCAGCGCCTTCCTCTACGGTGACGAATCGGGCAGCTACACCGGACCCGACGGCACCACCCGGAACTACGGCGACGGGTCGGGCTCCACCACGATCAACGGCGTGGCCATCGAGAACTACGGCGACGGGTCGGGGGCGTACAGCGACGGTGTGACGAGCATCCAGAACTACGGCGACGGATCGGGCAGCTACAGCGACCCGACGATGAGCGTCGAGGTGTACGGCGACGGGTCGGGAACGTCCAGCGCGGGGGCGGTGCGCATCCAGAACTACGGCGACGGATCGGGCAGCTTCACCGACGGCACCGTCGAGATCGAGAACTACGGCGACGGGTCGGGGCGCTACAGCGACGGGCGCCTGAGCATCGAGAACTACGGCGACGGCACGGCTCGGGTCGACGGCGAGATCGTCGACGCCGAGCCCCTCGCGACGGTGCCGCCGCTCGGCGTCTTCCCCCCTCTCGCCGCGCTGGCACCCGTCGAGAGCTGCGGTACCACCATCACCGTGCGCGACGGGGTGCTGTTCGACTTCGACCGCAGCGAGGTGAGAGCGGATGCGGCTGCCGTGCTCGGCAGACTCGCCGACGCCCTGCAACGGGCGGCGATCGGCTCGGCCGTCGTGTCGGGGCACACCGACTCCATCGGCACCGACGACTACAACCAGACGCTCTCCGAGGCACGGGCCGACTCGGTGGTCGCCGCGCTGCGCTCGGCCGGGGTGACGGCGGAGCTCAGCGCCGAGGGGTTCGGTGAGTCGCGCCCGGTGGCGGCGAACGAGCTCGACGGTGCCGACAACCCGGCCGGGCGGCAGCTCAACCGCCGGGTCGAGATCTTCGTGCCGGCGCGATGAGCCGCGACTCGTCAGGAGCGACGGACTACGAAAGGATCGGGGGGATGACGATGATGCACAGCTTCGAACGGCCGTCAGCGCATCGGCGCGCGGGTCGCGCGCCGGGGGGCGCTCGTGCTGTCGCGGCGCGGGCCATCGGTGCCGCTGCGGTCGGGCTGCTCGTGGTGGGGCTGGCCAGCGGATGCACGCTCACGATCCGCGAGGCCGGCACCTCGGGCGAGCCCCCGGCCGGCGCCGGGTCGGCCCCGGACTCGCCATCGACCACCCCGATGTCGGCCCCGACTCCGACCGCGGCGACCCCGACGCCCACGGTGGGATCGGAGACCGACGGAGGCACAGCATCCGGTGCCATGCCCGCCCCCACGCCTGACACAAGCACCGACCGCGACCGGTGGATCGCCGAGGCCACCACCACGCAAGGCTGCGACGCTGAGCTCACGCTCTCGACCGCGGGCGCCGTCGTGCGGGTGGAGGGGCCGTGCGAGACCCTCACCGTGAGCGCCGACGCCGCGGTCGTGGTGGCCGACCAGGTCGGCACCCTCGTGGTGACCGGAGCGGGCACCGCCGTGTCGGTGCTCGAGGTCGGCGCCGTGCGCGTGTCGGGGTCGGCGAACTCCATCGCCTGGCAGACCGGAACCCCGACCGTCGCCGACACCGGCACCGCCAATCGACTCGGGAAGGCCTCCTCATGACCCAGCCCACCTACCCCGTGCAGCGCGGCTACGCGCCGCCGCCCGTGCGCCGCACCAACGGTCTCGCGATCGCCTCGTTCGTGCTGGGACTGCTCGGGTTCGGGCTGCTCCCCGTGATCTTCGGGCATGTGGCGCTCGGGCAGATCCGGAGGGACGGAGACGGCGGGGCGGGGTTCGCCATCGCCGGTCTCGTGCTCGGGTACCTCGTGCTCGCGTCGGCGATCGTCGCCGTGGTGATCGTGCTGCTCGCCGTGGGCGGGGGGCTCACGATCGCGGGACTGTCGGGGGGATTCTCGTGAGCGGGGCGGGGGGCCCGACGGTGGGGGCGGGGGCCTCTGCCGGGACGGGGGCCTCGTCGGGGGCGGGGGCCTCGGCGGGGGAGAGCGCTCGGCCCGAGCTGCTGCTCGTCGACGACGACACCGCCATCACGGATGCGCTCAGCGCCTTCCTGACGCGCAGCGGCTACAGCGTGCGCACGGCCGCCGACGGAGCCGAGGCGCTCGACGCCGTGGTGGAGGCGGTGCCCGACCTCATGGTGTGCGACGTGATGATGCCGCACGTCGACGGGCGCGAGTTCGTGCGGCGGGTGCGGGCGCAGGGGTTGTGGACGCCGATCATCCTGCTCACCCAGGTGGGCGAGTCGTACGAGCGCAGTGCCGCGCTCGACGAGGGGGCCGACGACTATCTGAACAAGCCGTTCGATCCGCACGAGTTGCTGTCGCGCATCCGGGCCGTGCTGCGGCGGGCGAAGCCCGGGGTGCCGCCGCTGGCAACCTCGGCGCGGCTGCGGTCGGGGGCGCTGCTGCTCGACCGGGCGGCGCGGCGGGTGTGGCTCGACGGGGTGGAGGTGGCGCTGACGCCCAAGGCGGTGACGTTGCTCGACTACCTGATGGCCCATCCGGGCGAGGTGCACTCGCGCGAACGGCTGCTCGCGGCGCTGTGGGGCTTCGACTTCGCCACGTCGAGCCGCGCCGTCGACCACCGCGTCGCCGAGCTGCGGCGGGTGCTCGGTGACGACCCCGCGCATCCGGCGTTCATCGAGACCGTGCAGAGCACGGGCTACCGCTTCGCCGACGGCGTGGTGGCCGCATGAGCGGCGGCGCGGGCGCGGCGGGCAGCGGCGCGGGCGGGGCGGGCGGTGCGGGCGCGACGGGCGGTGGCTCGGTCGCGGCGGGCGCTGCGGGCGGCGCGAACGCGGGCGCGGGCGCGGGCGCGGGCGCGGCGGACGGTGGCGCTGCAGGCGGGGGCCAGGCGGGCGCGGCCGGCGGCGGCGCTGCGGGCGGAGGTGGGTTCGGGCGGCCAGGCGGTGGCGCGCGTAGCGGCGCTCGCGGGAGCGGGAGCGGGGGCGGCCGCGCCGCGGGCGGGGGGCGGCGCGGAGCGCTCGTGGGGGCTGGGGTGGTGGCGGCGGTGCCGTTGGTGGTGGGGCTCGTGGGGGCGGGGGTGCTGACGCTCGGGGGCGATCGGCGGGAGGTCGTGCTGACCTCGGGGCTCGCGGCGGCCGTCGCCGCGAGCGGTGCGGTGCTGTCGGCGATCGGCGCGCTGGTCGTGCTGCTGCTCGCCCGGCGGAGAGCGCGTCGGCGCCGCGCAGCCACGGCGCTCTCGGCCGAGTTCGAGCGCGGCAGGGCGCTCGAGCGGGCGCACCACCGCCGCTTCCTGGCACGACTCGACCACGAGCTGAAGAACCCGATCACGGCGATCCGCGCCACCGTCGTCGCCCACGACCTCGCCGCCTCGCCGCAGCTCGCCGTGATCGACGACCAGGCACAGCGGCTCGCCACCCTGGTGGGCGACCTGCGCAAGCTCTCCGAGCTCGAGACCAGGCCCCTCGACCTCGAACGCCTCGACCTCGAGCAGCTCGCCACCGAAGCGGTCGCCGCGCTCGTGCAGCAGCGTCCCGACACGGCCGGCCGCGTCACCGTCAGCGTCACCCGCGTGCCCTGGGCGGTGCCCGCCGTCGCCGGCGACCCCGACCTGCTGTCACTCGCCATCGACAACGTGCTGAGCAACGCCGCGAAGTTCGCGACGACCGGCCCCATCGAGCTGCGCCTGCGCGAACAGGACGGGTGGGCCGTGCTGGAGGTGGCGGATGCGGGCCGCGGCATCCCCGAAGCCGACCTCCCCGTCGTGTTCGACGAGCTCGCCCGCGCCGGGAACGCCCGCGACGTTCCCGGGTCGGGCCTCGGTCTCACCCTGGTCGCCACGGTGCTGCGGCGTCACGGCGGCGAGGTGACGGTGCGCTCGCTCCCCGGCTCGGGCACCGTCGTCACCCTCAGACTGCCCGGCGCGTAACCTCCCGGCGCGTAACCTCCCGGCGCGCGGCCGCCCGACCCGTAGCCGCCCGGCGCGCGGCCGACCCGGCTCCCGACCGCTGCTGCCACCCGAGCATCCCGACGGCGATCCCGCCGACCACCACCGCCGCCGCGGCGACCCCGAGAGGCCACGACGGGTCGGATGCGCCCGTCGCGGCGAGCGCCGGGGCACCCTCCGCGGGGTCGCTCGAGGGCTGCGGCGCCGCAGTCGGCACCGGCGCCGCGGTCGGCGTCGGCGCAGGCGTCGGTTCCGGGGTGGGGGTAGGCGTCGGTGCGAGCGCCGACAGCGCAGCGGCGACGTCGACGAGCCCCGCCCCCGCCGACCGCTCCGCCGCGACCGACGCATCCCACGGCTGCACGAATCCCTCGGGGTCGGCCTGCTCCGTCAGCACCTCGCGCAGCTGCACCGGCGAGAGCCCGGGCGTCTGCTCCAGCAGGAGCGCGGCCGAGGCGGCGATCGTCGGCGAGGCCGCGGAGGTGCCCCTGAACGACCCGGAGCCGCCGAGCACGCTCGTCGAGGTCGGCAGGTTGTCGACGCCCACCGCAGACGGGCCGGGCACGACCACCGGCTCGGGCACCCCGAAGTACAGCGGCGCCGGCCCCAGCGTGGAGTAGGTCTCGAGCGTGGAGTCGGCGGCGTTCATGGCGGCGACGGAGAACACCGAGGGCACAGCGCGATGGCCGAAGAGCGTCGAGCCGACGGTGTCATCGTCGGTGCTGCGGAAGTACTCCTGGTCGACGAGCACCTCGAACGACGGCGCCTGCTCCCAGATGAGCGACACCGGCGGTGTTCCGGCGCCCGGCGTGACATGCCGCACCACGCTGACCGTGTTCTCGATCGGTTCGGCCGAACTGAGGTTGCCGATCTCCGCGGGCGCCGACGCCACCTGCGGATCCGCGCTCGTCGCCTTCCTGATGTTCCCGTCGATGTCGACAACGTAGTCGAGCGAGGTGACGACCTTCCCGTCGTCCTCCGCCCAGTCGAGCGATCCCGTCATGAGCGCCCTCGCCGGGAGCGTGAGCGACAGGGTCGCGTCCTCTCCCTCCCCGGGGTCGAAGTCGAGGCAGTCGACGGTCTCGCCGGGGTAGAGCGCGGCGACATCGTCGGGGCAGGCCGTGCCGCGGTACTGCACCGTCGACCACGCGCCGATCGGGAAGCCCTCGCTCGGGTACCCCTCCGCGCCCTGCGCACCATAGTTGCCGGCCGCGGTGACGTAGAACACGCCCGCATCGACGGCGGCCTGCACCGCGCGCCCGGCCTCGTCGACGTGGAACGGGCGGTCACCGGCCGCGGAGACGTCGTCGACGATGATCGACGCGCCGTGCGCGATGAGCTCGTCGATGCCGCTCTCGAAGCCGGCGAGACTGTTCGACCCCGCGAACAGGATCTCCGCCCCCGGCGCGACCTGATGCACGATCTGCGCCATCGCCCGGCCCTCGTCGTCCTCTCCGGCGGCACCCTCCGTCAGCACGGTGACGGGCGTCTCGTATCCGCAGGGGTTGCCGGGACCCGGCAGCCAGCCCGCGCTGACGTCGGCCTCGACCTCGTCGGCCCCGCGCGCGCCGAAGGAGTTCGAGATGATGCCCACCTTCACGCCGCTGCCATCGACACCGAACCGCGAGGCGGCGGTGTCGGCCGACAGCAGCCGCCGTGCCGTGTCGCCGGCCGGGCCGCACGTCTCCGGGGCGGCGGCGACCGCGCCTCCCGCGCCCGTCGACACCAGCATCACCGCGACGAGCGCGACACCCGCCATACCCACCACACCCGCACCCGCACGCCTGAAAGCCATCGGCACTCCCCCTCTTCACCGGCGCACTCATCATGACGGTCCGGCCGACCGGCGTCCAGCCCGCATCAGGGATCAGGGGCGAGACGGATGCGCGGTCAGCGGCCCACAGGCTCACAGGCCCACCGGATCAGAGGCTCAGAGGCTTAGAGGCTTAGAGGCCCACCGGATCAGAGGCTCCGCGGCCCACAGGCTCAGCGGCCCACAGGCTCAGAGGCGCAGCGGCCCATAGGCTCAGAGGCGGTAGTAGTCACCCACCATCGCGAGGATGCAGCACACCGGCGAGGCGACGAAGAGCACCAGGCCGACCCGCAGCAGCCAGGTGATGCGGGTGCAGGCCCGGCGAGCATCCGCACCACCCGGGAGGGCCGCCGCGGCGAAGACGGCGACCATGACGATGCCGAGCACGAAGCCGGCCCAGAACAGGCGCTCCCAGGAGTCGACGAGCACGCCGGCGAACCAGCCCGACACGATCGTGGCCCCGCAGATCACCGCGGTGGTGAGGGCGGCTGCCGCGAAGAGGGTGGCGGCGTGGCGCTCGAGCTCGGCCCGCCGACGCTCGGCGGAGGCGGGAGCGGGGTCGCTACTCGTCGACCCCATCCTCCACCACCCCGCCGTCACCCGAGCCGGGTTCGAAGCCGCCCGAACCGGAACCGAAGTCGTCGTCCGACCCACCCTCCGCATCCGTGTCGGTGTTGATCGCCACCAGCGAGATCGGGATGCCCGGCGCGATGAGGATCTCGGCCGACCGCGCCCGCCCCTCCCCGTGGTCGACCCTCAGCCAGGTCGACCGACCCTCGTCGTGCGCGGCGGCGATGCTGGTCTTCAGCTCGTCGTACTCCTCCCCGCCGAGCGAGTAAAGGGTGCCGTCATAGATGATGTCGATGCGCTTCACGGTTCGAGACCCCGGTCTCCGCTCACCTCGGGCGGCTCGGGCACGAGATGGAGGCCGGCGTTGGAGTTGGCCGCGAGCATGAGCTGGTCGACCCAGGCCCGGTTGAGGGCGGGCGGTCCGCCGCCGTAGTACTTGAACACGAGCGGAGCGTTCGGGTACAACCAGATGGAGGTGCGCCCGTCGCCGGTCTTGGGGTCGTCTTTCCAGGAGAAGTAGAGCGACTCGCCGCGACGCAGTTTCGCGCCGATCACGAGCTGCAGGTGCGCCAGGATGCGGTCGTCGAAATCGACGACGAGGCTGGAGTCGTAGGTGAGCTTGCCCATCAGATGGCGTCCGTCCCGACGGTCGAGTCCCGGTCCTCGCCGAGGTCGTCGACATCGTCGATGACGGGTCTCGCGGGGCCGGCTCCTGCCGCGCGCCGCGTCAGGTCGTCGACGAGCGCCTGGTTCTCGAGTTCTTCGCGGTCGTCGTCGACGGATTCCGAGATGAGCTGGCTCGCCGGGCCGATCAGCATCGTGGCCCGCGCGACACTCCCGTCGTCGCGCACCACCGGTATCTCGACGGTGTCGGAGGCTTCGATCAGCGCGAGGGCCCGCGCGTACTCGAGCAGGGCATGGGCGATCGCCGATCCGGTGACCACGGAGTCGCCCGCGTAGTGAATGCGTTCCATGCCTTCCACCCTCGAAAGGGCAGACGGATGCGGCAACGGGCTTGCCAACCACGGTGCCAGGGTGCAAGTGGAGCGGTGTTCCCGCGCTCAGCGGCTGTTGAAGGGCAGGTGCACGTGGGTGAACGGCCAGCGCTCCTCGAGCCATCGGCGCACCCGTCGCGGCATCTCGGCGTGGAGCCAGGCAGGGGCCGCGGGGGTCAGCCACCACGAGACCTCGGCTTGCAGCCCGTCGCGGCCGGCGGGCGGCAGCGGGTCGAGGTAGAGGCAGCCGAAGAGCTCGTCCTCACCCGGCGGCAGCACGGCGTAGTTGAACGACTCGTGCCGCACCATCTCGTCGGCGTGGCGCTGCAGGTCGGCGGCGTCGTCGTCTGCGGTCATGGTGGCGGGCGGCCAGCCCCACGCCTGCCCGTACTGCGCCCAGAGCATCTCGCGATTGCCCATCACGGCGGGCATGTCGATGTGCACGTCGCTCGCGGCGATGGGGCGCAGCCGCACCGGCGCGAGTGGGCCGGCGGCCTCGCCCCCTGCCCGCCACTCGACGGCGAGCGGATGCTCGAACCCGGCCGGCAGCCATGACCCGGGCCCCGGCAGCACCTCGGGCGCGACGGCCCCGCGCATCACGACGTTCGTGAGCTCGACCCCGGCGCGCTCCACCCGCTGCTCCCGCTCCACCGCGAAGCCGTGACGCTCGAACAGCGGCCGCGCGGTGAGGCTCGCGTGAACCGTCCACTCGTCGAGGCCGCGGTCGAGCACGATGCGCCGCACCCGGGAGAGCAGCGCGGACGCCACCCCGCGGCCCCCCGCCGAGGGGTCGACGAACATCATGTCGACGTACCCGCCCGCGTCGACGTCGGTGAAGCCGACCACCTCGCCGGCGAGCTCGGCCACCCAGGTGTCGGCGAGCATCCGTCGTTCTGGCCAGGTGTCGGCGCCGCTGCCCGAGGTCCACGCGGCGAGCTGTTCGGGGTCGTAGTCGCGTGCGGCGGTGCCGTGCACGGCCCGGCGGAAGACCTCGCGCGTCGCCTCGGCGTCGCTCGGCTCGTAGCGGCGGATGAACGTGGTCGAGCGGGCGGGCATCGCGACTCCTTCTTATGACTCCTTCTTCGATCGAGTGCAGGCTACCGGCACCTGAGCGGCCGGTGTGCATCGGGCTCCGGCAACTCGACAGCTGTGCAGGATGGGGTATGGACACTCTCTGGATCATCCTGCTCGCGGTCGCTGCGATCATCGTGGTGCTCGCCGTGGCCATCGCCCTCGTGCGGCGCCGGAGTGGCGATCGCGGGCCGTTGCGCGACGAACGCGACACCCCGGTCGACACGCAGTACGACCGCACGACCACCGCCGCGCGGTTCGCCGACCGCACGGGGTGGGGGGCCGGCGGCGGGAGCGTGTGAGCCGCGCCGCCTTCGTCTGACCCGCCGCTCCGACCGGGGGCGCGGCCTTAGGCTTGTGCATCATGACTCCCCCGGCAGCGCCCCGACCCGCGGGGCAGGACACCGCCGCCGAGAACTACCTCAAGACCATCTACGCGCACACGGAATGGCAGCCCGACCCCATCACGCCGTCGGCGCTGGCCGGGCGTCTCGGGGTGGCCCCTTCCTCGGTCACCGAGATGGTGAAGAAGCTCGCCGCGGCGGGCCTCATCACGCACGTGCCGTACGGGCCGCTCACCCTCACCCCCGAAGGCCGGATGCGCGCCATGGGCGTGGTGCGCCGCCACCGCCTCACCGAGACCTGGCTCGTGCGCGAGATGGGGTACGAGTGGCACGAGGTGCACGACGAGGCCGAGGTGCTGGAGCACGCCCTCAGCGAGCGGCTGCTCGACGCCATCGACGAGCGGTTGGGGCGGCCGGCGCAAGACCCGCACGGGGATCCGATTCCGTCGGCGGCGGGAACCGTCGCCTCCTACTCGGCGGTGCTGCTGTCGCAGGCGGCCGTGGGGCACCGCGGCGTAGTGCTGCGCATCAGCGACCGCGACCCGTCACTGCTCAAGACCCTCGCCGCCCGCGGCATCACCCCCGGCGTCGCCGTGCGGGTGGAGCCGGGCGGCGCGCTGAGCGTCGAGGGCGGCGGAGGCGCGGGTGGTGGCGCGGGCGCAGGCGCCTTGGGCTCGGGTGCGAGCTCGGGCGACGGGCAGCCCGTCAGCGTCGACGCCGACGCCATCTGGCTCACCGCCTGAGCACCCCACCACACCTCGCGCGTCGGGGAGTCTCGCGGGCGCAAGGCGCGCAGAGGTGGGTTCAGCGCAGATGGGCGAGCTCGGCGAGGGAGGCCTCGAGGGCGGCGGCGGCTGAGGTGAGCTCGGTCGCGCTGGTGGTGGGGCTGAAGGTGAAGCGCACCGCGGTCTGAGCGACCTCCGGGGGGAGGCCGAGGGCGACGAGGGTGGGCGACGGGTCGTCCTCGCCGGCCGCGCAGGCCGAGCCGCTCGAGACGATCACGCCGCGCTCCTCGAGCTGCAGCAGCACGGCCTCGCCGCTCGTGCCCGGGAAGCAGAACGACGCGACCGAGGGCAGCCGAGCATCCGTGTCGCTGCCCGGCAACCGATCGCCGAGGGCGGGGCCCGTGAGCAGAGCGCCCGGCACCCGGTGCAGCACCTCGGCGATGAACGCGTCGCGGAGCGCCGCCACCCGCGCCGCCGCCTCAACCCGCGCCGCTTCCGCGAGCCGGAACGCGGTGGCGAAACCGACGGCGAACGCGACGTTCTCGGTGCCCGAGCGGCGGCCGCGCTCCTGTCCGCCGCCGTGCACGAGCGGCTCGAGGCGCAGGCGCTGCCGCGCGGCGAGCACCCCCACGCCCTTCGGCGCGCCCAGCTTGTGGCCGGCGAGAGTGAGCGCGTCGACCCCGAGCACGTCGAGGCGGGTGTCGAGCCAGCCGCCCGCCTGCACGGCGTCGGTGTGGAACGGCACCCCCGCGGCGCGCGCCCGCGCGGCCAGCTCGGCGACGGGCTGCACCGTGCCGATCTCGTTGTTCGCGAGCATCACCGAGGCGAGCGCGGTGTCGGGGCGGAGCGCTGCGGAGAAGTCGTCGGGGTCGACCAGACCCGTGGGGCCGACGGGCACCACGGCCACCTCGAATCCGTGCAGGCGCGCGAGGTGGTCGGCGGCTTCGACGACCGCCGGATGCTCGACCGCCGAGATCACGAGATGACGCGCCTCCTCGGCGCCAGTGGCCGCCCTCGTGGCTGTGTCGAGCATCCGGCCGAGGGTGATGCCCTTCACGGCGAGGTTGTCGGCCTCGGTGCCGCCCGAGGTGAAGACGATCTCGGCCGGGCGGCAGCCGAGCAGCTCCGCCACCGTGCGGCGCGCCTCGGCGAGCGCCCGCGCGGCCGACTGTCCGACCGCGTGATGGCTCGACGGGTTGCCGAAGTCGCCCACGAGATACGGCCACATCGCCTCGAGCACCTCGCGTCGCACGGGCGAGGTGGCCGCCGCGTCGAGGTAGATCACGGGCGCAGCACGGCGTCGAGGCCCAGGTCGAGGGCGCGCACGCTGTGGGTGAGGGCACCGACCGAGATGAGGTCGACGCCGGTGGCGGCGATGCCGGCGACCGTGGTGAGGTCGACGCCACCGCTCGCGTCGACCAGGGCGCGGCCCGCGACGATCGCGACGCCCTCGCGCAGTTCCTCGAGCGAGAAGTTGTCGAGCAGGATGGTGTCGACCCCGGCCGAGACGACCGGCTCGATCTGGTCGACGCGATCGACCTCCACCTCGAGATGGGTGGTGTGCGACAGGCGGGCCCGCACCGAGCGGATCGCCGCCGTGAGATCGCCGCCGTGCTGCGCCGCCAACACGGCGAGGTGGTTGTCTTTGGCGAGCACCGCATCCGAGAGGGAGAAGCGGTGGTTGAACCCGCCGCCCGCGCGCACGGCCGCGCGCTCGAGGGCGCGGAGGCCGGGCGTGGTCTTGCGGGTGTCGACGATGCGCGCGCCGGTACCCGCGACCGCGTCGACGTAGCGGGCGGTGAGGGTGGCGATGCCGCTCATGCGCTGCGCGAGGTTGAGGGCGACGCGCTCGGCGCGCAGCACGCCGCGGGCGGGACCCTCGATGGTGGCGAGAGTGTCGCCGGTGTCGAAGCGGGCGCCGTCGTCACGGGTGAGGGCGACACGGATGCTCGGGTCGACCGCCCGCATCGCCGCCACGATCACGGGGCCACCACTCAGCACGCCAGGCTCCCGGGCGCTCAACACGGCGTCGATGCGGGCGTCGGCGGGGATGAGCAGCTCGGAGGTGATGTCACCCCACGGCGCGTCCTCGGCGAGCGCCCTCGCGACGACGTCGTCGATGATCTGCGGCGTGAGCATCAGGCGGTGACCCTCTCTCGGTGCCCCGCGCCCTCCGGCGCGGGTGTGGGGGTAGGTGTGGACGGGGCGGCGGCTATCGCCCCCACGGGCACGCTGGCGGGAGCGGGTGCGGGCGTGGGGGTGGGGGTGGGGCCGCTGGGCGACGGGCCCACGGTGGGCACGGCCGGGGTGGTCGCGGGGGTGGGGGTGGGCGCGCTGGGTGACAGGGCCGCGGCGGACACCGCGGGCGCCGCGGGCGCGGCGGGCACCGCGGGCGCGGCGGGCACCGCGGGCGCGGCGGGCACCGCGGGCGCGGCGGGCACCGCGGGCGCGGCGGGCGCGGCGGGGGCCGCGGGGCGGAGGGCGGCGGCGATCGAGGTGGGGAGGAGGCGGGGCTCGGGGTGGGCGCGGGACTGCACGAGGTGGTGCGCGAAGGCGGGGTCGGGCGCGGGGTGGTCGGTGCGGAAGTGGCCGCCGCGCGACTCCTCGCGGGCGAGTGCCGACTCGACCACGAGACGGCCGAGCTGCAGGAGGTTCGCGGTCTCGAGGCGGGCGACCGCCTCGGGGGAGGCGTCGTCGTGCGCGACCTGCACCGCCCATCCGTTCAGCTGGGTGCGCGCCGCGCGCAGACCCGCCTCGGAGCGGGCGACACCCGCGCTGGCCCAGAGCAGCTCCTGCACCTCGGCCCGGGAGGGCTCCCGAGCCGGAGAAGAGACGTTCTCCCCGACAAAGTCCGTGAAGACTGCAGTCATCCCGGACTTTGTGGGGGAGAAAACCCCCGACCCGAGCTCGTCGGCCAGCGCCACCGCCGCGCGGTGCGCGAACACGAGCGACTCGAGCAGCGAGTTCGACGCGAGGCGGTTCGCGCCGTGCACACCGGTGCACGACACCTCGCCCACCGCCCACAGCCCGGGCACCGAGGTGCGCCCGTCGAGGTCGGTGGCGACGCCGCCCATCCAGTAGTGCGCCGCCGGCGCGACCGGCACCGGTTCGTGCGCCCAGTCGAGCGCGCGGCGGCGCATCTGCTCCGAGATCGTCGGGAAGCGCCGGGCCAGCTCCTCCGCCCCGATCGACGTGGCGTCGAGCAGCACCGGCGCCCCGGTGCGCGCCATCTCGGCGGCGATGGCCCGGGCGACGACGTCGCGCGGCGCGAGGTCGGCGAGCGGATGCACGCCCTCCATGAACCGCTCCCCCGCCGCATTCCGCAGCACGGCCCCGTCGCCGCGCACCGCCTCCGAGATGAGGAACGATCCGGGTGCCGCGAGCGCCGTCGGGTGGAACTGCACGAACTCCGCGTCGGCGATGAGCGCCCCGGCCCGCCACGCCGCGGCCGCACCGTCACCGGTCGCGACCACGGGGTTCGTGGTGTGCGGGTAGAGCTGACCCAGGCCGCCCGTGGCGAGCACCACGGCATCCGCCGTCAGCACCTCCCGCACCCCTCCGCGGATGACCTCCACCCCCACCACGGCCGCCGAGCTACTTTCTTGCGGAGAAAGTCCGTCGGAAAGCACGTTCGAACGGACTTTGTCCGCAAGAACCGGTGCCGACACCACAAGGTCGGCGAGGAACGTCGACGATAGCACCGCGATGCCCACACGGCGCACGGCGCGCACGAGCGCACTCTCCATCGACAGACCCGTGGCGTCGCCGCCGGCGTGCAGGATGCGGTGGGCCGAGTGCGCCCCCTCGAGACCCGCCTCGAACGGTGCACCGGGCACGGCACCCTCGGTGTCGAACCCGACCCCCCAGGCGATGAGGTCACGGATGCGCGCCGGCCCGTCGGCGCACAACGCCGCCACGGCCTCGGCGTCGGAGAGCCCCGCCCCGGCGGCCATCGTGTCGGCGATGTGCGACTCCACGGTGTCGCCCGGCATCACGGCGGCGGCGATGCCGCCCTGCGCGTACCGCGAGTTGCTCTCGTCGATCGTCGACTTCGTCACCACGGCGAGCTCGATCGGCAGCCGCGCCTCGCGGCACCGCGCCTTGAGCGTGAGGGCGGTCACGAGCCCGGCCACCCCGCTGCCCACGACGATCACTCTGTGGGGCCGGTGACGCGCATCCTCGTTCTTACGGACAAAGTCCGTCTGAACCGACGTTTCGACGGACTTTGTCCGCAAGAAAGTGGAGGCGCCGCTCATGGCCGGGCCGCGAGCATCCGCTCGAGGGCCACGCGCGCAGGCACGGCGACGTCGTTGGGAACCGTGATCTGGTTCACCACGCGCCCCGCCACGAGCTCCTCGAGCACCCACGCCAGGTAGCCGGGGTGGATGCGGTACATCGTCGAACACGGGCAGATGACGTCGTCGAGGCAGAAGATGGTGTGCTGCGGGTACTCGTTCGCGAGCCGCTGCACGAGGTTGATCTCGGTGCCGATCGCGAAGGTCGACCCCGCGGGCGCCGCCGCGATGGCCTTGGCGATGAAGTCGGTCGAGCCCGCCGCGTCGGCCGCGTCGACCACGGGCATCGGGCACTCGGGGTGCACGATCACCTGCACGTCGGGGTGCTCGGCCCGGGCCTTGTCGATCTGCGCCACCGTGAACCGCTTGTGCACCGAGCAGAACCCGTGCCACAGCACGACCTGGGCCTCGAGCAGCTCCTCGGGCGTCGAGCCGCCGAACGCCTTGCGCGGGTTCCACATCGGCATGCGCTCGAGCGGCACCCCCATCGCCTTCGCGGTGTTGCGGCCGAGGTGCTGGTCGGGGAAGAACAGCACGCGCTGCCCCCGCTCGAACGCCCACTCGAGCACCGTGGCCGCGTTCGACGAGGTGCACACGATGCCGCCGTTGCGGCCGCAGAAACCCTTCAGGTCGGCCGAGGAGTTCATGTACGTGACCGGGATGATCGGCACGCGCCCCGACGCATCCGGTTCGCTGCCGTAGAGGTCGGTGAGCTGCGCCCAGGCGTCTTCGACCGAGTCGATGTCGGCCATGTCGGCCATCGAGCACCCCGCGGCGAGGTTAGGCAGGATGACGCTCTGCTCGGGCCGCGCCAGCACGTCGGCGGTCTCGGCCATGAAGTGCACGCCGCAGAACACGATCGCCTCGGCCTGCGGCACCGTGAGCGCCGCGTTCGCGAGCTGGAACGAGTCGCCCACGAAGTCGGCGTACTGCACCACCTCGTCGCGCTGGTAGAAATGGCCGAGCACGACCACCCGGTCGCCGAGGGTCTCCTTCGCGGCCCGGATGCGCGCATCCAGTTCGTCTTTCGACGCCGTCTTGTAGACCTCGGGCAGCACACCCTGGCGGGGCGCGTCGGCGGGGATGGGGTCGGCGACGGATGCTCCCGGCCCGTAGGAGGGCGCCTGCAGGTCGAACACCCACGGCCCGTCGGCGAGACCGGGGGTGCAGGTCGACGCGGTGGCGCCGGGCGGGGTGGCGGTTCCCGCCTCGATGAGCTGGATAGTGCTGTCGACCGACAGGGCTGACGGGGTCATGGCTTCGGCTTTCTCGGGAGGGGTCCGCGATCGACGGGATCGACGGCCTGGTTGTAGCGGTAGAGCTTGGGCGGGCGGTAGCTGGTCCCGGTGACGCGCTTGCCGGTGGGCACGATGGCGTTCGACGACTCGATCTGCCGCCGGAAGTTCGCCGGGTCGAGCGAACGGCCGAGCACGGCCTCGTGCACCTCGCGCAGCTCGGCGAGAGTGAAGGTGTCGCCGAGGAAGGCGTGGGCGATGCGGGAGTACTCCACCTTGTTGCGCAGGCGCCAGAGGGCGTACTCGATGATGACGTCGTGGTCGAAGGCGAGGTCGGGCAGGTCGTCGACCGAGAACCAGGCGACGTTCTCGTCGCCGGCGCTGTGCTCGCTCGACTGGGTGACCTCGTCGGCGTTCACCAAGGCCCAGTAGACGATGGAGACGACCCGGTCGGTTGCGCCGGGCGCCGCATTCGTCGCCTCCGGCGCGCGGTCGAGGGTGCCGAAGGCGTAGAGCTGCTCGAGGTAGTTAGGTGCGAGCGCCGTCGTCGCCCGCAGGGTGCGGGCCGCCGCGGCCTCGAGGTCTTCGTCGAGGCCGAGCGGGCCGCCTGGCAGCGCCCACTGCCCCTCGTACGGCGGCCGGATGCGCCTCACCAGCGGCAGCCACAGTCCCGGCGACGACGTCGCTGCCTCTCGGGCCGGGCGCAGGGCGAAGATGACCGTCGAGACCGCGAGCAGCAGGCCCGTCTGGCGCGCCGCGGATGCGGGTGCGGCCCCGGGTGCGCTCGGGTGCGCGGCTGGCTCGGTCATCGTCATCGTCCGTTCACCGTCCGGCAGCCCGCCGGACTAAAGGTTGCCCTGACTATAACCCTTAGAGTCGCCGCGACACAAACACGATGAAGGGTGATAATCCGATATAGGCTCCCGCTATCTCGGGTTAATGAAATAAGGCAAGATAACATAGGTCTTGACTCGCATTGGAGATGTCATGGAGTGGCCCGCACATGAGCACCGCACGGTCGGGTGGTCGCAGTCCCGGCGGGCCGGCACGCGTGCCGACCGCATACTCCGCGAGGTCGTGGTCTCACTCCCGCCCGTCATCGCCGAACTTCCCACAGGGGCACCGGCGATCGACGAGCTCGCTGTCACGGCATCTATCGGAAGGCTCGACGAGCGAGCACACGCGGGCAGCCTCGGCGCGCTCGGAACGATGATGATCAGGCTCGAGTCGGTGGCATCGTCGAAGATCGAGCACCTGGAGGCGAGCGCGCGCGACTTCGCCCGAGCACTCGCGGGCAGTCGGGCCAACTCCTCGGCGACCGCCATGGTCGCGGCGTCGAACGCCATCCGCGACCTCATCGACTCGGTCTCGGGGGGAGGGCTCATCACGCGAGAAGCCCTTCTCCGGGCCCACGCCGAGCTGATGGCCGACGACCCCGCCGAGCGCGACGTCGCCGGGCGGTTCCGCACGATGCAGAACTGGATCGGCGGGAGCGACTACTCCCCGCGCGACGCCCTGTACGTGCCGCCGCCTCCCGAGACCGTCGACGACTACATCGACGACCTCCTCGCCTTCTCGAACCGGGATGACCCGCCACCGGTCACCCAGGCGGCGATCGCCCATGCGCAGTTCGAGTCGATCCACCCGTTCACCGATGGCAATGGCCGCATCGGCCGCGCTCTCATCCAGGCGATCCTCCGTCGACGCGGAGTGTCCCACGCGGTCGTCGTGCCGATCGCGTCGGCCCTGGTCGCCGATCGAGAGCGGTACTTCTCTCTGCTCACCGAATATCGTTCGGGCGACGTACGGCCGATCGTCGACGGCATCGTCAGCGCCTCGGGGCTGGCGGTCGCCGCATGCCTCCCGCTCCCCGAGCGGCTCGCGGCGCTCCCTGCCGAATGGCGCGAGCTCAGCGGAGCCCGTCGGTCGTCGACAGCCGATCTGCTCATCGACAGGCTCGTCGCCGACCCGGTCGTCACCGCCGCCTCCATCGAGACCATCCTCGGTGTCGGGTACACGGCGGCGAACGGCGCGATCGCCTCGCTCGTCGACGCGGGGGTGCTGTCACCGCTCAACGACCGCAAGCGCGACCGTGCCTTCGTCGCCGCCGACGTGCTCGCCGAACTGGAGAGCCTGGAGCGCGAGATCCGAGATGCAGCGCGTCGATCGCGGGCCGATTAGTAGTCGATGCGGCCGTCGCGGTTGTGGAACTCGGCGGTGGGCCCGTCGGGGCCGATGGTGGCGAGGGCGATGGTCGCATCCGTTCCCTCGGTCACGGTCTGGTGGCCCGAGAAGCCGTTGAACGCGGTCGCCGTGTAGCCCGGGTCACTCGCGTTCACACGGAAGCCGGGGAGATTCTTCGCGTACTGCACGGTGAGCGCGATGACCGCCGCCTTCGACGCCGCGTACGGCACCGCGGTCACCGGGAACTCGTCGTGCGCGGGGTCGAGCAGCCACCTGGCGAAGCCCACTCCCGAGGCGACGTTGACGATGACGGGAGACGCGGATGCTCGCAACAGCGGCAGCGCCGCCTGCGTCACGCGCACGATGCCGACGACATTGGTGTCGAGAACCTGCGTCATCTCGGTCGCGTCGAGCCCGTCAAGGGCGTGGCGTGTGCCGAGCACTCCCGCGTTGTTCACGAGCACGTCGAGCTCGGGGATGCTCGCGAGGGCGGCGTCGACGCTCGCCTGGTCGGTGACGTCGAGCTGAACGGGGATGGCCCCGAGCTCGCGCACCGGGCCGGCGTCGGCGAGGTCGCGGAGGCCGGCGTAGACGGTGTGGCCCGCGTCGCGGAGGCGGCGGACGGTCTCGAGGCCGAGCGATCGGCCGGCCCCGGTGATGAGTGTCGTTGTCATGCTCCGAGCTTCCGCCCCCGGGCGGCCATCACCCAGGTACCGTCGGTACCACCCACGCGGGGTCGGGCGGGCGCAGAATCGAGGCATGACCGAACTCGCGGCACTGCTCCGCTCCTGGCGTGATCGGGTGCGACCCGAGGAGGCGGGCCTGCCCTCCGGTGGAGCGCGCCGCACACCCGGGCTCCGCCGGGAGGAGCTCGCCATGCTGGCCGGCATCAGCGTCGACTACGTCGTGCGCCTCGAGCAGGGGAGGGCAGAGCATCCGTCACCCCAGATGCTGGCCGCACTGGCCCGGGCGCTGAGACTCAGCGACGACGAGCGCGACCACCTCTACCGGGTGGCAGGTGCCGTGCCGCCTTCGTCCGACGAGGTCCCCCGGCACATCGCGCCCGGGGTGCAGCGGCTGGTCGACAGACTCGGACACAGCCCAGTGTCGGTGCACTCGGCGGCCTGGGACATCCTGTACGTCAACCCGCTCTGGATCACGCTGTTCGGCGACCCGGCGGGGCGGTCGGCTCTGGAGCGCAACATCCCGTGGCAGCAGTTCGTGCTCGGCATCCACCAGGTGGAGTTCGACGACCGGCACGCCTCGGAGTTCGACGCCGATCTCGCCGCCGACCTGCGCACGGCCCTGCGGCGCTACCCCGCCGATCGCAGCCTCGCCACCCTCGTCGCCCGGCTGCGCGCCGAGTCGCCGCGCTTCGAGGCGCTCTGGGCGTCGGCTCACATCGCGCAGCACCGCTCGACCCGCAAGCGCATTCTCGGAACCGCGGCCGGCGACATCGACGTCGACTGCGACGTGCTCACCGTGCCGGGGCACGACCTGCGCATCGTCGTGTACTCGGCCGTGCCGGGATCGGAGGACGAGAGCAAGCTCGACCTGCTGCGCGTCGCCCGCCCGGTGCGGGCCGCCGCTCGCTGAAACCGCCTCTCCTTCAGCCTGCCGGATCGGTGACCGGAGGCACGGGGTCAGCAGGAGCGGGTGCAGGTGAAGTCGGATACCGTTCCCACACTCCCGGCTGCTCCCACCACGGATTGGGCACGAACCAGCCCGCCGGAGTCGGGCTGTCATCGCCACCGCCACCACCCCCGCCACCGGAGGCCGCCTCTTCGGCAGCGCGGCGGGCCTGCTCCTCGTTGTAGGCGAGCTGGGAATCCTGGGTGGCGCGGGTCGCGGTGAGTACGTCCTGCACCTGCGCCGATGTCGCCGTGGTCGCGGGCGAGGCGAGCTGCGCCTGCTGCTCCACGATGGCCATATAGGCCGCGTCTCGCACCGCCTGCTCGGCGTTCGGGGCGCCCTCGTTGAGCACCTGGATGGCCATGGTCACCACCCCGGCCCGCACCTGCCCGACCGCGGCGAGCACGGCGTCGAGGTCGGTGGCGAGTCGCTCCTCGTCGACCGGCGGCTCGGCCTGGCTCGCCGCGGGGCCGCCCGCCATCGACAGCTGCACCACCTCGATGTCGGCAGCCAACTGCTCCGCAGCGGCGGCGAGCGCCGTGCGCGCCTCGGGGGATGCCCAGCCGTCACTCGCGGCGACCAGCGCCCGCGCATCGGCGACGAGCGGCTCCGCCGCAGGATCGAGCTCGACGACCTGCTCGATCGGCATCGGTGACGGGGTTGCGGTCACCGTGGCGACCGCGCCGGCTCCGTCGGGCCCGACCGGCCCCGCGCATCCGCTGAGCGTCAGCACGCCCGCGACTGCCGCCACCAGAGCGAGCCGCGTGGTCGCGCCTGCGCGCGTCGACCTCATGAGCACCATCGTCTTTCCACCGTTCCGGCGCCGCGCGCCCCCGCCGTCAGCATAGAGAAGAGTGCGGATGCGCCGCCCGCTCCCGTTCGGGGCACGCCATGAGCCAACCCCGCATCGGCGCCGGCGGGCGCGGATCGCGCCGACGGCGGGGCACGCGCCCAGGCTCGCCCGGTAGCCTGGGGGCGGATGCGACGAGAGGGAGTGCCGATGTCACGCCGCGACGAGATCGAATGCTGGCTCACCGACATGGACGGGGTGCTGGTGCACGAGAACCACCCCATCCCCGGGGCGGCCGAGCTGCTGCAGCAGTGGCGTGACGAGAACAAGCCGTACCTGGTGCTGACCAACAATTCCATCTTCACGCCGCGCGATCTGAGCGCACGGTTGCGCGCATCCGGCCTCGAGGTTCCGGAGGAGTTCATCTGGACCAGCGCGCTCGCCACCGCCGCCTTCCTCAAAGACCAGATGCCGGGCGGCAGCGCCTTCGTCATCGGCGAGGCCGGCATCACGACGGCCCTGCACGAGGCGGGCTTCATCATGACCGAGACCGCGCCCGACTACGTCGTGATCGGTGAGACGCGCAACTACTCCTTCGAGGCGATCACGAAGGCCATCCGCCTCATCGGGCAGGGCTCGCGCTTCATCGTCACGAATCCGGATGCGACAGGCCCCAGTGCGGAAGGCCCGCTTCCCGCGACGGGGGCGATCGCAGCCCTCATCACCAAGGCCACGGGCAAGGAGCCGTACGTCGTCGGCAAGCCGAACCCGATGATGTTCCGCTCGGCCATGAACCGCATCGGGGCGCACTCGGAGAACACCGGCATGATCGGCGACCGCATGGACACCGACGTGGTGGCGGGCATCGAGGCGGGCCTGCACACCATCCTCGTGCTCACCGGCATCAGCGACCAGGCCGAGATCGCCAAGTACCCGTTCCGCCCCGACGAGATCATCGACTCGGTCGCCGACCTGCTGTCGAACGAACTCATCGAGACCGAGCTCTGACGGCATTCTCGAAGGTTCCGCGCTAGCGCCGCGCGGCCGGCATCCGGGCAGGATGGAGGCATGACCACTCCGCCCCCGGCAGACCCCGTCGGCAAGCCGCGCCTCAACGTCGTCGGGCTCGTGTCGCTGCTGGTGGCGATCGCGGGCATCGCGTTCGCGGTGGTGCCGGCGGTGGCGCCCGTGGGCTGGGTGCTCATCGTGGTGGGGCTGGTGCTCGGCATCGTCGCGATGTCGCTGCGCAGCAGGAGCCGCGGGCTCGCCATCGCCGGGCTCGCGGTGTCGGCCCTCGGCATCGTGGTCGCGGGCGTGGTGATCGTGGTCTCGCTGATCGGCTCGGCCCCGACCTTTCCCTCACCGTTCCCCTCGGCGAGCGCCTCGCGCGAGGAGACCCCTGACGCGACCCCCTCGGGCAGCATCGACGACCCCCTACCGCTCGGCACCCCCATCGAGCTCGCAGGATGGACGTACACGATCGACGACCTCGTCACGAACCCCGCGACGGTCGAGGCGCAGATGAGCGAGTCGGGCAACTACTTCGTTCCCGCCGAGGCGGGTCAGCGCTACGTCGTGATGGGCTACTCGATCACGAACGACGGCGACGACCCCGCCTACCCCATGGAGGTGCCCACCGCCCTCGTCTCTCCCGACGACGACGACCTCAGCATCGATCTACCGCGCTACGTGATCGACGACACCGACCTGCTCCCGCCGGGAGACACACGGATGCTCTCCGTCGCGTTCCTCATACCCGACGACTCCCAGCCCCTGCTGCGGGTGACCCAGAACATCGTCGCCGACCCCGTCTACGTCGAGCCCTAGATGTACTGCCCAGGCAGGTTGATCAATCTGCTGATGGGTGGTTTTGCTCCGATGGCGGTGTGGGGCCTGTGGTGATTGTATTCGTGGAGCCAGGCCGGGAGTGCGGCCCGTCGGGCGGACTCGCTGTTGTAGTGGCGTGAGAACGCCCATCCGTCGGCGAGGGTGCGGTGGAAGCGTTCGATCTTGCCGTTGGTCTGTGGCCGGTAGGGGCGGGTCTTCTTCGGTCGAATGCGGAGCTCGGCGCAGGTGTCGCGCCAGAGGTGCGATTTGTAGGCCGGGCCGTTGTCGGAGAGGACCCGCTCGACCGTGATGCCGCGGGCGGCGAACCATGCCGCGGCTCGGCGGAGCACGCTGACTGCGGTGACGGCGGTCTCGTCGTCGTGGATCTCGGCGTAGGCAACGCGGGAATGGTCATCGATCACGGTGTGCACGAACGCGGTCCCGATCTTCGGGTTGTAGTGATGGTTTCGTGGTTTTCCAGGAGTTGCGGCCCGGTTCCGGTCACCCTGTTGCCGACCGACGAATCGGTGCCCGCCACCATCGGGGATGTTGCCGATCTTCTTCACGTCGACGTGGATCATCGACCCGGGACGATCGTGCTCGTATCGGCGGACGGGTTCACCGGTTCGGACATCGACGTGATGCAGCCGGTTCAGTCGCACACGCACCAGAACGGCGTGGACGGTCGAGGCCGGCATGTTCAGCTTGGCACCGATCCCGACGGGACCGAGACGTTTCTTCCACCGCAGATGCACGATTTTCCGCACAAGGGGCTGTGGTGTCCTGTTCGATACGCGGTGGGGCCTTGAGGAGCGATCCTCCATCCCCGCGGCGCCAGCGAGTTCGTATCGCTCAGCCCACCGTTTCGCGGTCGGCCATGACACGTGAAAGAACACAGCCGCGTGAGCAATCGGCCACCCGTCATCAACGATCAGAGGAGCAAGACGCACACGTTGAACGGGCGTGAGAGCAGCATTACGGTGAGTCACGAAGACCTCCGGCAGTGGTGATGGAACCTAGACAGCTCCAACCCTCCACCGGAGGTCTTCGTCACCTCAAGACGTCACACACCAACCAACGCCCCTGGGCAGTACACCTAGAGCCCCGACGGTCGGACTCCGGCAGTCAGACCCCGAGGGTCGAGCCTCCCCGCGATTGCTGGCTGCGGCTATCGGGCTGCGCGAAAGGGCCTGACCGGCGAACCCGAGTGGTGCACTTTGATGGCGAAGATTGCGCCGGCCGAGGGCTCAGCACGACGGCTCAATCCCTGCCGCGAAGTAGAGATGAAGAGAGTTTGGAGATTTTTCCCTCCGAGGGCACATGACGTCGGTTGAGACGCGCGCACGGTCACGACATCGGTGAGTTCCCCGTGAGCGTCGTATCGGCGCACCTGACCCGCGCCCCAGATCGCCACCCAGATACCTCCGGCCGAGTCCACGGTCAGGCCATCGGGTACGCCGTCGTCGATCACGACGAAGGGAACTCGGTCCGAAAGGTGGCCGGTTTCGTGCGCGGTGAGTCGATCTATTCGACCGGTGGGTGAATCGACGTAGTAGGTGACTTCCCCGCTTGGTGACCAGTCGATTCCGTTCGACTCGGATACGTCGACGAGTTCGCGCGTCGCTTGAAGGTCGGGAGAGATCCGCCAGAGCGTTCCACGTTCGGGCATCTCCAGATTGTGTGTGGTTCCCACATAGAAGTCGCCCTGCGGACTACAGCCGCCTTCGTTGAAGCGGAGCTCGGGATCGTCGAACACGAGCCGTCCGCGCTCGAGGCCCCGATGGCCGGCGCCAGGTGGCGAGATAGCGATCTGACGATCGAGTGCATAGACGAAGCCACCGGCCGTCGTCGGGCGAACGCAGGCTACGGTTTCGCCTACGTGGAAACGGCGCACTGCCTTCGGCGCGAGTGTCAGGACATCGCCGGCGAGCATGTCCAGCCAGTGGAGGCGACCCTTGGCCCACACTGCTCCTTCTCCGTGATAGGCCACGGCGCCGGTGATCTGATCCGCCTCTCTCATCGTGCCACTCCCGCCGTCAACCCGAGCTGATGGCGGTAGGGGAGCGACTCCCAGTCGCCGAGGCCCCCCACTGTGAGCGCGGCACACTGCGTGCCACGAGCGAGGCGTTCACGGGGTGACGCGCCCTCCGCGCGCGCGGTGAGGTACCCGGCAACGAAGCTGTCTCCGGCCCCGATGACATCCACGACCACGACTGGCTCCGCCTCGACATGCGCTGCAGCACCGGTGGAGTCGAAGACGGAGGCCCCGTCAGCCCCTCGCTTGACAACGACCTCCGACGCACCCTGTGAGAGGAGTCTCCGCACGAGGTCGACCGACGATGCGGGTGAGATGTCCGCCAGCTCGTCATCACCGATGAACACGATGTCGCTCGACGAAGCGGCCCGGAGGATCGCGCTCTTGAGTCCATTGCCGTACGGGAGGGTACGCCTCAGATTGACATCGAACGACACGAGCACATGAAGCGCACGAGCCTTCTCGATCGCAGCGTGAACTGCGTGCCTGGAACCCTCGCCCAGACCGAGAGTGATGCCGCTGACGTGGACGATGTCGGCCGGCTCGGCTGCAAATGCCTTGACGACATCTGACGTGGCAAGCGCCGATCCGGCGTTTCCGGCGCGCAGGTAGGTGACGTCGGTCCTACCAGAGCTGCGATGGTCCCTGACCATCATCGCGGTGGCACGATCGTCGACGATGCGCACGTATGAGGTGTCGACGCCTTCTCCGCGGAGGTCCCGAAGGATCCGGCGCCCCATCGAGTCGTTGCCCACGCACCCCACGTACGTCGCGCCGTGACCTAACCGCGCGGCACCGATGGCCACGGTGGCTTCCGCACCCGCCAGTCCGAAGCGTAGTGTGCGCGCCGTGCTGAGCGGCTCACCTTGCTGAGTGGCGACATACCCGAGAGTTTCTCCGATGGTCATCAATCTCATTGGTGTGCCGAACCTCCTCGTGAACGGCGCGTGGCATCGTCGTCGCGCGCGCGACTCAGCCCGGCGATCATTGCTCCGTCCACGACGATCGTCGAACCGTTGATGTAGGAGGACGAGGGGCTGAGGAGGAATGCCACGACTCGTGCGACTTCTTGTGGGTCGCCCAGTCGACCCAGCGCGTTCCAGCTGGAGAGGCGAGTTCGGGCGGCCTGTGGATCTTGCGCCGAGTCGAACGATGCCTGCAATGCCACTGTCTGGATGGATCCGGGCGCCACGGCATTCGTCCGTATCCCCCTGACTCCGTAGGTGACTGCCGCGTTGCGGGTGAGCGCCTCGATCGCTGCTTTTGTCATCTCGTAACCCGCGTAGCCCGGGTGCGCCTGATGGGCGTGGACCGAGGAGATGTTGACGATGCTTCCCCGCGTGCCCGCCCGGGTGAACGCGGAGATCGCCTGAGCCGTTCCCCAGGTGGTTCCGAGAAGGTTGACGTCAATGAGTCGGCGGAGAATGTGCTCGTCGATCGTCTCGAGGTCTTCGATGAAAGTCACTCCCGCGCAGTTGACCCAGCCGGAAATCTCGCCCACAACTGATGCACGATGAGCGGCGCGCAGATGGACCTCGCGGTCGGCGACGCTGCCGACGACGGCCTCATGTTCACCGCCGGGCAGCAGGTCGATAGTTCCGCGGAGACCGGCTTCATCGACATCCACGCCAACGACCGCCCAGTCTTCGCGAGCCAGCTCGATCGCGATCGACCTTCCGAGACCGCTTGCGGCTCCGCTGACGACCACGCTCTTCACGCCACCACATCCCTGGCCGGAGGGAGCGACGCGATGATGTCGTCGGCGGCATCGATGACACGTTCCAGCGAACCGCGCGCGAGGAGTGTCTGCCAGACCTGATAGCGATCGCGGTCATAGGCGTCGGCGGGCGGTAGGTACATGAATCCCGGCCCATTCGTGAGATTCAACACCGCCACGGCGAAACGGGGGTGCCGCCGTCGCAGCTCGGTCTGCAGCAGCGAGTACGCCTCGCCGGGCTGCGCGACGAGCACCGCATCGCCGATGCGCCAGACGAACAGCGGATGCGCGGCGCGGGCGCCATCGCTGTATCCCAGCGCCAGGCGCCCCGCTCGCCGCACGCGTTCCTCAGCTGCCCGGGGGGTGATGTCTGCCCAGCGAAGCGCGGCCTCCTTCGGCGTCAGCATCGGCCGGACGTCGAGATCGACCGCAGTCGCCACCCACTGCCGTTCGGACGGCGGGGTGTCATACGTGGCGCGCCAGACACCGAGCGGTGCACCTGATTCGAGTACGGCATCGAAGACCACGCTCGTCGCCGGTTCCTCCATCGCGCCGAGTGTCGCCAAGGCCGCGTGTCCGAGCGCCCTTCCGAGTCGGTCGGCGGTTCGAGTGTCGCCGGTGTGACGAGGTCCCAGGTCACCGGACGCCCCTTGCAGGAACAGGCACATCGCACCAGTCTCGGCTTCGACCACCTCCCGAGTCGCACCCACGAAATCAGGGGATACGAGCTCGTTCTCCCATGCAAGCACGGTGGGATGACAGGCATAGTTCACGATCACACCGACGGTCTCACGCGTGGCGGCACCGACGATGCGCCCGATCAGCACGGTGTTGTCGGGCTTCTCCGTCGGGTTGAATCCGATCACATCCCGATCGCCGCACGGGAGGTCGCGCACCACTGCGATGTCCGATGCGCCGTAAGCCCAGGTGATGATCATGTCAGACGCGCATTCGCGTGCCTGGGCGCAGACCGCGACTAGCTGGTCGAGAACGCGGTCGCCGTACTCACGCACGTCCTCCACCCCTGGCAGACCGGGATCGCGGTCGTTCACGGAGGGGCCCGCGTGGGTGTGCACCAGGTGGAGGAGCACCCTGTCCGCATCCACCTCTAACTCTCTACAGAGCGGCTCATGGAACGACGCGAACACATCGTGGCTCTGCCACCAGCCGAGGTCGACCGAGAGCAGATACCGCCACCCCTCTGACCCGTCGAGGAACGCGAGGGCCTTCGCGAGCAGGGGCCGATGGATACCGTCGGCGAAGTCGCCGGGGGCGGCGCCCCAATTGCGGGCCCGGATATCCGGCGGCGGCGTGATGTCGCGTTCGGCCAAGCCGAGGAATACCGAGGACTCGCGGGGAGTCCACCGCGCCGACGCCGGTTCGGACCGGCTGGTCACGATCGCTCCCCGACCTCGGAGATGATGGTCTCGATGTCGCGGCTGGGTGCGTAGCCCAGGCGGTCCCGGATGCGCGAGATGTCGGTCTTGATCGAGAAGGCGGGACCGGGCAGCTCGAGCTCGACGAAGGGGATGCCGAGGGCTTCGGAGAGTCGTGGCACGACGTCCTCGTACTCGAAGGACTCCGGTCCCGACACGTTGAATGTGTCACCTACCGCAGCCGGTTCGGTGAGCAACAGCATCAGCGCGTCGATCAGATCCCGCACGTCGCAGAAGTGGTTGCGGTACGACGCGCCGCTGTGATCGCGCGGGAGCAGCAGCGTGTTGTCCTGGTCGGCGATCGCCCCATCGATCACGGCGACGGCATCGAGCCGGCCGAGGCCGGCGAACAGCGCGCGGAGACCAGACGCGAAGAACAGCCGGCCGGACCACCCGTCGTGCCGCGTAATCTCCTCCGCCGCAGCGGTCAGGGCGAAACGCACTGTGGTCACCGGCAGGGCATAGGCGCGACCGTAGAAATCGGTCAACACCTCGTCGAGCTGTTTGGTGAGTCCGTAGAAGCTGTATGGCGCGAGCGAAAGCTGCTCGTGGATGTCTCCGTCGATCGCGAGGGCCGGGTAGACCTCGTCACTGCTCACGGTGACGAAGCGGTGGAAGTCGGGAAGTTGCGAAGCGGCGTCGAGCAGGTGGAAACTCGCCTCCACATTCGACCTGAACAAAGCGGGCGCTGCCGAGCGATCCCAGTCCATGAGGGCAGCCAGGTGCACTACCGCCTGGACGGAGTGGACGGCGGACTCCGCCACCTCCCGGTCGCCGAGGGAACCCTCGATCACGGTGATTCGGGCGTCGAGTCGGCTGCGGCCGGGATCTCCGGGTAGTACGACAGTGCGCACATGGGCTCCCAGATCGAGAAGACGTTCGCTGAGACGGCTTCCGACCCGTCCGGTCGCTCCGGTCACCAGCACGGTTCCGCCGCGCATCCATTCGTTGTCGTTCATCAGTTCCTCTTCCTTCGCAGCGAGATGTTCAACCGACCCGTGCGGCCGGATTGCCTTCGACGATCAGCCCCATCAGTTGCTGAACGGTGAGTTTTTCGTGACGGATGTCGGCGACCTTCCGGCCGTGACGCAGCACCACCACGTGGTCGGCGAGTTCCGACACGTGCGGCAGGGCGTGGCTGATGAGTCCGATCGCGAGGCCCCGTTCTTTGATGGACGTGATGAGCTCGAGCACCGCGGTCGACTCACGGAGGCCGAGGGCCGCCGTCGGCTCGTCCATCAGCACGATGTCCTTCGCCCAGAACGCCGAGCGCGCGATAGCCACGCACTGCCGCTGCCCGCCCGACATCGAACCGACGACCGGGCCGACCACGGCCGGCAGGTTGATGCTGAGGGAAGCGACCTCGGCGCGGGCCTGGGCGGCCATCCGTTTCTTGTCGAGCACCCTGAGCGGACCGAACGCGCGCTTGCGCAGTTCGCGGCCGAGGAAGACGTTCGCGGTGACGTCGAGGTTGGCCGCGAGAGCCAATTCCTGATACACGACCTCGACCCCTTGAAGGCGGGCGTCCAAGGGGTCGTGGAAGCGCACCTCCCGGCCGCCGAGGTGCAGGGTTCCGCTGTCGGGCCGCACCGCGCCGGTAAGCATCTTGATCAGCGTCGACTTGCCCGCCCCGTTGTCGCCGACGATGGCGGTGATCTCACCCGGGTGGAACTCGATCGAGATGTCCGTGGCCGCCTCGATGTGGCCGTAGCGCTTCGTGAGGCCACGCGCTTCGTAGGCGGGGACGCCTGTCGCCCCCCTCATCGCGTCTGCCTCCGCGTCTTGATCTGGTCGAAGACCACAGCAATGAGCAAGATTCCTCCTAGGAAGATGAACTGGGCGGCGACGCCCAGGTTGAGCAACTGGATGCCGTTGTTGATGACGCCGATGAGGATGACGCCGAACACGGTGCCGATCACGGTTCCGCGCCCGCCGGTGAGCGCCGTTCCTCCGAGGATGACCCCCGCCAAGATGGACAACTCGAGCCCGGTGAGAGCGTTCGCGTCGCCGACAGTCGTGTATCCGGCCACGACTGCTCCGGCCACCGCGGAGAAGACGGCGCTCAGCACGTATAGCTGAAAGGTACGGCGACGCACCGGGATGCCGGCCAGGCGAGCCATGCGGCCTTCTGGGGAGCCGCCGATGGCGTACCAGTGCCGGCCCCACACCGTCGAGCGAAGGAGAAATCCGGCGACGACGAACGCGACGGCCATCAGCAGGAGCGAGAACGGCACCCCGAAGATGCGTCCCTGACCGAGGAATCGCACGACGGGATCGCTGACCGGGATGACGACGCCGGCGGTCACGAGGAATGCCAGCCCGCGAACCAGGAACTGTGTGCCGACCGTTACGACGAACGGATTGATTCCGACGTAGCTGATCAGACCGCCGTTGACCGCCCCGATGACGAGGCCGCTCAGCATCGCGAGGCCGATCGCGAGCCACCAGGGCAGCCCGGCGCTGAGCGACACCGCGACGACGCAGCCCGAGAACGCCATGACTGCCGAGATCGACAGGTCGAGGCCGCCGCTGATCAGCACGGCGGTGGTGATCGCGGCGACGATGCCGGTGAAGGAGATCGCTGCGCCGATGTTGAGCAGGTTCGCCGGCCGGAGGAAGTAGGGGCTGAGGAGACTGAGAGCCACGGAGACCACGACAAGAGCGATGATCAGTCCGAGGTATTGAGCACCCGATCCGGCACGGATGAGCCGCGTGAGGTCGGGCCGTCGACGAAGCGACAGACTGGGGTTGGTGGTCATGTGGAGCCTTCCGTGTGGGTCGGGCGGGACGTCGGCGTTCGACGCCCCACCCGAGGCGGATCAACGTGCCGGCAGCTCTGCCGGCAGCATCGTGATGGGGGCGTAGACCTGGGCGGGCACGGGCTTTCCGGCGGCGATGTCTTCCGCGAGGGGGATCCAGTATTCGCCCCACTGAGCGGCACCGAGGTCGACTGTGCCGATCAGCGCCGTGTTGCCGGCCTCGATTGCATCGAGCACGGCCGAGCCGCCGTTGACACCCACGACGGCGGCGTCTGCCTGGCGACCGGCCAGCTCGAGGGCGTTTGCGTCAGCCAGAGCCCAGAGATCGGCGTTCGTGCAGACCAGGATGTGTCCCGCATCCGGGTTCGACGTGAGGACGTCGCTGAAGTTGTTCTGCAGCTCCAGCGCGTTGGTGCTGTTCGTGTCATGACTGATCGACGGGATACCGGGGAAGGCCTCTTCGACGACCGACTTGCAGGTGCCGGCACGTTTGGCGACCTCGGGACCGCCCACCGGGTACAACGTGGTGATGAGGGTCGAGTCCTCCGCCGTCCAGCCCTGGGCCTCGGCGAACTCGACGAGGCGTTCACCCTCGAGCCGGCCCATGTCACTGTTGCTCGGTCCGAAGAGCACCGTGCCGTCGTACTCCGTGACGACCTGGACGACCGGCAGGCAGGCTTCCTGGTAGACCTGGTTGACGCTGGCCAGGAGGTCGTCGACCTGATTGTTGCTGACCACGACACTCGGCTCGCGCACGACGATCGAACGAGCTGCAGCGACCGGCTCGCTGGTGCTCGGGAACTTGTAGTCGGCGAAGGCGAGCGAGACTCCCGCATCCTCGGCGAACGAGGTCATGCTCTCGTTCATCGTCACGTTGACCTCGTTGACAGTGTCCTGTGCCGCGAAACCGACCGTGAAGTCACCAGTCGGCTTCCG
This sequence comes from Herbiconiux sp. SALV-R1, assembly GCF_013113715.1. Taxonomy (GTDB): domain Bacteria; phylum Actinomycetota; class Actinomycetes; order Actinomycetales; family Microbacteriaceae; genus Herbiconiux. The sequence goes on from NZ_CP053344.1 coordinate 3,732,405, forward strand.
CGCTGCGGCGGCCCATTCGTCCGGGTGATCCTCCGCCGGCTGGAAGGCGCACGAAGCCGCATCCCAGGACACCCAGTCCTCGCTGTTGCCGCTGGACTCGGCGGTGCTGAAGGCGTCCTCCGCGAAGGTCGGGCCCTTGCCGGACTCCGCTTCGCCGTTTTCTGAGGTGCATCCGGTGAGAGCGAGCACACTGACGGCGGCCAGCGCGACCGCCGCGGGGAGAGTGCGTTTCATATCGATCCTCTTTTCTGTGAATGGTGCGGTGCATCCCGACATCGGCGTCGGGAGATCGGGGATAGTCGCGATGTTCGAGGCGTGTCAGGGCGCGCTCGATGGCCCGGCGGGCCTGCATGCTCGGCCGGGTCTTGAAAGTTGGTCAGTGGTGGGTCAGCGACTGATCAGGATCGGCCCACCGTCGGCTCCTGCCACTCGAGGGCTGCGTCGTCCTCAGGTACCAGGAAGTCGAAGTCGCAACCTTCCGGTGCCTGCAGCACGTGCTCATCGAACAGTCGCGGCCAGCCGCGCCGGTGACGGCTCGTCGGTTTCGTCCAGAGAGCACGCCGTCGGTCGAACTGGACGGCGTCGACGCGAGCGTGGATGCGTCCGCCCGCCGCATCGAGTTCGATCACGTCGCCGGTGCGCAGCAGGGCCAGGGGTCCGCCGGACGCTGCATCGGGCGCGATGTGCAGCACGCAGGTGCCGAAACTGGTGCCGCTCATGCGCGCGTCGCTCAGACGCACCATGTCGGTCACACCGGCTTCGGCGAGATGCTTCGGCACGGGGATCATGCCCCATTCGGGAAATCCGTCTCCCGCGCGGGGCCCACAGTTGCGCAAGATCAGCACGGAGCCCGCGGTCGCCCCGAGCTCTGGGTCGTCGATACGGGCGAGCATGTCCTCGTAGCCGTCGAACACGATCGCCGTGCCGACGTGGTTCAGCAGAGCCGGCGACGCGGCTGCCGTCTTGATCAGTGCACCGTCCGGCGCGATGTTGCCGTGCACCACGGCGAACGCCGGCACGTCCGTGACCGGATCGTGCAGGCTGCGTATGACCTGGCTCGCAGCTGAGTCCACGGTTGCTCCGAGGGCGGCCTCCCCGACGGAGACGACGTCGCGCCGCAGCAGAGGTGCGAGTTCCCTGAGGAGCGCGGGAACGCCCCCGGCTGCCGAGAAGGCCGCGATGTGACTGCTGCCGATGGGTGCGACGTCGACCAGCACCGGCGTCTGAGCAGAGGCGACCGCCAGGCGGTCGGGAGAGAGGCGGATACCTCGGCGACCGGCGATGGCGCTGAGGTGCACGAGCGCATTCGTCGACCCGCCGCAGGCCGCCAAGACGAGAAGTGCGTTGTCGAAGGCGGCTTCGGTGAGGATGTCCCTCGGCCGCTGTTGCTGCGCGACGAGGTCGACGATCCGCCGCCCGGCGAGGGTCGCCAGCTCAGCAAGACGCGGATCGTCGGATGGCAACACCGAGCTGCCGGGCAGCATCATGCCGAGCGTCTCGGCGAGGATGCCCATGGTCATGGCGGTGCCCATGACATTGCACGCGCCCTGGCTGCAGGACAGTGCGACCTCGAGGCCGTTCCAACCCTCGTCGTCGAGTTGACCTGCGCGCCGCTCAGACCAGTACGCCCAGAGATCGGTGCCTGCGCCGACCTCCGCCCCGCGGAACCGTCCCGGCGATCGGAAACCGCCGGTGACCTGGATGGCTGGCACGTCGGCGCTGGCTGCAGCCATGAGCTGGGCGGGGACTGTCTTGTCGCAATTGCCGAACAGCACGACACCATCGACGGGCTGGGAGCGGATGTACTCCTCGACCTCCATCGCCAGCAGGTTGCGGTAGAGCATCGCCGTGGGCTTCATCAGGTCTTCGCCGAGAGACATCACAGGCAGCTCCACCGCGGTCCCTCCCGCCGCCTCCACACCAGCACGGGCGGCGTCCACAAGACGGCGCAATGGCAAGTTGCAGGGATTGAAGCCGTTGATGGAGCTCATCAGCCCGATGACGGGGCGGGCGGCACCCGCCTCCACCGGGTGGCCAGCGGAACGCATGGCAGCCCTGTGCTCGAGACCGACCTCGTCGTCTCGAGAGAACCAGGCGGAGCTTCGCAGTGGTCGCATCGGGGTTCCTTTCTCGTGGCGGTTCACAGGTCCTACTGCCCTGCGGCACCGACCTCGCGACGGGCCATCACGCTGACGAGGTGGTCGAAGAGCCGATCGACCTCGCGCTCCGACTCGGCATCGAGGCGGTAGGCCACCGGTCCCCGAGCGAACACGTCATCGATCACACCTTGCCGTACCAGGAGATGTTTTTGAATCGCGATGTACGCGTCGAGGCTGCTCTGGATCAGCACGAGAGTGCTGATCGGGCCGTTGAGGGCATCGATGACGTCCTGATCTCCGTCACGGAGAGCACGCCACAGCGCGACGATGGCCCAGATGATGTCCGAACCGGGCATGGTGCCGGCGATGCCTCGTGCGTGGCTATCGACCAACGCGATCCCTCCGGTGCCCTCGAAGATCAGGGCGTCGCCGCCGGTCGCGTCGCGAAGGGCAGACAGCTTTGGACCGATGGGCTGAGACTCCGGCTTGAAATGCACACGATCGCCGAACTCTGTGAACAACCGTGCTTGCATCCCGATGCTGAGGCCGTGACCGAGGTAGCCCGACGCATCCTGCACGATCACTGGGATGTCCAACGCCTCGACCATCGCCGCGTAGTACGCGTAGACCTCGTCGTCGCTGAGCGACACCGACACCGGGGGGATCGCCATGACGGCGGACGCGCCGGAGGTCTGTGCGGACCGGGCGTGAGCCACGGCTACCCGGGTGCTCTCCGCCCCGGTGCTGGCGATCACGGGAACGCGCCCTGCTGTGTGACGGCAGATCGAGTCGACCAGGCCGTCTCGCTCCTGCGACGACAGGCGGAACGTCTCCGACACCATCCCCATCACTAGACCGTCAACGCCGTGCGTGAGCACCCAGTCGATCTCCGACCGGAGCGCCCTGACGTCGATGGCCAGGTCGGCATCGAACGGCGTGAGGAGTACCGGGAGTACACCGTGGATCATGGCGGCTCATTTCGAGGGCATCGGGTGGATCCGGGTCGGCGCTGCCCTGTTGCGACGACCGTTTGGCTGTTCGTTTGTTACGAACGGTGTTCGCATATAACCACCTAGCGTCGAAGCTCGTCAAGCTTGAAACAGCATAAATCTAGCTTGACAGCTCGGCTTCAGGTCGATAACGATGTGCTGACAGCTATTCGTGCTGTGCGAACGCTGTTCTGAAATTTACGCCGGCCATCCCGAAGGAGCGACATGCCTGCCATCCGACCCGACGCGCACCCCGCGCCGTCCCCGGCCAGCCCACCGGTTCAGGCGACCGGACTGGCCAGGGGATCCATCAGCGTCCGCCAGATCGTCTTCCAGTCCGTCGCATTCATGGGGCCGGGCGCGACGATCGTGTCCTCGCTTCCATTGGCGATGGCCTTCGCTGGTGGCGCTGCGGTCACCGCATGCCTGATCGCGCTGGCGGTGCTGCTGCTCGTCGCGAGCTCGGTAGCCCAGCTCGCGAAGCATCTGCCCTCGGCCGGCTCGTTCGCCACTTTCGCCAGCAACGGCCTGCACCCCACGGTCGGGTTCGTGGTGGGCTGGCTCTACGCGCTCCTGACCAACCTCGTGGCTCCGCTGCTGACGCTGATCTGGGCGTCGCTCCTGTCCTCCGCGACCGGTGCACCCGATCTGTGGTGGCTCTGGGCCCTGGGGCTGATCGTCGTCATCGGAGCCATCAACCTACGAGGAGTTCACGAATCCTCGCTGGTGAACCTGATCTTCGGCCTGACCGAGATCGTCTTGTTCGCCGGCCTCAGCATATGGATCGTCATCGCCGCCGGCTCGACCAACACTCTGGCAGTCTTCGGCACGGAGTTCGCGAACGTGCCCGGCTACACCGGCATCGCGGGCATCATCGCGGGAGCGACGTACTGCATCCTCGCCTTCAGCGGTTTCGAAGCAGCCGCCCCCCTCGCTGAGGAGACCGAGAACCCGAAAAAGAGTATCCCGCGCGCCGTCATGCTCTCTCTCCTCGGCATCGGCGTTCTGGAGATCTTCGCCGTGTACGCCGCCACCGTGGCGTGGGGACCTGACGACGCCGCGGGCTTCGCCTCCATCACCGGTTCGATCGGCGAGGGTTGGCAGGTGATCGCAGACCGCGTCCTGCCGATCGGGGCCCTCCTCGTTCTCATCGCCGTCGCAGTCTCCTGCTTCGCGAACGCCAACGCTGGCGTGAACAGCGCTACCAGGACGCTCTTCGCCCTGGGTCGCGTCAAGATCCTGCCCGGGGCGCTCGCGCAGGTCGACAGCCGTCGCTCGCCGCGCACGGCAGTGGTGGCCCAGATCGTCGTGACCCTGATCTTCACGTTCGGACTCGGGTTCGCTTTCGGACCGGGAACCGCCTTCGGCATCATCGGCACGGCGATCACACTCGCCTTCGTGCTCATCTACATGACTGTGCACCTGTCGTGCCTCGGCTACTTCCTCCGCAAACGACGCTCGGAGCTCAACGTCTGGCTCCACGTCGTGATACCTGTCGTCGGCTTCATCCTCCTGATCCCCGCGCTCCTGGTGGCGCTCGGCGCCAAAGTGGTCGATTTCATCAGTCCGATCGAGGCCCCTCTGTCGTACGGGGCATTCGCCGTCTGGGCCTGGATCCTCATCGGCGTCGCGTATCTCGTCGTCACCCGGTTGCGCACCCCGGCCAAGATCGGCCTGATGTCAAGCGTCATGGAGGACGTCGACGACTCCGATGTCGCACCACCGACCCGCCCCACCGAAACCCGTTAGGAAAGCGATGACCACCGAGACCACTTCGCCCACGGCCACCTCGACGCCGCGAGCACCGCACCTCTTCACGCTGGAGAACGACAGCATCCGCGTCGTGCTCACCGACGCGGGAGCCCGACTTCTGGAGCTCTGGGTCCCAGACGCAGCGGGTGAACGCGCCGACGTCGTCCTCGGCCGGGACACTCTTGCCAATGCATTCCGCGACCCCAACTACATGGGTTCGACCGCAGGCCGATATACCAATCGCATCCGGGACGGACGGTTCACTCTCGACGCGACCACCTACCAGCTCGAGCTCAACGAGGGCCGGAACCACCTGCACGGCGGCTTCGACGGATTCGACCGCCGATTCTGGGATGCCGAACCCGCGACCGACGGCAACGCTGTCACCTTCCGGCTCATCTCCGCCGATGGTGACGGCGGGTACCCGGGCGAACTCAGGTCGGCGGTCGAGTATCGGCTCACCGGGTCGGAACTCAGCATCACGATGACGGCGACGACGGATGCCGCGACCATCGTGAACTTGGTGAACCACTCCTACTTCAACCTCGGCGGCCACGCCTCAGGCGACGTGCTGAGCCACCAGCTGGAACTCGATGCCCCCTTCTACACGCCAGTCGATGGCGATCTGCTGCCGACAGGGGAAATCCTCTCGGTCGAGGGCACACCCTTCGACTTCCGCACCCCGAAGGCGATCGGGCGGGACATCGGGGAGGTCGTCAACGAGGCAGCCGGCCGCGATGTCGACGAGGCGGCAGGTTACGACCACAACTGGATTCTCGCCGGGCGGGGCCTGCGCACGGTGGGCCGGGTGACCCATCCCGCCAGCGGGCGAACTCTCGACCTGGCGACCGATCAGGCGGGGGTGCAGCTGTACGTCGGCGGCTACCTCGGCGGGGTGAGCGCGAAAGCACCGCTCACCGAATACGCGCCGTTCGCGGGGTTCACGCTGGAAACGCAGACCTTCCCGGACTCGCCCCACCATTCACATTTCCCGAGCCCGGTTCTCCGAGCCGGCCAGCAGTACCGCAACACCATGGTGCTGACCTTCGGCGCCACGACGCCGGCCGCACACGAGTGAGGACGACATGAGCATGCCTACGAAGAGCCAGCACACCAACTGGGCCGGCACCTACACCTACGCGTTCGACGCCATCGAGCAGCCCACGACGGTCGACGATCTGCAGCAGATCGTCGCCGATGCCGAGTCGCTGACCGTCGTCGGGTCGCGCCATTCGTTCTCGGGTATCACTGATGGTCGTCGAGCGGTGGCCTCCCCGGTCGACCTCGAGACGGTCTCGGTCTCCGCAGACAGATCCACCGTCGATGCGCCCGCAGGCATCACATACGGGTCACTCGCCTCGGTGCTGCACCGCGAAGGCCTGGCACTCCACAATCTCGCCTCCCTGCCGCACATCTCGATCGCCGGGGCGATCGCCACCGCCACCCATGGCTCCGGGCGGGCCAACGGAAATCTCGCCACCGCAGTCGTCGGCCTTCAGCTGGTTCTCGCCGACGGCAGTCTCCTGGAGGTCGACGAGGATCATCCCGATTTCGCGGGGATGGTCGTGCATCTCGGCGCTCTGGGTGTTGTCACTCGAGTGCGACTCCGCGTCGAGCCGGAATTCGAGGTCGAGCAGCGCGTCTACGAGAACGTGCCGTGGGACTCGGTCCTGGCCAACTTCGACGAGCTGATGGATGCTGCGTACAGCGTCAGCATCTTCACCGACCGTGCTCAAGCCACGACCCAACTCTGGTTGAAGCAGCGCACCGATCGCGCCGCGCTACCGCTCGCCGTTCTCGGACACGCGACCGCCACCGAGCACCTGCACCCCCTCCCCGGGTTCGACGCGATCAACTGCACGCGGCAGCTGGGCATCCCGGGCCTGTGGTCGGAGAGGCTTCCGCACTTCCGTATGGACTTCACACCCAGTAACGGTGAGGAACTGCAGTCCGAGTTCCACCTGCCGGCGGCGAGCGCACCCGAAGCGGTGCGTGCGTTGCTGCCGCTGCGCGATCAGCTCTCGTCCGTCCTACAGGACTGGGAACTGCGTGCCGTGGCTGCCGACACCCTCTGGCTGAGCCCGCAGTACGAGCGGGAGACGGTGGCCGTACACATGACCTGGGACCCGGACACCGCCCGGGTGAGCAGGGCTGTGGAGCTGGTCGAGCGGGCGCTGGCCGACTTTGAACCGCGTCCCCACTGGGGAAAGGTATTCAGTGAGTCGTCTCGGCCGGCCGCATCCCTCTACCCCCGCTTCGAGGACTTCCTCTCACTACGACAGCGCCTGGATCCCCATGGAACTTTCCTCAATCCGTGGCTGATCGCGAATGTCCTCGGAGCGGAAGGTCGATGAGCCCCGTCCAGTACAGTGCCGACGTTGCTAACGTGTTCGCCATGACAGACTCAGATTCGCTTCAGCCGAATGATCCAACCGACCGCTACACGCTGCGGAGCGTCTCCCGCGCCTTGCGTCTCCTGGATCTGCTGGGCGAGGCGGGAGGTACGGGTTTTACCGTCACGGAACTCTCCGCTCAGCTCGGGGCGTCCAAGAGCGCGACTTTCGCGCTGCTGCGCACGCTGGTCGCCCAGTCCTACGTCTCCGAGGTGCAACCGGGCCCCCGGTACCGGCTCGGTAGGGCGGTCATCCGCCTCGCCGACAGTCTCAACGAGGGGCTCGGACTGATGGATGTGTGCCGGCCGGTCATGCACGAACTCACCGCTCGCACCGGTTGGACGACCCGACTGGCAGTCGCCGATGAGGGCCATCCCGTCTTCATCGATCGCGTCGATGGTCCTGGGACCATCCGGTTCACGACCCAGCTGGGCCGCCGCGAGTTCCCCCATCACAGCGCCGCCGGAAAGGCGCTGCTGTCGACGCTGTCGGCCGAGCAGGTCGCCAGAATCGCTGCCGAGAACGGTCTTCCCGAGCGCACCCGACACACCATCACCGACGTGTCGACGCTGATGAACGATCTGTCCATGAGCCGCGAGCGCGGCTACGCGATCGACGACGAGGAAGACGACGAGGGCGTGTACTGCGTCGGCGCCGCCTTCCTCGGCCGCGACGGATCGCCTCTGGGATCCATCAGCATCACCGGCCTGAAACGTGACATCACCACCTGGCGCGCCCGAGAGCTCGGAGAGCTCGTACGGGAACACGCCGACAAGATCTCGAACGGCTTTGGAGGCCCATCATGGCAGGAGTATCTGCTGACGAATCCACCCGCGAACCACTGACCGAAAAGAGCGGCACCGGCATTGCCGTCGTCGTCAGCGCGCCACACGACATCCGCCTGACCGAACGCACATGGACGCCCCCCGGTCCGGGCGAAGTGCGTATCGTGCCCGCATTCGCTGGCGTGTGCGGCACCGATCTCGAGATCATCGACGGCGCGATGGACCCGGCCTACGTGCGCTACCCCCTGGTTCTCGGCCACGAGTGGAGCGGTACCGTCGCCGAGACGGGATCGGGGGTCACGCGTGTGCAGCCGGGCGACCATGTGGTAGTAGAAGGGATCGTCCCCGACGGGACGTGTCCCGCCTGCCGGGCCGGCGCGACGAATCTCTGCGCCCAGTACGACGAATTGGGTTTCACCAAAGACGGAGCCGCCGGTCCGAGCGTCACCGCGGCCGAACATCTGGTACACCGCCTCAGCGACTCCGTCGCCCTCGAGACAGGGGCGCTGGTCGAACCGATGGCGGTCGTCATCCGCGGCATGAACGAGCTGCCACCCGAACGCGGAAGCCGGCTTCTCGTCATCGGCGACGGCACCGTCGGACTACTCGCCGCCCACGCAGCCCGTCTGTGGTCTCCGTCATCTATCGTGGTAGCGGGCCTGCGGGAGAGTCAACGTCAGCTTGCGTTGCGGCTTGGCGCAACGGAGTTCACCACCGGCTCCATCGATCCACGCAGCTTTGACTACGTCATCGAAGCTGCCGGGGCGGTTTCCGCGGTCGAGACGGCATTCACCGCTCCGCGCCGCGGGGGGCAATTGCTACTCCTCGGCATCGCCGGCCATGAGCGCGCGGTGAGTATCAGCAGCGACGACATCGTCAACAACGATCTTCGCATTCGCGGGAGTTTCGGGTACACCGCGGAGGCATGGCGGCTCGTGGTCGCGCTTCTGAACCAGGGTTCACTCGACCCCAGCCCGGTCGTCACCCATCGGTATCCACTGACCAGTATCGAGCATGCCATCAGCGCCCTGCGTGGCCACGACCTGCCCAGTGGCGAGCCGCGCGGCAAGGTCCTGCTCGTTCCCGGCGAGGTCACGGCATGATCACCCGAGGAGTATTCGACCTCGAACAGTTGGAAGCTGCACGGATCGTCGCAATACTCCGGAGTGACAGCGCGTCCCACCTCGCCGCTTGCGCAGAGACCCTCATCGATTCCGGCATCTCCGCTCTGGAGTTCGCTCTGACGACCCCCGGCTCGGTCGAAGCCATCAGGCAGATGTCGTCTTCGATTCCAGAGGGCGTGTATCTCGGCGCGGGAACCGTCATCACCACCGAGCTGGCCTCCGCTGCGGCCGAGTCAGGTGCGAGCTTCTTCGTGACGCCTGCAGTGGTCCTCGACGTCCTGAGTGCCGCGGTCGAGCGCAGAATCCCGGTGCTCTGTGGCGCCGCAACGGCCACCGAGGCGCTGACGGCTCATAGAGCGGGTGCTCTCGCTGTGAAGGTCTTTCCAGCTGGGGTGGGGTCGCCGCAGCTCATCAGGGCACTTCGCGAGCCCCTTCCGTTCATTCCGCTCGTCCCGACCGGAGGCGTCGACGAACGCAATGCGGGCGAGTGCATCAGAGCCGGCGCGACCGCCGTCGGTGTAGGACGGAGCCTGCTCGGTGACGCCACAGAAGGAGGGTCGCTCCGCGCGCTCAGAGAACGGGCACTCCGCCTGCAGGAGGCCGTCCGGGTCGGCTGAATATGGCCCGGCGATTCACGGCCATCGGCGAAGGCTCGGACCAGCGTCCGTCGTGCGGCGTGGTGGCCGCACGACGGACCCATTCATCGCATACGGTGGCGAGCCGCCTGGCTCACGCTCGCTCAGAAGCTCGACCGGTCGCCTCGGGAAGGAAAGGCGTGGCGTACATCTCGCGGAGGTCTCCCCCGAGCTGCGCTTTGAGCCGCCGGGTGGTGTCGTCGGTGATCACCTCCCAGGCGCCCTCCGCAAGGGCGTCGTAGGTCTGGCTGACGACGCTGCCCGCTTCGATCATCGGCAGATCGAGCCCCCGAGTCATGGGAGTCTCGGCGAGGAAGAGGTGCACCCCGACGACATGAGTGCCCTGCTCTTCCAGCTCGATGCGCAGAGAATTCGTCGCCGACCACAGGGCGGCTTTCGATGCGGCGTACGCCGTCGGGACGCTGATCCAGCTCGCGGCCGAGAGCACGTTGATCACCGCGCCACCACCGTTGCGCGCGAGCACCGGCGCGAAGGCTTGAGCGACACGCAGCGCACCGAAGAAATTGGTCTCCATCGTCACACGCAGTGCGTCATCGGAACCCCTCAGCAGCGACACATCCTCGGCGAGTGCCACTCCGGCATTGTTGATGACGAGGTCGACGTCGCCGGCGGACTCCGCAGCGATGCGCGCCGCCGGTGCATCGGCGACATCGAGCACGAGGGGCACGACCCGGTCGTCTTCCCACTCACGCGGGTTCCGCGCCGTCGCGTAGACACGCGCGGCACCACGGTCGAGCGCTTGACGCACGAATTCGCGACCGAGTCCTCCGTTCGCCCCCGTCACCAATGCTGTCCGTCCGTGCAGGGTCGGCTTCATGTACGCTTCCATTCCATAGATGTGGGGACTCTCCCCACATCAGTATATGGGGACAGTCCCCACTTCGAACGGATGGGCCGACCATGACGGGGAGACCACGCGCCGATGCCGCACGCAACAGGGCGGCTCTCCTGGCGGCTGCTCGTGTCACTTTCGATGCGGAGGGAACGGATGCCTCGCTCGATAGGATCGCCCAGACCGCCGGCGTGGGGAACGCGACCCTGTACCGCAACTTCCCCACGCGCGACGAGCTGCTGGTCGAACTGATGCGAGAGAACATCCAGCACCTCATCGACAGTGGCGACGAGCTGGCGGCGGAGACCACGGCGTCAGCGGCACTCGGCGAGTGGCTATGCCGCCTCACCTGGCATCTGCGCACCTGGCACGGGATGCCGGCACGAATCATCGACGCCCTCGCCGACGACACCTCGGTCGTTCGAGAGGCATGCGCACCGTTGAGAGACCGAACTGCCGTGTTCCTCGCTGCGGCCACAGGAGGGCGTGACGTCGACGTCGACGATGTCTTCGAGCTGGTGACCCTGCTCTCATTCGGGGTGGACCGGTTCGGTGACAGCGAAGATCATGCCCGCAGGCGCGTGATGCTCGCATTCACCGGCATCCTGCCTGACACGATCTTTCCCTGAGGCGCACGCTCGCCGCGCCCCACCCCGCCCGTGCCGGTGCCCGTGCCCGTGCGAGCGAGGAGACCGTTCAGCACACGAAGAGGACCTAACTGTTCGCGCCGCGTACGCGGGACGTGCTGAACGGCCACCTCACCCCACCCTCGACGCGTCCCGCCTCAGGCGTTCTCGCGCACGAGGCGTGCGGCCAGATCGAGCGCAAAGCCGAGCTGCTGCACCTGCAGCGCAGCGCTCCCCCGCTCGAAGTCGATGGCGTGACCGGCGCCCGTGAACAGCTCCGCGTCGACCCGTGGCGAAGCAGTGAGAGCCGACACGAACTCGGCCACCTGATCGTCGCTGCTCAACCAGAGGGCGTCGTACTCGCCGTGACGCAGGTGCACAGGCACGGCAATGTCTTTCGTGATCTCGCCGAACAGCCGCGGCTCCCACAGCGTGCCGATCTCGAGCAGTTCGGCCTTGGACACGGGCACGCTCGCGAAGGCCGCAGCCTCCGGCATCTCCGGGCGACGCGTCCAGTCGCGGCCGAACATCAGGCCCGCCTTCACCCCGGGAGGGATGGGCACCCACTCCGGCGCCTGCTCCCAGTTCGCCGCGAAACCCTCGGGCAAGCGCACGAGGCAGCCCGACACGGCGATGCCGAGCAGCGGCCACCCCGGTCGGCGCGCGGCGATCGCCATCGCCACCACGGCGCCGAACGAATGTCCGATCAGGAACACCCCTGCAGTCCCCGCCCCATACTCGGTCCAAAGTTCCGCGATGAGATGGTCGAGCACCTCGGCGTTGGCCAAGAAGACCGAGTCGCCGGTGGAGACGGCGTCGCTTCCGCCGTAGCCGGGGCGGTCGAGGGCGATGACGGGTACGTCGAGGGCTGCCGCCCGATCGAGCAGCGAGTGCTGGGGCACGGTGAAGTAGTCGGAGGTGTAGCCGCCGCCATGGATGGCCACCACCAGAGGCACGTCGCGGTTGGCGAGGGCCGCCGGCGACAACCGGTGCTGCCCGGCGAAGGTCATGCCCTTGGCCGGGCCGTCGGATGCGACGGTGTGCGTGAAGCGGGTCGGGTCGTGCGTCATCGGTGCTCCAACTTTCGTCATTGAAAAGGTGTGCGCTGGGCGCGGCGGGGAGCCGCCTGAGCGGCGCGATCCCTCGAGCGCCCCATCAGATTAGTTGGTGTGCGTCTTATTTTAGAGAGCCGATCCGGTGATCGAGACGACAGGTGCGGTGGCGTCGATACGAGGAGCAGGCTAGGTGGGTCGGGCCCGGTCGGGGCGGCACGTAGTGTGCACGCATCCGGCTGCCCATAGGATGAGTGCCGGATGAATGACACCGACCTCACCACTGCGCAGGGCTTCCGCTCGACCCCGCTGCGATCGTTCTTCGGGTACGTGCTCGGCTGTACTCTGCAGCTGCACACGGCGCTCTGGACCGAGGCGATCGGCACGGAGCCCACGAGCCCCCAGTTCGCCGTCCTCGAGGCATTGGCCGCCAAGCCCGGGAGCGACCAGCGCAAGGTCGGTGAGCTCGCGTACCTCGACAAGTCGTCGACCATGGACATCGTGCGCCGCCTCACCCGCAACCAGTGGATCAGCCGCGAACGAAGCGCCCTCGACACCCGGCGCGACGTGCTCACCCTCACCGCCGCCGCCCGCTTCGCCCTCGACCAGCTCCGCCCCGCCGCGCAGAGAGTGCAGAACGAGCTGCTGTCGCCGTTGGAGGAGCCGGAGCACGAGCCGTTCCTCGCCGACCTGACCGCGGTCGGGAGGGCCGACCTCGACTCCACACGTGCCTGGACCAGCCAACTCCCCGGCGTGCTGGTGCGCCGCGCCCGCCAGGTGCACACCGCCCTGATCGGCGAGTTCGTCGGCAACGGAATCACGGGCCCGCAGCTGTCGGCGATGATCACCCTGACCCGCTCGCCGGGAATCAACCAGCGTGTGCTCGGGGAGATCGCGGCGCTCGACAAGTCCACGGCCGCCGACATCGTCTCGCGCCTCGACAAGCGCGGCTGGCTGCACCGCTATCGCGACCCCGCCGACGGACGCCGGCAGGTGCTCGAATTGACGGATGCGGGAGCCGAGGCGGCGCGCGATCTTGCGCCTCGCGTGCGTCAGGCCCAGGAGGGCGCACTCGAGCCGCTCGACCCGCCTCGACGCGAACGGTTCCTCGACGCCCTCACCCGACTCGCCCGCGTCGGCGACCTGTAGCTCGTGTCTCCCGCCGCCAGGGTGCCGGGCGCAGGGCGGCGGCTACGCGCATCCGTCACCGGGTGGGCACGGCGAGCACCGAGTCGGGAGCGATGAACTGGTGGGTGAGGCGCCGGTCGGAGATCAGCCACTCGCCGTCCACCCGCTCGTACGAGTCGGCGACGTCGGCGATCAGGAGCGGAGTGGTGACGGGGCGGGGGGCCGAACCGTCGTCTCCGAACAGGAGCAGCACCGACACCGCCGCGGCGCGGTCGCTCTCGGCGCGGAGCAGATGGAAGTTCGTGACCAGGTGGCGCGACACCCGTGGCCCACGACCCGTGCGCGCGGCGTAGACACCCGCGATCTCGTCGCGACCCCGGAAGCTCGCCCGCTCGAAGGTCAGCGTCGCATCGGGCGTGAAGAATGCCGCCGCACCGGTGCCGTCGTCGTGGTCGATCTCGTACCACAGCCCCACGACGAGTGCGTGCAGCTGCTCACGCGCATCCGCAGCTCGGAGCACATCGCTCGGCCGGTTCATTCGTCGCTCCGCCCTCGCTGCGGCCGGCCCTGGAGACCACGCCGCGCACCCTCGCCGAGGAAGGTCACATCGCTGCCGACCATGGCGAAGCGGTAGCCACCCTCGGCCAGGCGGGCGGCGTCGACACCATCGACGGCAGGCGAGCCCAGCGCCAGCACACCGGAGGCAGCCCGCTCGACTGTCTCGATGTGCGACGCGAACTGCGGGCTCGCACTGTCGACACCCGAGGAGAGACTGAGGTCGTAGGTGCCGATGAACAGCGCATCGATGCCGTCGACCGCGACGATGTCGTCGATGGCGGCCACGGCAGCCGGGCTCTCCACCTGAGCGATGACGGTCAGCGTGTCGCCCGCACCCACGAGCTCCTCCTGCGTCGAGGTCGACCAGCCGCCGAAGCGTGTCGTGGGGCTGCCCCGGCGGCTGCCGCGTGGTGCGAACCGGCAGGCCGCGACCACCGCCTCCGCTGTTCGGCGGGAGTCGACGTGCGGCACGAAGACGCCGTCGGCACCCGCGTCGAGCGCGCCCTGCAGCTCGGCGACGCTGTGACCCAGCACGCGCACGAACGCCCTGAGCCCCACGCTCTGCGCGGCGAGCACGCCGAGCGCCATCGACCGGGCGTCGTGCAATCCGTGCTCGAGATCGATCACCACGAAGTCGTAACCGGCGAAGCGCACGACCTCCATGAGTTCCGGCACAGGCAGCTTCGACCAGGTGCCGATTCCGAAACGCCGGTCGCCCCACGGCGCCACCATGCTGGCGCTCACAGATCGAGCACCAGGGTGTCGCTGAACGATCGGCTCACGCAGGTGAACACCGTCTGATTCGCCTCGCGTTCTTCTGGGGTCAGGATCTCGTCACGGTGGTCGGCGAGCCCGGCCAGGATGCGCGTCTCGCAGCTTCCGCAGTACCCCTCCTCGCACGATGAAGGAGCACCGGGAACGACCTCGCGCACGACGTCGAGGATGGAGCGGTCGACGGGCACCCGCAGACGCACTCCGCGACGCGGGAGCTCGATCTCGAACTCCCGCTCGCCGCCCTCCGGCACAGGCTTCGGCGACCCCGGCAAGCTCGATGCGAACTTCTCGGTGGTCACGCGCACGCCGGGAGCCAGCCGGTGCACAGCCTCTTCGACGGCCTCCAGCAGCCGGGCCGGACCGCAGCAGTACACTGCGACACCGTCGTCGAACGAGGAAGCGAGTTGTTCGATGTCGAGCCGCCCACCCTCGTCGCGCGCCGCCAGATGCACACGACCCGCATCGAGCGCGCGCAGTTCATCGACGAAGGCCATCGTCGACAGCGATCGCCCGGCGTAGTGCAGTTCCCAGATGGCATCGGCCGGGAGACTGCGGATCATCGGCAGGATGGGGGTTACGCCGATGCCACCCGCGATGAACACGTAGCGCCCGGCCGGCCGCAGCTCGAAGTGGTTGCGCGGCCCCCGCACCTCGAGCACCCGGCCCACGAGGGCGGTGTCGTGGATCTCGAGCGACCCTCCGCGGCCCTGCTCTTCGCGCAGCACCGAGACGCGGTAGGTGGAGCGGTCTGCGACGTCGCCGCACAGCGAGTACTGCCGCACGAGACCGCTGGGCAGCACGATCTCCAGGTGGGCGCCCGGCTGCCACTCGGGCAGCTCTGCGCCCGCCGGGTCGACGAGCACAAGGGAGACGACACCATCGGCCTCCCACCGGATCTCCCGCACACGCAGGTCGAGCCGTGGCGTGCCGGACATCCCCGGTGCCAGCGTGAGGGTGGAGCCCTGTTCTTCGGCGCTCATCGCTACCAGGTGTGCACGACGTTGGGGGTGCCGGACACGTAGTCCGCCAGGCGGCTCATGAACATGCGGCGCAGTTGGATGACACCCTTGTCGGACTGGGCGAGATTCTCCTTGCCGATGTCTGCGATGAAGCGCATGCCCATCTGCGCCACGTGATCCTCGATGTTCACCAGCAGGGGATGGTCAACGAAGTCGCGGAGGCTCTTCTCGCCGCGCAGAATCTGCTCCGCGCAGATCTCTGTGTCGGGGTACTTGGCGATCAGCGCACCCTGGCGCTCCTTGTACGCCCAGTAGCGCTCAGCTCCGGGCTCGTCTGTGTGAAGCGTCGTGACCTGGAAGCTCAGGTGCGTCTCGTCGTCGACGGGCACCCGCCACGCCACCTGCTCGAGGTAGCCGTCGCGCTGGCCGACGATGAGATGCATGGCGTTCGGCAGGATGACCATGGCCTCGGTCGGGTAGCCGTCGGCGTCGACCTCGACGGCCTTGATGCCGAGCTCGGAGCGCTCGATCGTGATGTCGCGCACCACTCCGACGCTCGCCGAGAATCCCACCTCGGTGACGGTGGGATCGCTCGACAGGCGGTGGGTGAACGGCACGTGGGCGAGGTCGAGCACGTTCTCGACATTGATGTAGTAGTTGCAGAGCCGCCGGTAGGTGCCGACGTCGTGCACGCGCGCGTTCTCCATGTCTCGGCCGTACTTCTTCGAGAAGCCGAAGATGTCGGGGAGGGCCGGCGGCTCTCCCGCCCCGAAGTAGCCGAAGATCAGGCCGTGGTGATCGGCGGCGGGGTACGTCGCGACGCGCGTACGCTGCACGAGGGTGCCTCCCTGACCCGGAGCTTCGAGGCAGGCGCCCGCGGAGTCGAACTTCCAGCCGTGGAAGAGGCATCGGATGTCGTTCCCCTCGACCGTGCCGAGGGAGAGGCGGGTCTGCCGGTGGGGGCATCCGGGCGCCGTGATGACGGGTGTGCCGTCCATGCCGCGGTAGAAGGTGAAGTCCTCTCCGAGGATCTTCAGTGGCTTCGCCTCTCCGGGAGCGAGGTCGGTCGAGAGCGCGACGGGCTGCCAGAAGTCGCGGAGATACCGCCCGGCTGCAGTGCCCGGCCCCGTGGGGAACGGGCTCAGGTCTTCTCGCACGGGTGCGGGGGGAACGACGGTGGCCATCATGAGTCCTCTCTGTTGCTGTCGTAGTCGGATTGGTTCAGCACCCAGCCCCGGGCGATGAAGTCGTCGCGGGGCGGCGCGAAGACGTCGACGAGCTCGTTCGTGCCGGGGCTCACGGCACGGGTGGTGTGCACGATGCCCGGGGGGATGATGGTGATCGACGGGCTCGTGACCTGCACGTGCTCGTCGGGCCGCCAGTCGCCGAGTCGCGCTGTCCACGGAGTGCGCAGGTGATGCACGTATTCCCCTGCCAGCGTCACCGACGCCTGCTCGAAGTCGGCGTGCTCGTGCGGGGTGAGGGAGTTCTCGTCGCGGGGGCCGAACTCGGGCTCGAACCAGTTGACCATCAGCGACTCCGTGCGGAAGATGCGCCCGAAGCGGCCGTCTGCGGGCGGGAGGTCGGCGAGCGGATGAACGCGCAGGGTAGACGGACCCGGCGCCGATTCCTCCAGTGGCGTGACCCTCGGGTCGGCGGTGGAGTACCGCTCGCTGTTGGTTGCACGATCGCGCACGGCCGAGGCACGCGCGGAGAAGACCCGCACGACGAACCCCGGCCGGAGGGAGGTCAGCGTCGTCGACCCCGCAGGGACCACGACGAAGGCCGGGCCCTCCACGACCTCCGTACCCGTGGCAGAGGCCACCTCGTACGCGGTGCCGGCGAGCACGAGGATGGCGTGCTCATCGGGCACCGACCTGGTCGGGAGCGACTCGCCGGAGTCCGTCCACGCGAGTGAGATGCACGAGTTCTGCCCACGGATGAACCACTCACGCTGCCCGACCGAGACTCCTCCGGCGATGTATTCACCGTTCAGCTCGTACACCAGGGGCTCGCGGGGGACGGAGAGTGCCGCCCCCTGCGCCGGGTGCGCCGCGAAGACGTCATCCGACGCCTGATAGGTCTCAGCCACGTTGCCACTGCTCTCTGTCGACACCACGGAACTGAATAGCTCCGTATAAGTACGAATCGGAGCGTACATCGTCAAAATCGGTAGCACAAGGCTTGTTTGAACGGTAATGTCGAACTCCTTCGAGTACGTACTATTGACCGCCGGTAATGATGCCGGATGAGAGGAAGCTCCCATGATCACGCGTGTCGGATCGATAACCCTCGACGTTCCCGACCTGGCGGCCTCGACGGCATTCTTCGTCGACAAGGTCGGCCTCGACGTGACCGATGACGACGGATCGACCGCGTTCCTCCGTGCCGCCGATCGGCATCACGACCTGATGCTGCAGCAGTCGGCGACGGACGAGACAGCTCTCCGGCATCTCAACCTCGAGGTCGAGGGCGACCTCGCAGAACACGTCGCGACGGCGGTCGCGGCGGGAGCCATCGACATCGGCCCGATCAGCCACGCGGGGGTCGCCGAGGCTCACGTTCTGGAGATCCCCTTCGGCTACGCGGTCAAGCTGTACCGGGGCATGGAGACTGTGCCCGCCCCCGCCGCGGTGGCGCTCGAGCGACCGTTCCGGTTCTCCCACTTCAACATCGCCGTGCCCGAGGTGGCGCCCATGATGGAGTTCTTCACCGCCGCTTTCGGCCTGCTGCCCTCCGACTGGATCGGCAGCAGGGAAGACCCCTTCCTCGCCTGGCTTCACTGCCCGGTCTTCAACGCCCCGCACCACGGCGTGGCGGTGCTGAAGGGCGACCCCAGACTGCACCACATCGCGTTCGACTACGGGACCCTCCCCGGGCTCGTCGGCCGGGTCGACAATTACGTCGACGACGAGCACTACCTGGTGTGGGGCCTCGGCCGCCATGGCACCGGGGGCAGTGTCTTCGCCTACACCGAAGACGCCTCTGACCTGCTCGTCGAACTCGACACCGGCATGATCTCGATCGGCGACGACCCGCGCTGGACCCATCCCCGGGTGTGGTCGCTCGAAGATCAGCGAGCCGTCGACGAGTGGGGCTCGGCGATTCCGGAGCGCTGGCTCGCGAAGCGCACCGCCTTCGTGCGCCCGTCCGACCAGGCCGTGATCCAGTGAGCCGCGAACAGGTCTCCGAGGTCGTGAAGGGTAGTCGCGCCCTCGCCGCCGCCGGCCTCGACGACATGGTGTGGGGCCACGCCTCGGTGCGCGACCCCGAAGGGAGGGGGGCCTGGATGAAGGCCTCGGGGTGGGGCCTCGGCGAGATCGACGAGTCACGCGTGCTTCTGGTGGAACCCGATGGCGAGGTGCTCGAGGGCTCCGGCCGCCGGCATCTGGAGTACCCGATCCACACCGAGATCTACGCGTCACGGCCCGATGTCGGTGCCGTGGTGCACATCCATGCCCCGGCGGTCAACGCGTTCTCCTCACTCGACGTACCCCTGCGCCCGATCTCGCACGACGCCGTGCCCTTCGACCATCCGCAGATCCCCCGCTTCGGGCGCACGGGCGCCCTCATCGCCACGCGGGAGCTGGGCGCCGCTCTCGCGGAGTCCCTCGGCGGTGCGCGGGGCGTGCTGATGCCGCATCACGGCGCTGTCACCGTCGGGCCCACCATGGGCATCGCGACCATGTACGCCGTGCTTCTCGAACGCGCCTGCCGCACCGCCCTCAGCGCGCTGGCGGCAGGCGGCTCGGCCAGCTGGTCCGACGAGGAGGAGACCGTCTTCAAGCGCGAGCAGGTGTGGAACCCCGCCCAGCTCGACGCCGGCTGGCAGCACCTGGTGCGGATGAGCGGGGTCCCGACGGTCAGCGGCGGCCCATCATGAGGTCGACCCCACGTTCGGCCACCGCGCATGCCGTCGACTCGAAGGAGTTCGAGATCATGTGCGGCATCATCGAGACATCCATCACCCGGAGGCCGGCGACACCGCGCACCCGCAGATCGGGCGTGAGCACCGCCATCGGGTCGTCGTCGGCGCCCATCTTCGCGGTGCCGGAGGGGTGGTAGTTCGTACGCAGCGTGGCGCGGATTCCCTCGAGCAGGTCTTCGTCGGAGACGGCGCGCGGCCCCGGCACCAGTTCCTCGTCGATGATGTGGGCGATCGGCTCGGACTTCGACGCCGAACGCAGGTACTTGAGCGCCTTGACGAACAGAGGGGCGTCTCGCGGATCGTTGAGCCAGTTGAAGTCGATCTCGAGGTCGGCGGCCGGGTCGGCCGACGCCAGCCGCACGCGGCCGCGCGAGTAGGGCTGCACGATGTTGGCCATGAGCGTGACGCCGTCGGTGTTCTTGCGGCCCTTCAGGAACTCACTCCAGAGCATCGGCACGCAATAGATCTGCACGTTGGGCTCTGCGGTGGCGGTGGGGTCGTCGAGGTTGAGCATGGCGATGTGATCCGGCCCGTTCGAGGTGATGGGGCCGGTCTTGAACAGCATGTACTGCAGGGCGTTCTTCACGGCCCGCAGCCCGGTGTCCTCGCCGAAGATGCCGTACTTGCCCTTCGTGGTGCCCATCCAGGACACGATCGGGTGGTCCATGAAGTTCTCGCCCACTCCGGGAAGATCGACCCGGCTCTCGATACCGAACTCGGCGAGGTGCTCAGCCGGGCCGATGCCGGAGTGCATCAGGATCTTGGGCGTGACCAGGGGGCCGGCCGTGAGGATGGTCTCCTTCGAGGCGGTCGCCGACCTCATCCGGCCTCGATGCAGGTAGTCGACCCCGACCACCCGGTCGCCGGAGAAGCGCAGGGTGCGCACCTCGGCATCCGTGACGACGGTGAGACGCGGATGCCCCATGATCGGCTTGAGGAAGGCATCGGCGGCACTCACCCGGCGACCCTTCCGGGTGTGCACCTGCATCAGCCCGACGCCGTGCAGGTCGCCGGCACCGAAATCGGTCGTGTACCGCACGCCGCGGCGCTGCATCGTCTTCATGAACAGTTCGTTGGCCTCAGTGACGTAGCCCGGATCGTTCGCCTTCAGCGGCCCGTCGCCCCCGTGCGCCTCGTTGTCGAGCCGGCGGTTGCCCTCGTGACGCCGGAAGATCGGGGCGAAGACGTCCCATCCCCAGTCGAAGCCGCCCGCCGCCTCGGTCCAGCGGTCGTAGTCGGCCTTCGAACCGCGCAGGTAGGCCATGACGTTGATGGAGCTCGAACCGCCGAGGGTGTTCCCCTGCACGACGTGGATGCGACGCCCGTTCACCCGAGGCTGGGGCACCGAGTGGTAGTGCTTCGCCCACTTCTTGCCCGCCTTGCCCTGGATGATGGTGAAGACCAGTGCCGGCCAGCGGATGAGCATGCTCTTGTCGACCGGACCACGCTCGAGCAGCAGGACCCGCGCTCCGTACTCCGTGACCAGGCGGTTCGCGGCAGCGCACCCGGCGCTCCCGGCTCCGACGACGATGTAATCGTAGGTGTCTCCATCGACCATGTGACTCTCCAGCTTTCTTCGGGATCGGTCCGGTGACCGGATGTCGCTACACTGCGATATCGCTGCTAACACTTGCGTGTTTAACTCGCTAACGCAATAGCGGCGCTAACAATTTTCCATTTCGGTGATTCGTGGCTACTCTCGACCATCATGGAGACCTCCTCACCCACGCTCGAGCGCGACGCCACCGACGACACCCGCTCGCGCATCATCGGGGCGACGGCGGCGCTGATCGCCTCGGGAGGCACGGCGGCGGCCACCACCCGGGCCGTAGCTGCCGCCGCTTCTGTTCAGGCGCCCACCATCTACCGGCTCTTCGGCGACAAGGACGGATTGCTCGACGCCGTGGCCGAGGACGCATTCTTCGCCTACATCGAGAAGAAGAGTCGGCGCCCCCTCACCGACGACCCGATCGCCGATTTCCGGCGGGACTGGGACGCGCACGTCGCCTTCGGGCTGGCGAATCCCGAAGTGTTCCTGCTCATGCACGTCAGGCGAGGCACCCCGCCGTCGCCCGCCTGGACGGCAGGCATCGCGATCGTGCGGGAGAGCGTGCGCCGCATAGCCCAGGCGGGGCGCCTGCGCATCACCGAGGAGTCGGCGGTCGATCTGGCCGACGGCGGCGTGGCGGGAACCGTGCTCACCCTCATGCGCAAGCCCGCGCGTGAGCACCAGGCGATCCTCGTCGCTGCGCGCGAAGCCGTGTTCGAGGCCGCCTTCGATCTCTCGGATCGGCCGGCGACCTCCGGCATAGCCGGCGCGGCGGCGGCCCTCCGTGCCTCGCTCGACGACATCAGCTCGCTGAGCCCTGGCGAACGCGCGCTCACGGGTGAGCTCCTCGATCGGGTGATCCAGGGCGACAGCCGCTGAGCGGGCCGGCCCCGCGAGGAGCGCCGGCCCGCCGGCCCTTCGACGGGGCTACGACCCGTCGAAGGCGAGGGTGAAGGTCGAGTCGGCCCCGAACTCCATCATGATGGGCGGCAGCGACGCGCCCTGGTGTCGCTCCGGCGACATCGCGTACTCGCCGAGCACGCCCGTGAACGCGTTCTGTTCGAGGTACCGTGCGATCTCGGGCCCGGTGGCCGCGCCACTGCGCAGAGCTGCTGCCACCTGCATCACGCTGTCGTACGCACCGGCCGCTCCTGAGCCCGGCGTCGTTCCGTACGCGGCCTCATAGGCCTCGGCGAACGCGGTCACCTGGTCGGAGTAGGCGACGGATGCGGGCACCTCGCCCGACACATCGACCCAGAACGCGTTCGTGTACAGTCCTCCGGCCGGCAGGTCGTTCGCCAGCGGGGAGAGGGCCGATATCGACGCCGATCCGGTGCCGACCCAGACCGGCTGCTCCATGCCGAGCGCCTTCACCGCCCGCACCACGGGAACGACGTTGCCGCCTGAGGTCCCCGCGATGACGAGATCCGGGTCGGAGTCGCGGAGAACCGTCATCTGGGTCTCGAGGTTCGTCTCCCCGGGGGCGAAACGCTGATCGGCGACGATCTCGAACTCGCCCGGGTCGGCGTCGACGATCGCCTCGAACAGAGACAGGTAGCCGTCGCCGCTGGCGTCGTCCTGCCCGATGAAGGCGAGCCGCTTCGCCCCGATGTCCTCGAGCCAGGCCGCCGTGGCCGCAGGGTAGTCGCGCAACGGCGCGAGCCCCCAGAAGAAGTTCTCCGTGGGCTCGAATGGCTGCGGCGACTGACAGTACTGCAGCACGTCGGCGCGGTCGAGGATGGGCTGGATGGCACGGCAGCCGCCTCCCCCGACGGTGCCGAACACCACGTCGACCTTGTCGGAGAGCGTGCGGGCGAGAGCAGCACCCGTGGCCGGGTCGGAGGTGGAGTCCTCCACCAGAAGCTCGAGCGGTGCTCCGTCGATGCCGCCTTCGTCGTTCACCTGGTCGATCGCCAGGTTCAGTCCGTTGAGCACGGGCTCGACCGCGGAGGCGAAGGGGCCTGTCACCTCGAGCACGGCCCCGAGGTGGATGGGCTCCGTCGCGCTGTCACCTCCCTCTCCGCCGTCGGATGAGGAACTCCCCGAGCAGCCGGTCAGGACGAGGCCTGCGACCAGGAGCGTCGAGGCCCCCACTGCGAGTCGTGTGCGCTTCATTCAGTACTCCTTCGTGCTGTGATGTGCGTTGGGATGGATGCGCCGCCGGGTGCGGTCTAGGCGCTGCCCCCGCGCCGGGAGAGCGCGGTGACGAGGGTGCGGGCGCGGCCCCCGCCGGCCCTGCGGTCGGCTCGCTGGGCGAGCAGGATGAGGATGAACGCCCCGTACACGTAGATCTGCTGCCAGGACGTCGACAGGTAGCCGCCCGCGTAGCTCGAGAACAGGCCGATCGCGATGCTCACGACTGCGGCGGTGAGGTACTCCCAGCGGCCGCCGATCGCACCGATCGCGCCGAGCACGGCGAGAGGGAAGATCGCCGTCCAGCCGAACGCCATCAGGGGGGCGAGCAGGATGCCGGCGAGCGACCCGAACAGGGCGGCGATCTGAAAGCTCACGAACCGCATCCGACGGGCATCGATACCCACCAGGCGCGCGCCCACGATGTCGTCGGCGGTCGCGCGCAGGGCCTTGCCGAGCATGGTCTTCTCGAACACCAGGTACCCGGCGAGCAACAGCACACCGCCGCCGATCCACGACAGAAGCGAGTGGGGCAGCACGGTGGCGCCGAGGATGGAGATCGGCTCGCTCGGAAGGAAGGGTCGTGCCGTTCGATCGTTGAGCCCCCAGAACTGCCTCGCCAGCTCGCCGAGTATCAGGGCGGCGCCGAGCGACATCACGACCGGCCCCGTCGACCCCCTGGTGGCGAACCTGTTCAGCATGAGCCAGTAGAGCAGCACGCTCATGAGCGACGAGATGAGCACGGGCAACACGATCGCGAGCGGGAGCGGGAGCCCCAGCCCGTCGTGGAAGGTGCCGAAGAGCAGGGCGCCGTAGACCACGAACGCCCCCTGGGCCAGTGACTCCACCCGCGAGACCTGGTAGGTGACGACCATGCCGAGCGCCACGAGCATGTAGAGCACCCCCACGTTCAGTCCGGCGAAGGTGAGCTGGAGGAAGAAGTTCATGACATGCCACCCAGGTAGAGGTCGACGACCCGCGGGTCTCGACGGAGATCATCGGCACTGCCCTCGAGCGAGACCGTGCCGTTCTCGATGACGGCGGCGCCACCGGCCACGTCGAGGGCCTTGCCGACGTTCTGTTCGATGAGCAGCACCCCGACGCCGGCGGCGGCGAGCGAACCCGCCTGCCGCAGGATGAGGTCGACGTAGATGGGAGCGAGGCCGAGGCTCGGCTCGTCGAGGATGAGGTAGCGCGGGTCGGCCATGAGCGCCCGACCGACCGCCACCATCTGCTGTTCACCACCGGAGAGGTCTTTCGCGCGCTTGCCGAGCAGCCGGGGCAGCTGCGGGAACAGCTCCATCACCCGGTCGAACGACTCCGCGCGCTGGTGCCGAGTGCGGGTGTACGCGCCGAGGAGGATGTTGTCGCGCACTGTCGAGCGCCCGAAGAGGTGCCTGCCCTCGGGCACGAGCGAGAGACCACGGCGCACGCGGTCGTTCGAGCTCAGCGAGGTGATGTCGACCCCGTCGAGAGTCACGGTTCCGCCGCGCACCGGCAGCACACCCGCCAGCGCCCGCGCGACAGTGCTCTTGCCGGCACCGTTCGCACCCAGGAGCGCGAAGACCTGCCCCGGCGAGACCGAGAGGCCGACCCCGCGCACCACGGGTGCTCCGGCGTAGCCCAGCTCCAGACCATCAGCGCTGAGCATCGGCTGCCTCCCCCAGATAGGCGGTGATGACCGCGGGGTCGCGGCGGATCTCGGCGGGCGAGCCCTGCGCGAGAACGGTGCCACGGTCGAAGACGACGATCCGGGAGACGAGCGACATGAGGAACCCCAGGTTGTGTTCGACGAGCAGCACGGTGAGGTCGTGGTCGTCGAAGTAGCCGGCGAGATCGCGCGCGAGGACATCCCGCTCGGTGTCGGTGAGGCCCGCCGCGGGCTCGTCGAGCAGGAGCAGGTCAGGCTCGCCGGCGAGTGCGCGAGCGACGGCCACCAGCCGCTGCTGCCCCGCCGTGAGGCCCTCGCAGGAACGGTCGGCGAGATGACTGGCATGCACCCGCTCGAGCGCCGCTCCGGCCCGCCGGCGCAGCTCGGCCTCGTCGTCGCGCCATCGGCCGAGGTGCAGCATCGCGGCCGGAGCGCCCGTGCGGCCGAGCCGGTGTGCGCCGATCATCACGTTCTCGAGCACCGAGAGCCCCGCGAACAGGTGGGCGTGCTGGAAGGTACGCAAGACGCCCCGCGCTGCGATGCGGTCGGCGCGCAACCGGTCGAGGCGCTGCCCGCTCCAGGCGATGGTGCCGCGAGCCGGCAGCACCGTGCCGCTCACCGAGTTGATGAACGTCGACTTACCTGCGCCGTTGGGGCCGATCAGTCCGACGAACGTGCCCGCCTCGATGTCGACGTCGACACCGTGGATCGCCGCGACGCCGCCGAACTCCACCCGCAGCCCGCGTACCTCAAGCATGACGCTCCCTCCGCGCGCGGCGACGGCCGGCCGTCGCCGAGATGATGCCCGCGATGCCCGAGGGCGATGCAAGATAGACGGCGATCAGGGCGAGGGCCTCGATGAGCTCGACGGTGAACGGCCCCGAGGCGTAGGCGGGCATGGTGACCAGGAAGACGACGACGACGATGCCGAGGAAGATGCTCCGTTCCCCGCCGATGATGACCGCCGCGAACAGCGTGAGGGCCACGGAGAAGTTGAAGTCCGTGGGAGCGATGAACGAGCTGTAGTGGGCGAACATCGATCCCGCGACGGCGGCGGGCACGCACACGAGCAGCCACAGCACCGCCTTCACACGGAACAGCCCGATGCCGGCTGCTGCAGCTGCATCCGGATCCATACCGATAGCGGCGAGCGCCCGGCCGAAGCGGGAGCCGCGGACGTTCCGCGCAAGGAGGAAGAACACCAGGACGAGCAGCCAGGCCAGCACGAAGTAGGCGCTCTCACCCTGCACCTCGAGGCCCAGGATGCCGAAGTCGGGGATGCCGTACAGCCCGTCGCTTCCGCCCGTGACGTCACCGAGGTTGGCGGCGAGCTGCGGCAGCATGAGCACGAGCGCGATGGTCGCCATCACGAGATACCAGCCGCGCAGCCGCAGGATGGGGCTCGTGATGACGGCGAGCAGGAGCGCCCACACGACGCCGATGAGCACCCCCGCTATCGGCGGCAGCTTCCACGCCAGCGCGCTGATGGCCGAGGCGTAGGCTCCCATCGCCATGAAGACCGTGTGGCCGAGGGTGAGCTGGCCGCCGAGCCCGGCGAAGATCGAGACCCCGATCACGGCGATGGCGTAGATGCCCGCCAGCACCAGGAGCGGGAAGACGTCGGTGCCCGCGAGGAGCGGGGCCCCGGCCAGCGCGAACACGGTCAGCACGGCGGGCTGCCAGTACCGGCTCGCGATCGTCGCCGCGCGGATGCGCTGCGACGCGTAGCTCACTTCTGACACGTGACCACCATTCTTCGTCGAATGAGTCGGAAGCGATTGCTCGCAATGCTCCGTATAAGTACTATCGAGTAGCTAACAGTATGCGTTGAGGGATTGCAACGGCAGATCGCCTACGTATCGTGTCGGGCAGAGAAACGAGGAATCCATGAAGATCACCCACTACGGCCACGCCTGCGTGCTGCTCGAAACGGATGCGGCGCGCGCCCTGATCGATCCGGGGGCGTATTGCACGGGCTTCGATGAGCTGCGCGATCTCGACCTCGTTCTCATCACGCATCAGCACCCCGACCACGTCGCTCCCGAGCGACTCGCCGCCCTTCTCGAGGCCAATCCGCGTGCTCGCGTCGTGACCAACGCGGGTGTCGCCGAGGCCCTCGGCCTCACCGAGGCGATCGTCGTCGCCGCAGGCGACGTCGTGGAGGAGAACGGCCTGCGCGTGCGGGCCACAGGCGAGAAGCACGGCGCCATCCACGCCCTCGTGCCCGACGTGGTCAACACGGGATTCGTCGTCGACGACCTGGTCTGGCACCCCGGCGACTCCTTCGACGGTGGCGAGCAGCACGCTCCTGTGCTCCTCGTGCCCGCGGGAGGGCCGTGGATGAAGATCGGCGAGGCCGTCGACTTCGTGCGGGCCGAACGGCCGCGCGTGGCGGTGCCCATCCACCAGGCCGGACTCGCCGCCGTGCACCGCGAGCTGCATTACTCACTGCTCGGCAACCTGGCGCCGGAGGGCACCACGCTCCTCGTGCTCGAGGAGGGCACGCCGACCGAGCTGCCCGGCTGAACGGGATCAGGCCGAGCCATCGCCCCTCTTCTCGGCGATGGTCTGGTGCCCCGACCCCCAGTGGGTCGGCGGCACCTCGGTGATGACGACGCGCACCGTCTCGACGGGCGCACCGATCGTCTCCGAGGCGGTCTTCGTGAGGCCGTGGATGAGCGCCCGCAGCTGCTCCGGCGTGCGCCCCTGCACGAGGGAGACCTGGATGATCGGCATGGTTCAGACTCCGTGGATCGCGCGCATCTCGGCGGCGATGTAGCCGTTGGGAGTGCGGTAGGCGGTGGGGAGCACGTTGGGAGTGCCGTAGGTGTCGAACTCCGCCGGGAGCGGTGCGCCGTACCAGATGATCGCGTTGTCGAGGGTGTCCTGCTTCCAGGTGATCGGCTCGAACGAGGGGTCGTGCACCTGGTAGCCGAGCTGGCCCACGAGTTCGATCCGGTTTCCCCCCGGCTCGAAGACGTAGAGGAACTCGGCCTGGCTGATGCCGTGGTGCGCGGGCCCCGCCTCGAGCTCGAGACCGTGGTCGGTGAGCACGTCGCAGGCGTCGTTGAGGTGCTGCGAGTTGCCGTAGAGGAACGCCACGTGATGCAGCCGACCGCCGACGCCTGTCGCGTCTTTCGTGAACGCCACGTCGTGCGAACGGGTCTGCAGGCGCATCCAGGCCCCCGCCTCGACGTCGTCGCTCATCACGATGTGCTCGCTGAGCCGGAAGCCGAGCACCTCGGCGCAGAACTCCTTGTTCGCCGTGACGTCGCCGGCCATGAGGTTGAGGTGATCGATCGCCTTGATCGGCACCCCCGTGAGCGGCCGCCGCTGCACGCGGTTGAGCAGCCGCGACTGCGCCTGCTCGGGCGGCTCGTAGTAGTCGACCTCCCAGTTGAGGCGCTGGACGGCGCCGTCGGGCAGCGCGAACTCGTAGGCAGCGCCGACGCCGCACTCCCCCTCCACCCAACCCCTCCCGAGACCGGTCTGCTCGATCGCACGGACGCGCCGTTCGAGGGCCTGCTTCGACGTGGTGCGCCAGCCGGCGTATCCCATCCCCGCGGTGTCGCGCTCGGTGATCTTGAGGGTGTGCTTGTACGGGTCTTCCCAGCCACGGAGGAACACCGAGTCGCCGCTGCGCTCGGTCTCCACCATGCCCAGCAGGTCTTTGAAGAACCACACGGTCGCGTCGACGTGGGGCGAGAAGAGTTCGAACGATCCGAACTCGGCGACCTCGAAGAGGGGCTCCGGGGTGTTGTCGGGATTGCGCATGTCAGTCCTTCCTGTCGTCATCGGCGACGGCGGAGTAGCCGGTCACCACGAGTGCGCCGAGAGTGGTGAACTCGGCCGACACCTGGCTGGCGTGCCGGAGCGGCACGGCGTCGGTCAGCCCTCCGGTGAACACGATCTCGCCCGCGCGGAGTGCCTGCCCACGCTCGGCGAGCGCGTTGACCGCGAGGGCGAGGGCTTCGGCGGGGTGCCCTTGCACCGCCGCTCCGGTGGCTGTGGCGACGACCTGGCCATCGACGCTCAGCACGACGGCCTCGAGTCCGAGGTCTAGGTCGCTCGGCGAGACGCCGTTTCCCCCCACGACCACGTAGGCGCTCGACCCGTTGTCGGCGACCACGTCGGGCAACGCGAAGTCGTAGCCCTCGAAACGGCTGTCGATGATCTCGAAGCCCGCGTAGACCCGGTCGACCGCTGCGAGGGCTGCCGCGGCAGTCACGCCCGGCCCCTCGAGGTCGCGGCCGAGCACGAACACGATCTCGGGTTCGATGCGCGGCTGGATGAGCTCGTCGAGCGGAACCGGTTGATCGACCCGCAACAGATAGCTCTCGACCAGCACAGCGGTGAGGGGCGAGCTGATGCCCATGCGCTGCTGTTTCGCCGCGCTGGTGAGGCCGAGCTTCGTGCCGATGACCCGGTCGCCGGCACGAACGCGGTCGCCGATGGTCATGCGCTGCACGGCGTAAGCGGTGCCGAGGTCGAGCCCCGGCCACTCCACCGTGAGCCGGCCGCGAGCCGCGCGCTCACGCTCGGCCTCGACCAGGGCGCGCGCCGCCGAGGCGGCGTCGGTCACGGCCATCAGGCCACGCCCTCGTCGCGCAGCCTGATCGCCACGTCGATGATCATGTCCTCCTGGCCACCCACGTAGTGGGCCTCGCCGACCGCCTGCAGGATCGCGTGCGCCGGCACCCCGTAGCGCTCCTCCGCCCGCTTCGCGTGCAGCAGGAAGGAGTTGTACACGCCGTAGCGGCCCTGGATGACGGCGTCGCGGCCGATCGCCGGGATCTGTGGGGCGATCGCCGCCAGCACGTCCTCGGCCGCGGCGAGGATTCCGGGCAGCTCGATGCCGGTGTCGACACCGGCGGCGTCGAGAGCTGCGACGAGCACCTCGGTCGGCGTGTTGCCGGCGCCCGCGCCGAGCGCCCGCAACGTTCCGTCGAGCTGCCGGGCGCCGACGGCGTGAGCGGCGAGCGAGTTGGCGACGCCGAGGCTGAGGTTCTGGTGGCCGTGGAAGCCCACCTCGGCGTCGTCGCCGAGCTCGTCGACCAGCGCCGCGACGCGTTCCGCCGCCGACTCGGGCAGCAGGGCCCCGGCCGAGTCGACGACGTAGACGCACTGACAGCCGGCATCGGCCATGATGCGGGCCTGACGCGCGAGTTCGAGCGGACTCGTCATGTGCGACAGCATGAGAAAGCCCACGGTCTCGAGCCCCAGGTCGCGCGCGGCGCCGAAGTGCTGCACGCTCACGTCGGCCTCGGTGGAGTGTGTGGCGACACGCATGATCTGCACTCCCGCTGATGCCGCCTCCTTCATGTCGTGAACCGTCCCCAGCCCGGGGAGTACGAGGGCCGCGATCTTCGCGGATCGCGCCTCGCTCGCTGCGGCCTCGATCAACCGCACGTCGGGTACCGCGCTGAACCCGTAGTTGAACGACGACCCGGCAAGACCGTCGCCGTGGGTGACTTCGATCACCTGCACGCCCGCGCCGTCGAGTGCACGCACGACCTGGCGCACGTCCTTCTCGGTGAAACGGTGCCTCATCGCGTGCGAGCCGTCCCGCAGGGTCGTGTCGGTGATGCGCACGCCGGTCATCGATGTGCCCCTTCGAGCGGCTTCGCTGCGTGGAGCAGTTCGGCGGTGCGGTTGGCCGCGGCGGTCATGATGTCGAGGTTGCCGGCCCACGCGGGCAGGTAGTCGCCGTTGCCGAGCACTTCGAGGAAGACGCCCACCCGGGCTCGCCCGTGCCAGAGCTCGCTCGGCTCGTCGAACTGCGGGTCGGTCTTCAGGCGGTAGCCCGGCACGTAGTTCTGCACCTCGGCGACGATCTGGTGGATCGACGCCTCGATGGCGTGCCGATCGGCGTCGGGCTCGATCGCGGCGAACACGGTGTCGCGCATGACGAGCGGGGGCTCCACGGGGTTCAGGATGATGATCGCCTTCCCCCGTTCAGCTCCGCCGACCTGCACGATGGCCTCCGACGTGGTCTCGGTGAATTCGTCGATGTTGGCCCGCGTTCCGGGCCCCGCCGACTTCGACGAGATCGAGGCGACGATCTCGGCGTACTCCACCGGCGTCACGCGTGAGATGGCGTGGACGATGGGGATGGTGGCCTGACCCCCGCAGGTGATCATGTTGATGTTGGGGGCGTCGCCGTGGTGGTCGAGGTTCACCACCGGGCAGACGAACGGGCCGACCGCCGCCGGGGTGAGATCGATGGCACGGATGCCCGCCTCCCGGTAGCGAGGAGCGTTCAGCTTGTGCGGGGTCGCCGCCGTCGCCTCGAACACGACGTCGGGGAGCTCGTCGCGGGAGAGCAGCCAGTCGACACCCTCGGCCGACGCTTCGACTCCGAGACGACGCGCTCGTGCCAGTCCGTCGGACTCGGGGTCGACGCCGACCATGTAGCGCAGGTCGAAGACGCCCCGCCGCTTGAGCTTGATCATCAGATCGGTGCCGATGTTGCCTGGCCCGACTATCGCCGCGATGGGCTTGGACATGTGTGCTCCTTCCGTCAGCCGAGTGCCGGCGCGAATCGTGCGGTGACGCTGCCGAGGCCCGCGAACACCGCGGTGACGGTGTCACCGGGCCGGCCGGGCACCATCGGGGTGATCGCTCCGGGCAGCACGACCTGGCCCGCACGCAACGAGGTGCCGAGCCGGCCGAGCGTGTTCGCCAGCCAGACCAGCGAGGAGATGGGGGAACCCAGCACGGATGCTCCCGCCCCGGTGTGCGCGATGCGACCATTCCGATAGAGCACGGCACCCAGCAGTCGCAGGTCGAGCTCGCGGGGACTGCGCGGGAGTGTACCGAGCACGACACCACCTGAGGATGCGTTGTCGGCGATCGTGTCGGAGAGGGTGATGTCCCAGTCGGTGATGCGCGAATCCACGATCTCGAGCGACGCGACGACGATGTCGACGGCACGGATGGCGTCGGCGACGGTCACCCCGGGCCCTGCCAGATCGCGTCCCAGCACGAAGGCGATCTCGGGCTCCACCCTCGGCTGCAGGAACGTACCGGCGGGAATCGGCTCTCCGCTCAGCACGAACATGTCGTGGAACAGGTGACCGAAGTCGGGCTGGTCGACGCCGAGCTGACGCTGGACGGCGAGCGAGGTCAGCCCCACCTTGTGACCGGCAACGGTGCGGCCCGCCGACCGCCAGGCACTGACCTGCTCGAGCTGGATGGCATAGGCGTCTTCGACGTCGAGGCCGGGATGTGCCGTCGAGAGGCGGCCGATGGGCCTGCCGTCTTCGTACGATCGCAGGAGCGCCTGGGCGGCGTCGCGTCGGGCACTGTCGAGCATTGTTCCTCATTTACTCCGTGTACGTCTTTGTTCTTGACATCCTCTGTGAGACGGCAGACACTCACAACATGCGTTCCGCTCAGCGAGCCAGTGCTCCTTCGATGATCTCCCGCGTCTCCGACATCCTCCAGGCGTTCGGTCACGACGAGCGGTCGATGACCGTCTCCGAGCTGGGCAGGCGCACGGGAATACCCAAGGCATCGACCTCGCGCATAGCCGCCGAGCTCGTCGGCCGCGGCCTACTCGAACGGGAAGGCGACCAGATACGCCTCGGTATCAGGCTGTTCGAGCTCGGCCAACAGGCGAGCCGGCCTGTCGACCTCCGCAGGCTGGCGTTCCCGCACATGACCGAGCTCATGCGTGCCACGGGGCAGACCGTGCACCTCGCCATCCTCGACGGAAGCGAGGTGGTCTACATCCAGATCCTGCGCTCGCGCGCCACCCCACCCCTCCCCTCGCGGGTGGGCGGACGACTTCCCGCACACTCCACCGGAGTGGGCAAAGTACTGTTGGCCTACGCCCCGAGTGCGGTAGTCGACGAGCTGTGCGCGCATCCGCTGCCCTCGGTCGGACCACGCACCATCACCGACCCCGACCGGCTCAGGCGAGAGCTCGGCGCCATCCGCGCGAACCGCCTCGCGTTCGAACGGGAGGAGACCGCAGCCAACGTCGGATGTGCGGCAGCCCCCATCCTCGGGCCGGACGGCGAGCCGGTGGCTGCCTTGTCGGTGTCGGCGCACCTGCACATCACCGATCTGTCGAAGATGGGCCCCGCGGTGTCGACCGTCGCCATGACCCTCTCGCGCGAGGCACGACAGCTCTCACTCAGCGCGTCGTGAGCACGGGCGCCGGCCGGCGGGAGCCCGAACGCACCTGCGCCAGAAGGCCGCCGGCGACCACGGTCTCCCGCTCCGCGGGGGTGAGGTCGATCACCAGCTCGACCGTCGATCCGTCGTCGGCTTCGGCGAGCGCCGCCCGCGATCCTGACGCGACGGCAGCGCGAAGGTCGCGGATCGTCCACCTCACCCCCACCTCGACGTCGGCCTGACCCGGCGCCAGCACGAGAGGGACGACACCCACGTTGATGAGATTGCGGCGGTGGATGCGCGCGTAGCTCTTCGCCACCACGGCCGGCACACGGAGGAAGAGCGGGATGAGCGCGGCATGCTCGCGAGATGAGCCCTGGCCGTAGTTCTCGCCTCCGACGATGAAGCCTCCGCCCGCGGCCCGAGCACGGTCGAAGAAGTCCGGATCGAGGCGCTGGAACATGAAACGGGCGCACGCCTCGATGTTCGACCAGACCGACATGGCGATGGCGCCGTCGGGAGCCATGTCGCCCGTCGAGATGTCGTCGCCCACGACGATGAGCACCTCGCCCGACAGGGTGCCGGCAAGCGGGGCCGGCGCGGGAGGTGCGACGAGGTTGGGGCCACGCTCGATCTCGAGACCGACGCGGGTGTCGGCCGGGAGCGCGTGAGTGATGATCTCGTCGTGCAGGGCGGGTACTGCGGCCGAGGCCGGCCTGATCGGGGGAATTACCACGGTCGCAGGGTCGACGATGCGGCCGGCCAGAGCGCTTGCGGCCGCGGTCGCCGGCGAGCAGAGGAAGACGGCGTCCTCCGCCGTGCCGCTGCGGCCCGGAAAGTTGCGGTTGAACGTGCGCAGCGACGGTGCGCCCTTGATGGGCGCCTGGCCGATGCCGACACAGGGCCCGCAGATGGGTTCGAGCATCCGGGCCCCCGCGGTGAGCAGCTCCTCGTACACGCCCGAAGCGATGATGGCCTGCAGGATCTGGCGCGACCCCGGTGTCACAGTGAGCTGCACGGAGGGGTGCACCTGGCTGCCGCGCAGGATCGCCGCGACTGTCGCGAGGTCGTCGTAAGAACTGTTGACCGACGACCCGACGCACACCTGCACGATGTCGATGGCCTCGAGATCGGCGGCGGCGTGCACATTGCCGGGCGAGTGCGGCAGAGCGACGAGAGCCCCGATCGTAGCCAGGTCGATCGTCAACGACTCGTCGTACCCGGCGCCGGGGTCGGCGGCGAGCGGGCGGTGATCGTCAGCGCGGCCCTGACCGGTGAGCCAGTCGGCGGTGCGCTCGTCGGAGGGGAAGATCGCGGTTGTCGCACCGGTCTCCACGATCATGTTGCAGATGGTCGCCCGCGCCGTCGTGCTCAGTGTCGCCACACCCTCGCCGTAGAACTCGAACACCCGCCCGCGCCCGCCCCGCACGTCGTAGCGCCGGAGGAGTTCGAGCACCACGTCCTTCGCGCTGGCGTGAGCGGGCAGCGACCCCGCGAGCTCGACGCCCACGACGGTGGGACAGACGAGATCGAAGCCGTAGCCCGCCATGGCCACCGCGACGTCGAGCCCGCCCGCCCCGATGGCGAGGCTGCCCACGGCACCCGCCATGGAGGTGTGCGAGTCGGCTCCCACCAACACGGTGCCGGGCCGGGCGAAGTGTTCGAGGTGGATGTAGTGCGAGATGCCGTGGCCGGGCGGCGAGTATCGCAGGCCGTACCTCGCCGCGAAGGTCTGCAGGTACCGGGCGTCCTGCATGTTCTTGTCGTCGATCTGCAGGACGTTGTGGTCGATGTAGACCACGGCGAGCGGTACCCCGATGGAATCGGCGCCGAGCATCTCGAACTGCATCGCCGCCATCGTGCCGGTCGCATCCTCGAGGAGCACCTGATCGACGGCGAGACGGATGTCAGCACCGGCACGGAGCTCTCCCGCCAGCAGGTGATCGGCGAGCAGCTTGCGGGACAGGCTGAGGGGCTCGTGTGGGGTCATCGTGCGTCTCCTTCGTGATCGCGCACAGAAGCCTGGGCGACGCCCGTCCCGGCGGCAAGCAGGTGTTCCACTGGCCGACACAGGGTTGGCGCGGGCACGACGATGCCCGCATAGTGGGGCGATGACCGCCCCGCCTCACCCCGCTCCGCTGTCGGGTATCCGCGTGCTCGAACTCGGCAACTTCATCGCCGCTCCGACGGCAGGACGTCTTCTCGCCGACTTCGGAGCCGAAGTCATCAAGGTCGAGCGGCCAGGCACAGGCGACGAGCTGCGCACCTGGCGGCTCCAGAGCGGCACCACCTCGATGCTCTACCGAACGATCAACCGCAACAAGAAGTCGGTGGTACTCGACCTGCGCACCCCCGAAGGCATCGAGGTCGTCAAAGATCTCGTACGCGAGAGCGACGTGCTGCTCGAGAACTTCCGCCCGGGCACGCTGGAGCGGTGGGGACTGTCACCCGAGGTGCTCGAGGAGCTACGGCCGGGGCTCGTGGTGACCCGCATCTCGGCGTTCGGGCAGACCGGGCCGCTCTCCCCGCGCCCCGGCTTCGCCGCCGTCGCCGAGGCCATGAGCGGATTCCGCGATCTCGTCGGAGACCCCGACCGACCGCCGGTGCGTGTGGGCATCTCGATCGGCGACTCGATCGCGGGGCTCTACGCGGCATTCGGCACGGTGATGGCGCTCTATCGGCGGGAGGCCACCTCCTCCCCCGCTCCACCTGCCGAGCGCGTCATCGACGTCGCGCTCAACGAGGCGATGTTCTCGATGATGGAGTCCCTCATCCCCGACTACGACGGGTTCGGGGTGCGCCGCGTGCGCACGGGTGGACGGATGGAGGGGATCGCGCCGAGCAACGCCTACCTGTGCGCCGACGGGGCGAGCGTCGTCATCGCCGGAAACGGCGACGCCATCTTCGGGCGGTACATGGAGGTCATCGGCCGGCCCGACCTGGCCGTCGACCCCGATCTGAGCGACAACGCCTTGCGCTGGCAGCGCCGCGAGGAACTCGACGCGGCGATCGGCGCCTGGACGATTCGGCACAGCGCCCAGCAGGTGCTCGACGAACTCGACGCCGCCGGCGTGCCCTCCGGTCCGATCTACACCGCCGCCGACATCCTGGCCGATGCCCAGTACGAATCCCGCGGCATGGTTCAGCGGATGCCGGTCTCGACCGGCGAAGAGACACTGCACGACGTCGCGTTCCCGGGGATCGTCCCGGTGCTCGGCGGGAGGTCGCTCCCCATCCGCAGCCTCGGACCCGACCTCGGCGCCCACACCCGCGAGGTGCTGACGGAGGTGCTCGGCTACCCCGCCGAGCGTGTCGACGCCTTGGCGCCTGCGGCACCCACCCCACCGACCACGGAGGAATGATGACGCGGCTCGAACTCGGCAAGCTGCGCGACGTCACGTTGCGCGATGGCCTCCAGCTGACCGGCGGGATGCTGTCGGTCGAGCGCAAGGTGGAGGTCGTGCGCACCTTCCTCGCGCTCGGGGTTCCCGCTGTGGAGATCGGTTCGATGGCGCGCGGCGACGTCGTGCCACCCCTGGCCAACACCGTCGAGGTGATCCGGGCCCTCACCCCGGAGGAGCTTGCGGCGTGCTGGGTCTGGGTCGCCACCCCTCGCCACGTGGCACGGGCGCTGGAAGCGGGAGCGCGCAACGTGCAGTACTGCCTGTCGGCTTCCGAATCCCACAACCAGGCGAACATCGGGCGGTCGGTCGACACCAGCCTCGACGGCATGCCCGAGTCGATCGCTCTCGTGCACGAGGCCGGCGGCAGCATCCAGCTGTGCATCGCCACGTCGTTCACCTGCCCCTTCGAGGGGGCCGTCGACCCGGAACGCGTGCTCGCGATCGCCTCGGATCCGCGCGCCGAAGGAGCGGACGGCATCGTCATCTGCGACACCCTCGGCCAGGCCGTACCCCACGAGGTGCGCTCGCTCATCTCCCGGGTGCGCGACGAGACGCCCCCACGCGACATCGTCTATCACGGGCACGACACCTGGGGCCTCGGTGTCGCCAATGCGCTGGCGGCGCTCGAGGCCGGTGCCTCCACCGTCGACGGGGCCATCGGAGGCCTCGGCGGGTGCCCGTTCGCGCCGGGGGCGAGCGGCAACACCGCGACCGAGGACCT